>NZ_CAHJXS010000002.1:0-394584 GCF_903645345.1 Corynebacterium sp. Marseille-Q2823 | reverse complement strand
CGGCGGAGGTGTAGAAGAGGCAGCCGGGCCTCCGGCCTCGTCAGCGAGGCGAGGGGCGCGGGCAACATGGGCGCGGAGATGGGTGCTGGGGTAACCCGCGCGCTACAGGCGGGTGTGCCCGTGGTGATTAGCACCCGCACGCCTTATGGAGTGACAAAGCTGGCCTATGGCGGTGCAGGCGGTGGAGCCACCTTGGGCGAAATGGGCGCGGTGGCTTCCGGCGGATTCCGCGCAGGCCAAGCCCGCATCATGCTCGCCGCTGCCCTCGCCACGGGTACCCCGGTGGGCGAGATGTTTAGCTCGACCCCGCCTGCCACGACCTATACCGCGGGCTAGCTGTCCTCTCGTGGTGGGGCCTCTACCGCGTCCTCGGGGTCGGCGTCTTCATCCGGCGGGATGTCCTCCCACGCCAGTGATTCCAGCGGGTCGGCGGGGCGGAGGTCTTCATCCTCAGCCGCGAAGGAGCGCACGAACCCCGGGCCCGTAGCGCGGGTTTCAAAACGCACGCTGACCACCCCGTGGCCCGCGCCCTGGATCCAGCCGTGGCCGAAGTCGGGGCGGTAGACGTCTTGGGTCGCGCGCCACCGGTGACTCAGCGATTCTTCGGAATCCGCAGCTCCACCCGCCGGGGAAACACTCTCGGGGACAGATGGCGTCCCAGGCAGATAATCACTGACCCCGGTTTCGTAGTCCGTGTCCGGCGCCCGGCGCACAATCTCACGGTCCAGTTCCGGAAAGAGCACGTCTTGGCGGGCCTCTTCCAGCCCTGAGTAGCTCACGCCCACCAGCCTGATCGGTCCGAGCTCCTCCGGGTAGCGGGCCAAGCTCAACGCTTTGGCTTCGAGCACCTTCAGGTCATCGGTGGCGTAGGGCAAGGTGGCTGAGCGTGACTCGATGTGAAAATCTGCCATCCGCAGCTTCACCGTCACCGTGCGCGCGCCGCGCCCAGGGATGGTGCGGCCGCCAAACTGCACCCACACACCCGGCTTCCCAGAACACAGAAGTTGATAGGCCTCGCGCAGGTTGCGCGGCCCATCACCATCCGGGTGATCGAAGGCGCGCTGCGCGCCCGTGAGCACGATGGGGCCCGCACCGAGGTCGAAAAGAGACAACGCTAGGGCGGTCTCTTCCAAGGAATCGGTGCCATGCGTGATGAGTACGCCGTCGATGTCCGGGCGGGCCAGCTGGTCACGTACGCACAGCAGCAGCTCATCGAGGTCTGCCAAAGTAATCGAGCTGGAGTCCAGGGCGCGGAACTCCACCACCTCGATATCGTGAGGGCTGCCTGCGGTACCCAGGGATGCGGCCAGCTGCTGGCCGCTGACGGTGGGGACGAGGGAGCCGTCACGGACCGTCGTGCAGGCGATGGTGCCACCGGTGGCGATGAGTGCAAAAGTCATGCCAGCAGGCTACTACAGGCGCACACCTGCGCGGGAAACCCAGGGTGAAGCTCGCGGGCGCTAGAGTAAAAGGGATGAACCACGATCCCCAACGTGAGGAGTATTTGTGAAATCCTTCAAGCTGAGCGCCGCCGTCCTGGCTTTGGGCGCCGCGACTGCCCTGTCCGCCTGCTCGTCTTCCGACGATGGCGCGGCCGAGAACAGCACCGCTGCTAAGCCCTCGGGCGAAACCTCCGCCTCGCAGGTTGTCTCCACCGAGATGCCCACCGTAGAGCAGCTCAACGAGATTCTGGCCAAGGCCGCCGACCCGAACCTGCCGCAGGAAGAGAAGGTGCAGCTGGTGCAGGGCAGCGAAACGGCGCCGGAGCTTTTCGACGTCATGTCGCAGTCCCAGGCCGAATCCGGTGCCACCTTCGAGGTTGTGGCTCCGGTCATCCCGGGCCTCGTGCCGGATTCCGCGCTCGCTACCGTCCACATCAATACCCCTGATGGCCAGCAGCAGACCGCCGACCAGGTGGAGTTCATCAACGAGGGTGGCACGTGGAAGCTGTCTAAGACCTGGGCGTGTGTCTTGGTCACCAACATCGTCCCGCCGGAAGAGGTCCCGGAGATGTGTGCGGACTCCGTGCCGGAAGGCGCTGGCGCCGAGGAAGGCGCTGAGGCGCCTGCCGACGCCCCCGCAGAAGGTGCTGAGGCTCCCGCCCAGTAAAACCGGGTTTTCATAACTTAAGCGCCCGCCACTCGCTGGATCTCATGCCAGCCAAGTGGTGGGCGCTGCCTTGTGCGCAAGGCTGTTTCGCGGTGCTCTCGCGCAGGAGAATGCGTGGCGCGAAGCAGGCTACTCGGTGGTGAACTCCATCTTGGTGGCGCTGGTCTGCACCACGCGAAGATCAGAGCCTTCCGCACCATAAGAAATCGCGGTGGTCACGGAGACATCGCCGGCGGTGGGAAGCGGCTTGGCCAGATCAACGGTAACGGAGCCCTCCGAGGTCGATGTGTGGTCCGTAACCTTCAGCTCCTTGCCACGTAGCTCTTCGGGGGCGTCGGCACCGTCGAAGGACAGTGCGCCCAGGGAAGGCCGCTGCTCAATCTTCACGCTGAGCTCAGCGATATCCCCGTCCAGCTTGTCCAAGGTATACGTCGTGGTTTGCAACAGCGTGGATTCGCCGGTGACGCGCGATTCCACCACCCACGTCGCACCCAGGCCGATTTCCTCATCAGGGAAGACAATGGGCAGTGAGGTCAGGCTGGTGATGGCGCGCTCGACGGTGCTGCGGGCCTGATCGGTCGCCGCCTGCGGGGCGGCCAGGCGCAGCGAGTTCATCTGGCCCGTATCCGTGCCGCGCCATCCAAACTGGAAGCCCTCAGCGGAGGAGACATCCGCGCCGTCAGCCTCCGGCTTTCCGACGGTGACGAACGCATTGCGGCTGGCTGGAAGTTGGCCTTCGACATTCTCGGTGGCCGCCTCCACCGAGGCTTGCAACGGAAGCGTGACCTTGTCCTGAGCCTCCGGTGACGGGGCCGAGCTGCCGTCCTTGCGCAGTTGCTGGTCGAAGCCCGTGGCGACCTCATACGTCAGCTCCTGCGTGGCA
The DNA here is from genome assembly GCF_903645345.1 of Corynebacterium sp. Marseille-Q2823. Taxonomy (NCBI): domain Bacteria; kingdom Bacillati; phylum Actinomycetota; class Actinomycetes; order Mycobacteriales; family Corynebacteriaceae; genus Corynebacterium; species Corynebacterium sp. Marseille-Q2823. The sequence goes on along the minus strand of NZ_CAHJXS010000002.1, from coordinate 391,592 downwards.
TCGAGGTCCTTAAAAGCCAGGACCTGACCGGCGCCGTCACCCGGTTCCAGGAGGGTCACGCGCGGGGCATCGAGGGCCAGCCCCACTGGCTCCTCGACTGGCTTGGCCGGCTGGGAATAGGAACATCCGCTCAGCGCGCCGGCTACTCCCAGGACGGTGGCGGACAGGACTGCTAGGGCTCTCACACGAAACACGCATTCCAAATTACCGGATGAGCCTGTTTAGAATGGAACAGGTGAAAGCAAGGAGTTATATCGGAGTGATGGTCGCGGTGGTGCTCGGTGTGGCCGCCGTCGACCAAGCCGTGAAGGCGCTGATGCTGTCCATCCTCACTGAAGGTGAAGCGTTGCCGGTAATCGGTGACTGGTTCCGTTTCTACCTTCTGTTTAACCCCGGCGCCGCCTTCTCTATGGGCGGGGAGGGATCGACGTGGCTGTTTACCACGATCCAATTGGCCTTCATCATTGGTGTGGCCATCGCTGCCCCGCGCATTCACGATAAGTGGCAGGCGATAGGTCTGGCGATGATCGCCGGAGGCGCCCTGGGTAACTTCATCGACCGCCTCGTGCGTGAACCAGGGTTTTGGTTTGGGCACGTGGTGGATTACATCTCCGTGGGCAGCTTCGCGGTTTTCAACATTGCGGATGCAGCCATTACCTGTGGCGTCGTGGTCTTCATTGGTGCGATGTTCTGGGCTGAGATGAAAGAAAAGCCACAAGAGCAGGAAGCGGGGGAAGCTTGATGCGCGAAAGTCGTAGGTTGCCGGTGCCCGAGGGCCTCGATGGCATGCGCGCGGATGCCGCTCTGGCCAAGCTCTTGGGTATTTCGCGGGCCCGGGTGGCCCAGTTGTGCGCGGCGGGAGACGTGGAAATCGATGGCGCCGCCGTGGGCAAGTCCGAGCGCTTAAGTGCCGGCGGCTGGATCGACGTCATGATGCCAGCGCCCGAGGAGCCACTCATTCCCAAAGAAGAGCTGGTGGAGGGCATGGATGTTCTCTACGCGGACGAGGACATCATCTGCGTGTGCAAGCCCGTGGGTGTGGCTGCGCACCCCACGTTGGGTTGGGATGGGCCCACCGTCATCGGCGGGCTGCGGGCAGCAGGCTATGCGCTTGCCGACGCCGGCCCTACCGAACGCAAGGGTATTGTCCACCGTCTCGACGTGGGGACCTCAGGCGTCATGGTGGTGGCCGCCAGCGAGCGCGCCTACTCCCAACTCAAGAACGCCTTCCGCGAGCGCACCGTGCAGAAGACCTATCACGCCGTGGTGCAGGGCCTGCCGGATCCCATCGTGGGGACCATTGATGCACCCATTGGCCGTCATCCTTCTGCGGGCTGGAAATTTGGGGTCGTCGATGACGGCAAACCGGCCGTGACACATTACAAGCTGTTGGAGGCCTTCCGCGAGGCTAGCCTCCTCGAGGTTCATTTGGAGACCGGCCGAACCCACCAGATCCGTGTCCACATGTCCGCCACCGGGCATCCCTGTGTCGGCGATCCGATGTATGGCCGTGACCCGAACCTGGCCAAGCGTGTGGGGCTTAACCGCCAGTGGCTGCACGCGGTCGAACTCGGCTTTACCCACCCGGGAACCGGCAAGTGGTTCGAGTGCACTGCACCCTACCCGGACGATCTCAAGCACGCCGTGGAGGTTTTGCGCGGATGAGCCCGCAGCGACGCGCCAGCCAACGCATCTACCGGCGCCGCCGTGCCGCGGCGCTGGTGCTGTTGGCCGTGCTCGCCTTGGCAGTGGTGGTCGCCTTCGGGCTCTTCGGAACGCAGCCCAGCACGGCGGTGCAGGGAGACCAACTTGGCCCTGATGGCTCGGAGAGCGCGGCCGATTATCGGGAGCGCGCGGAGACCTCATTAGCGCACGCAACCGATCCGGCCTACGCGCTGGTGGGCTTTCGCGAGCCGCTGAGTCCGCAGGACGTGAGCGACGCCCTGCAGCCCATCGAGCGCATGGATGCCATCGTGATCGGGCTGGCCGCGCCCATCGCGGTCCCCGAGCCTGTCGCCGGCGCCACGCGCGCCGACGTTATCGATACCGTCTTGGCCCGCGTGGCCGACCATGCCCGTGACATGGCGGAGGATGCACCAGCGAAGGTCGATGCCGTCGTGGTCTATTCCGGGGGGAGTCAACTGCGCGCCCTCGCTAACGATCCGCGGGTCGATACCGTGGAGGTCGCGCCCGCTGACGCCGCATGGGGATCCTTCGGCGTGCGCCCGCCCGCCAACGTCGGACAGAATGAGAACCGCTAGAACAGCCAAGGAGAAGACATGCGCCTGTTTCCCAACACCACCGAGTGGCCGCCGAACTACCGCTTTGCCTACCTCTTGATGTGGGCGGGCGCGTTCATCGCCTCTGGGGCCGCCATCGCGCAAGGGATCTGGGGTGCGGACAAGCTCGCCCTCGGCATTCTCATCGTGGTGGCCATCTACTGCATCGCCATGGCCATCCTCATGCCGCGGTGGGCGCTTAATGCACGCGAGGAATCCGCCCGGCGCGCCGAGGCTAAGCAGGCGCGCGAGGAGCTGAAGCGCCGTTAGCCCTCTGCGGTGGGTGACGCGTCGGCGGGGTGGAGGCGGGCGCGGCGTCGAGAAGCGCGGCCCATGCGCACCAAGTCTGCAAGGTAGATGATCACCGCAACCCAGATGATGGCAAAGCCAATCCAGCGTTCGGTGGACATGTGCTCCTGGGTCACGAACAGCGCCCACAGCATCTGCATGATGGGGGTCATGTACTGCAGCATGCCGAGCGTAGACAGGCGCAGGTGCTTAGCGCCCTGGGCGAAACACAACAGCGGCAGAGCGGTGACGAGGCCGGAGGTGACCAGCAGTGCGACGTGCTCGGGGCCTTCGGTCGTGAAGGTGGATTCGCCCTGTGCCTGGAGGTAGCCCAGGTAGACCAGCGCGAAGGGGAGCATGACCAAGGTTTCCGCGGCCACTGAGCCCATCGAAGAGACCGTGATGCGTTTCTTGAGCAGGCCGTATATTCCGAAGCTGAAGGCCAAGGCCAGCGAATAATAGGGGGCCTGGCCGGTCATGAAGGTCAGCCACAACACCGCGATGAAGGCGATGCTGACCGACGCCACCTGCGCCTTCGTCAGCTTCTCCTTGAGGAAGATAATGCCGAGGGCCACGGAGACGAGCGGGTTAATGAAATAGCCCAGTGCGGCATCGGCCACGTGATCGCTGTTGATGGCGATGACATAGGTACCCCAGTTGATGGTGATGGCCACGCCGCAGGCAAACATCCACCCCCAGGTGCGCAAGCTGAACGCTTTCAGCTCGCGCCAGCCACCGGTCACCAGCAGCATTGCGGTGACGAGAACCGCAGTCCACACGATGCGGTGGGCCAAGATCTCAAACGGGCTGGCGGGGCGCAGCAGCGGGAAGAACGCTGGGAAGAAGCCCCACATGAGATAGGCGGCAATAGTGTAGAACATTTAAGAAAATGTACCTTAACGAGGACCTACGGGCGAAGTTTGACGGCCCCGCTAAGATGAGCCGCATGGCCAAAAACTCCTCCTTCGTCCATCTGCACAATCACACCGAATTCTCCATGCTGGACGGCATGGCCAAGGTGGACATGTTGGCGGATGAGGTTCTCCGCCAAGGCATGCCGGCAGTCGGCATGACCGACCACGGCAACATGTATGGATCCAATGCCTTCTATCAAAGGATGACCAGCGCCGGCATTAAACCCATCATCGGCATCGAGGCCTACCTGGCTCCTGAGTCACGTTTCAACAAGAAGCGCGTGCTGTGGGGAACCCCGGACCAGAAGCGCGATGACGTCTCCGCCTCCGGTGCTTACCTGCACCAGACCATGCTGGCGGAGAATGAAACCGGCCTGCGCAACCTGTTCAAGCTTTCCTCCTTGGCTTCTTACGAGGGCCAGTTGGGCAAGTGGCCGCGCATGGACGCGGAGCTTATTGCCGAGCACGCCGAAGGCATCATCGCGACCACCGGTTGCCCCTCGGGTGATGTGCAGACCCGCCTGCGCTTAGGCCAGTTCAACGAGGCTCTCGAGGCTGCCGCGATGTGGCAGGACATCTACGGCAAGGACAACTTCTTCCTGGAGCTTATGGACCATGGGCTGGACATCGAGAAGCGCACGCGCGACGGCCTGCTGGAGATCGGCCGCAAGCTGGACTTGCCGCCGTTGGTGACCAATGACTGCCACTACGTGCTGGAGTCCCAAGCCCCGGCGCACGAGGCCATGTTGTGCGTGCAGACCGGTAAGACGTTCATGGACCCGGATCGCTTCAAGTTCGACGGCACCGGCTACTACATCAAGTCCGCCGCGCAGATGCGTGAGCTGTGGGATCACATGGTGCCGGAGGCCTGCGATAACACCCTGTGGATTGCGGAGCGCGTGCAGGACTACGGTGCGATTTGGGAGGAGCACACCCACGATCGCATGCCGATTGCCGACGTCCCCGAGGGCCACACCCCAACCTCCTGGCTGACCCACGAGGTCATGGAGGGACTGAAGGATCGCTTCAACGGTGGGGATGTGCCGCAGGAGTACATCGACCGCGCTGAGTACGAGATCAGCGTCATCGACATGAAGGGCTACCCCTCTTACTTCCTCATCGTGGCCGAGCTCATCAAGCACGCGCGGTCCATCGGAATTCGCGTCGGTCCGGGTCGTGGTTCGGCGGCCGGTGCACTCGTGGCCTACGCGCTGACCATTACCAACATTGACCCCATCGAGCACGGACTGCTCTTCGAGCGATTCTTGAACCCGGAGCGTCCGTCTGCACCTGATATCGATATCGACTTCGATGATCGCCGCCGCGGCGAGATGATTACTTACGCCGCCGAGCGGTGGGGCGAGGACAAGGTTGCCCAGGTGATCACCTTCGGCACTGTGAAGACCAAGCAGGCCATTAAGGACTCCGCTAAGGTGCACTTTGGCCAGCCGGGCTTCCAGATGGCGGACCGCATTAACGGTGCGCTGCCGCCTGCCATCATGGCCAAGGACATCCCGCTCGCCGGCATCATGGACCCCGAGCACGAGCGCTACTCGGAGGCGACCGAGGTCCGGCAGATGATTGAGACTGACCCGGACGTCAAGAAGATTTATGAGACCGCACGCGGCCTCGAGGGCGTGGTCCGTCAGGCCGGCGTGCATGCCTGCGCGGTCATTATGGCCTCGGTCCGGCTTATGGACCACATCCCGATGTGGAAGCGCCCAGCCGACGGCGCCTACATCACCGGCTGGGACTACCCGGCCTGTGAGGCCATCGGCCTGTTGAAGATGGACTTCCTGGGTCTGCGCAACCTCACCGTGATTGGTGACTGCCTGGAAAACATCAAGAAGAACCGCGGCGAGGAAGTCCACCTAGAGGACCTCCATGCCGACGACCCGAGTGCCTCAAAGGTCTATGACCTGCTCTCGCGTGGCGATACTCTGGGCGTGTTCCAGCTCGACTCGGGCGGCATGCAGGAGCTGCTCAAGCGTATGAAGCCGACGGGCTTTAAGGATATTGTGGCGTCGCTGGCGCTCTACCGTCCGGGCCCGATGGGTGTGAACGCGCACTGGGATTACGCGGACCGCAAGAACGGCCGCAAGGAAATTACCCCAATTCACCCCGAGCTGGAGGAGCCGCTTAAGGAGATCCTCGATGAGACCTACGGTCTTATCGTGTACCAGGAGCAGATCATGCGTATCTCGCAGAAGGTGGCTAACTACACCGCCGGCGAGGCAGATGGCTTCCGTAAGGCCATGGGTAAGAAGAAGCCGGAAGTCCTGGCCCAGCAGTATGACAAGTTCTGGGGCGGCATGAAGGACAATGGCTACTCCAAGGAAGCCATGGACGCTCTGTGGGGCACCATTGAGCCCTTCGCCTCCTACGCGTTTAACAAGTCCCACGCCGCCGGTTACGGGTTGGTGTCCTTCTGGACGGCTTACCTGAAGGCCTATTACGCGCCGGAGTACATGGCCGCGCTGCTGACCTCGGTGGGTGACAAGAAGGATAAGTCCGCTATCTACCTGGCCGACTGTCGCCACCTGGGCATCCGCGTGCTCTCCCCGGACGTCAATGAGTCCCAAGAAACCTTCCAGGCCGTGGGCGAGGATATCCGCTTCGGCATGGGCGCTATCCGCAACGTCGGTGGGGAAGTGGTGGATTCCATCGTGAAGACCCGCCGGGAGAAAGGCGCTTTCACGTCCTTCTCCGATTACCTGGAGAAGATCGAGCTGGCTGCCTGTTCGAAGCGCGTGACCGAATCCCTCATCAAGGCCGGAGCCTTCGATTCCCTGGAACACCCGCGCAAGGGCCTCATGCTCATCCACGAGGATGCCGTGGATTCGGTGCAGACTACCAAAAAAGCAGCCGACAAGGGCCAATTTGACCTCTTCGCTGGCTTTGGCGGTGGTGATGAACAGGGCGACTCTGTCTCCGCCTTCGCTATCGATATCCCAGATGAGAACTGGGATCGAAAGCACGAGCTGGCCTTGGAGAGGGAGATGCTCGGCCTGTATGTGTCCGGCCACCCGCTCGATGGCTTCGAGGAAGCCCTCAACGCGCAGACCGACACCCCGATTACGAAGATCCTCAACGGTGAAGTCGGCAACGGGCAGGAGCTGGTGATCGGCGGCATTATCTCGGGCGTCGACAGGCGCTTTTCCAAGCGCGATGGCTCGCCCTGGGCCATCGTCAGCATCGAGGACCATAACGGCGCCCAGGTGGATATCCTCGTGTTCAACCAGGTGTACTCGCTGGTGGCCCCGCAGATTGCGGAAGACAATATCATCCTGGCCAAGGTTCAGGTGAAGATTCGCGATGAGCGCATGTCCTTGTTCTGCTCCGATATTCGCGTTCCCGATTTGGGGCCGGGCAACGGTGCTGGGCTGCCGCTGCGACTGACCATGCGCACGGATCAGTGCACGATGGACAACATTGCGCGGCTCAAGCAGGTCTTGGTCAACAACAAGGGTGAGTCCGACGTGTACCTCACGCTTGTCGACGGCGAAGAGTCCACCATGATGGTCCTCGGCGAACATCTGCGTGTGGAGCGCTCCAGCAACCTCATGGGTGATCTCAAGGCGACGATGGGCGCCGGCATCCTTGGGTGAGCCCACGTGTTGGGGCCACGTGCTGAATAAAAGTACAGAATGAAGCGGGCCGTGCTTCGTACGTGGGTTACGCTAGACAGCACAGTCTAGTTGAAAGGGAATGTACCTCCTATGGTCAATAAGATCCGCACCACCCACGTCGGCTCATTGCCACGCACCAAGGAGCTGCTGGAGGCTAACCTCGAGCGTTCTGCCGGCACCATCTCCGATGAGAAGTTCCACGAGATTCTTCAGCGCTCGGTTGCTGACGTGGTCAAGCGCCAGGTTGATCTCGGCATCGACATCATCAACGAGGGCGAGTACGGCCACATCACCTCCGGCGCTGTGGACTATGGAGCTTGGTGGAACTACTCCTTTACCCGCCTGGGTGGTTTGACCATGACGGACAAGGACCGCTGGGAAATCGGTGACAAGATCCGCTCCGAGCCGGGCAAGATTCGCCTTTCCTCGATGAAGGATCGCCGCGACCGCGCACTGTTCGCCGAGGCTTACAACGATCCGGATTCGGGTATCTTTACCGGCCGCAAGAAGGTAGCTAACCCGGAGTTCACCGGCCCGGTTACCTACATCGGCCAGGAGCAGGTCGAAGCAGACGTAAAGCTGCTTGCCGACGCCCTCCCCGAGGGCACCGAAGGCTTCGTCGCCGCCCTGTCCCCGGGCGCTGCGGCACGTCTGCCCAACAAGTACTACGAGGATGAAACCGACCTTGTTCGCGCCTGTGGTGAGGCGCTCAAGGTGGAGTACAAGGCCATCACCGATGCCGGCCTGACCGTGCAGTTCGACGCCCCGGACTTGGCTGAGGCTTGGGATTCGGTGGTTCCGGAGCCGACCGTAGAGGACTTCCAGGCATTCCTGCGCGAGCGCATCGACATCCTCAATGAGTCCATCAAGGACATCCCGCGCGAGCAGACCCGTCTGCACATCTGCTGGGGTTCCTGGCACGGCCCGCACGTGACGGATATTCCGTTCGCGGACATCATTGAAGAGATCCTGCAGGCCAAGGTCGGCGGCTTCTCCTTTGAGGGCGCCTCGCCGCGCCACGCGCACGAGTGGCGTGTGTGGCAGGACCACAAACTGCCGGAGGGCACTGTCATCTACCCGGGCGTGATTTCGCACTCCACGAACGCCGTGGAGCACCCGCGCCTGGTGGCGGATCGCATTATCCGTTTCGCCGAGTTGGTGGGCCCCGAGAACGTCATCGCGTCGACGGATTGCGGTCTCGGTGGACGCCTGCATCACCAGATCGCGTGGGCAAAGTTGGAGTCCCTCGTTGAAGGCGCACAGATCGCTACGGAGGAACTGTTCTAACCCGTCGCCGGGGCTGGGGCGCGCAAATGCTCTAGTGCGCGGTCCCGTCCGAGGGCGAAATAAATAGGCGCGAACCAAGTGTGGTTCGCGCCTTCGAGATCGTACGGTAGGGAATTATTCCTCAGCCGCGTCGGCCTCGTCCTTCTTTTTGGTGTTATCCCAGTAGAAACCGTGGCTCTTGAGGAAGGCACGCAGGTCGTTGAGGACAGCCGGGTTGGACTGCGCGACCGCGGCCAGCAGGTTGATGCCGACGGAGAGTAACGCAGCCGCGCCACCGATCCACGCAAAGACCTCCTCGGCCGTGTCATTGGGGCGTGCAGACTGTACCCAGTCCGGCATCTCGTCCCATTCCTTCTCCAGCTCAGCGTCCTTTTCTTCCTGGACGCAGTCTGGCTCTGCCGGCATACCGGAGGAACCATAACCGTTAAGGATGCCGAGTCCGAGCTCCTTCGGCCCCATGAAGGACGAGCCCGCAGTGTCATCGGCCACCGCGTTTTCGTGCTCCTCGCGCGCCTTGCGCACCGCATCCGCGCACTCCTCGGAGAGGCCGGAGGTGTTGGTGTGACCGATGTTCATCGAGCTTCCGCCAGTGGAGCTCTGACCGTTCTGTCCGCTCTGGCTCTGCGCGGCGGGCTGAGCGCTACCAGAAGCGTCGTCGGCTGCAGCCAGCGGAGTTACCAGGGCCATGGTCGTGGTGCACACTGCGATCAGGGAGGTTGAAAGGCGCATAATCAGAGGGTTCTCCTTGGGAAGGGATGCGAGGGGATGAGAAAAAGGGGGAGGGCTTGGTGCAAGCCCATTTCAATGTAGCAGCCCTCCCCAGGAGCGCGGTAGGGGCTAGAGGAACTTCTCCAGCTGCTCGCGCAGCGGTGTAGGGGCCAGGCTGAGAACCGTTTCACGGATACCCGGGGCACGCAGCAGGCCTACGGCAGCGGCTAGGGCGGCGATGGCACCGATGACAGAACCAGCGATGATGGTCGCGGTGGACGGGCGGGAGCTCTGGCCGTCCTTGTTCTGATCGTCCTGGTCCTGCGAGTCATCGCCAGGGTTCTCATCCGGCTTCTCGTCCGGCTTCTCCTCTTCGTCCTTGTCGCCGGCGAGGAGATCTTCAACGGAGTAGACGGTCGTGGTTCCGGATACCTCGTTGCCGACGATGAGCAGGTACTCGCCGTTGGGGGAGTCCGCCTTGTCGACGAAGGCAAAGCCCTCCGGGCCTAGGTCGCCGGCAGCAGCGGACTCGTCGGTGGAGAAGTCGCGGTTGTTGACGTAGGTAACGAAGGAAGAGTTAGCAGGGTCGGTGACGTCGTAGACAAAGATGCCGCCGACGCGCTCCGCGCCGATGAAGGCGTATGTGCGATCTCCCACGGTGCCGATGGTGAGAGCCTCGGGCTCGGGGCCCTTGTTGTCGGAGCGGTCATCAAACTCGGCGCTCTCATTATCGGCGTTGTGGTGGAACACGCCCGGCTCGTTGAGCTCGGCGGTGATCTTTTCGAACTCGGCACCGGAGTCGAAGACAACGTTGCCCTCCGCGTCGTAGATGCTAAAGGAACGGGAGCCGTAAGCATAAAGCTCGTCGAAGCAGCCCTTCTCTTCGTTCCAGCCAGAGGCGTTGCTCAGCTTCAGGTTGCCGGCTTCCTTCTTGTCGGCGAGCTTGTCCAGGTCGACGTCGCCAAGCGCGCCCTCGCACACCTTGCCATCCTCGACCACGTCCTTGAGCTCCACCTCATCGGTGTAGACGCCGGAACCGCCGTCCTTCTCCTCCACGCCCCATTCGCGGGCGTCGCCCTCGTTCGCGGTGGCGAAGTAGGTCTGGCCGCCAGCGGTGAAGGCACCGATGGAATCGGGCATGGACAGACCCTTAACCGGGATGGTGCGCAGCTCCGCCTTGTCATCCTTGTTCGAGGGGTCCAGCGGGACTGTCGAGTGATCCGCAATGTGTGCAGGCAGAATCTTTTCCACGGTGGCGGACTCGATGTCAATGACACCGATGGCGTTGGCCTCCTGCAGCGTTACAAAGGCCTTGCCGTCCTGGGAGGTGATGTACTCCGGCTCGAAGTCGATAGAGGGCTTGGAATCGTGACCGGAGGGGCCGAAGACGCGCACGCCCTCTGGCAGGGGCTGACCGTCGAAGGCTGTGAAGTCGGCGATACGGGCGTGTGCTTGGGTTGAAGCCTCAACACCCTCCGGCAGCTTAATGACGGAGACGGAACCTTCCGGGTCCGTGATGTAATCGGTGCCCTCGGCGTTGAGCTCGTTCGAGGGCTCGCCCTCATTAGCCAGGAGAGCGTAGCCACCATCGGCGGTGATGTGGACGTTATCCGGCAAAGCGCCCACCATCACGCGCCCTAATTCGGCGGTCGCTAGGTCCTCGGCCGCGGCGTTGAAGAACAGTGCTTCGCCCTCCTCGGTCTTGTCCGCTTGCTGGACGGCGGCCACAGCCAGGCCATCGGGACGCACGGCCACGGAGTTGATTTCCTTGCCCTCGCCAGCAGAAATGGAACCGATGAGCGTGAGCTTGGTCGGATCCGAAGCATCGAGGACATCAATCTGGCCCGCGTGTGCGTTGACGGTGAGAATGCGCTTGGAGGCCGGGTGGAAGGCCACGATCTCTGCGGCGGACTCTTCGTAGACCCCAGACTCATAGGTGCCAATCGGGGTGACCTTGAGGTTAGCGTCGGCAGCAGAGTGTTCGATGACATTCTCTACAATCGCAGCCGAGGAAGTCGGTACAGCCAGGCTAAGGCACGTGGCGGTCGCAGCGCACAGGGTGAGGGAGCGGCGGGAGATAGAACGAGACATGCAGAAAGACTCCTTGTTGCGAGACGAAAAGATTCCGCACCACCGTACGTTTGCCCCTAGTGCTTTTGGGGAACAGTAAGTTGCGGCCAAACGAGATCTGGGTAAACGTTCGGTGAACCGGTCGAATGCTAGGTAATGTGCGACGCGTGGAGAGCGGGGCGCTAAAATAAGCCACCATGACAACCATCCCGCAAGACTTCGAGCCTATCCACGCCTCTGATATCCAACTGGCCCAATCGCGAATTAGCTCGGAGATTGCCCCGACTCCGCTGCAGTACTGCCCGCGCCTGTCCCAAGAGACAGGTTATGAGGTGTACCTGAAGCGCGAAGATCTGCAGGATGTGCGCTCCTACAAGATCCGCGGGGCTATTTACGGCATGTCAAATCTCAGCGAAGAGCAGCGCACGCAGGGGATAGTTACCGCCTCGGCGGGAAATCACGCCCAGGGCGTCGCCTACGCCTGCCGCACCATGGGAATCCACGGCAAGATCTACGTGCCGGAACCGACCCCGAAGCAAAAACGCGACCGCATCCTGGTTCACGGTGGTGATTTCGTGGAGTTGGTGGTCACCGGCGCCAACTTCGACGAGGCGGCTGCGGCCGCGCACGCGGATGCCGCCGAGCGCGGCGCCTTCTTCATCGAGCCTTTCGACTCGCGCGATACCGTCACCGGTCAGGGAACTGTGGCCGCGGAAATCGTGTCCCAGCTGTCCTCAATGGGCAAGTCCTTGGATACCGTGGTGGTCCCCGTGGGCGGCGGCGGACTCATTTCCGGCATCACCTCTTACCTCGCCGATATGGCCCCGCGCACCGCGGTGGTGGGCATTGAGCCGGCCGGGGCGGCGTCGCTGAGCGCTGCGTTTGCGGCCGGTGAGCCGGTGACCCTGGAGACCGTCGATCCTTTCGTCGACGGTGCTGCCGTCAAGCGCATCGGTGAGCTGCCTTTCAAGATTTTGGAAGCCAACCAGGGCCGCCTGCACCATGACATCGTCTCGGAAGGCGCCGTGTGCACGGAGCAGCTCGCGCTCTACCAAAACGAGGGCATCATCGCCGACCCCGCCGGCGCGCTGAGCGTGACCGGCCTGCGCACTCTCAACCTGCAGCCGGGCTCAACGGTGGTCTGCGTGATTTCCGGCGGCAATAATGACGTGCTTCGCTATGCCGAAATCATGGAGCGCTCCCTGGTGCACCGCGGACTCAAGCACTACTTCCTGGTGAACTTCCCGCAGGAGCCCGGCCAGTTGCGCCACTTCCTCCAGGATGTTCTTGGCCCAGAAGATGACATCACGCTGTTCGAGTACCTCAAGCGCAACAACCGTGAGACCGGCGCCGCGCTGGTGGGTATCGAGTTGGGGAGTGCCGCAGGTATCGACGGACTGCTGGAGCGCATGGAGAAATCGAAGCTCAACTGCCAGCAGCTTCAGCCCGGCACGCCTGAGTACGACTTCCTCGTCGCATAATGCTGGAGAGCTATCAGCGCCCCGCCGCCGGTGAGATTGTCGAGCACGAGATTGAGATCAAGCGCTCGCGGTTTATCACCCTCATCGGCCGCGCTACGACGGAAGAGGAAGCACGCACGCTTATCGACGGCGCCCGCGACCGCTTCCCTGACGCCCGCCACCACTGCTCGGCCTACATCTACCACGTTGACGGCTCGAATCCAGTGGAGCGCTCCTCTGATGATGGCGAGCCCTCCGGCACGGCGGGCAAGCCGATGCTCGATGTTCTGAAGGGCTCCGGACTGCTCGATATTTGCGCGGTCGTGGTGCGCTACTTCGGCGGTATCAAGCTGGGCGCGGGCGGGCTCGTGCACGCCTATGGCGGCGCCGTCAGCGAGACGATGGAGCAGGTTGAGCCCGTCACGCGTGCCTTGCGCGAGCTCTATACAGTCGAAGTCTCCCATGCGGAGGCCGGGCGGCTGGAGGCGGAGTTGCGCAACCGTGGCGTGGACATGGTGGATACCGCCTACGGCCAGGCGGTGACCTTCACCGTGTCTGTGGAGCCCGGCGGCAAGGAGGAACTCGCGGCGACGCTCGCGGCGCTGACCCAGGGCGAGGCAGAACCGAAGGAAGCTGGAACTGCCTGGGTCGAGCTTTCAGGCCGCTAGCTTCTGTCCATGTAGAATAAGCCCCATGACTATGCAGCGACGCCCCAACAACCCCATTGAGCAACGCAAGCAAGCCGTGCGCACCCACGCCCGCAACGGAGCTATCTGCGTCGTGGGCGGCGTCGCCGGCGGTGTCCTCTTGGGTTGGACGCTCACCGGTTTCTGGACTTTCATGGCGATTGGCCTCATCGTTGCCGTGGTGGGTGGAGGGTACAACTGGATTAAAATCCAGAAGATCGTGAACGAGAACCACAACTTTTAAGAACCTATGGTGAATCAGCCCGACGGGCGGCCCGTGCGCATTGATGCCTGGGTCTGGTCCGTGCGCATGTTCAAGACGCGCTCGGAAGCCGCCACTGCCGTGCGCGCTGGGCACGTCAAACTCAACGGCAACGCCACCAAGCCCGCGCAGCAGGTTGTGCCCGGCGACCGCGTGCGCGTGTGGCGCAACCATCACGAGCATGACCTTGAGGTGCTTGCTACCGTGTCCAAGCGCGTCGGCGCCCCGATTGCGCGCACCTGTTACATCGACCATGCCCCGCCGCCACCGCCGAAGGAGTTCATGCCCTCCGTCCCGGTCCGCCCGCGCGGTGCCGGCCGCCCCACGAAGAAGGAGCGCCGGCAGATGGAGAAGTTCCGTGGTGGATTCCGCTAATTATTCCGGAAGTTCTTTAAGGCCTTAAGTCGAGCATTCAAACGGCGCTTGCGGTCCCTGCGGTCTCCGGCATCGGCGGTGGCCTCGATGTGCTGGGCGCCGAATTTGTTGAGCAGCAGGTCGTCGATAAGCCTGACCTGGCCCGGGCGGAAGCGGTAGCGCATGGCGTCGTGAACGTGGGCGATGTCGTCATCATCGAGTAGCTGCCTGAGCTGGCTTAGACGATTGATGCCGTTGTTTTCTAAAAGCTCCGCCAGGAAGCGGTAGTGCTCCGAGCGTGAACGCGGAAAGCGGTTACCCAGAATGATGGCGAGGACGCCGGGGAGGGTCTCTGCCGTGATTTCCACGTCATCGTCCGCCTCAGAGCTGGGAGCCTTGAGCGCGGCGATTTCATCGAATTGCTGATCCGCCAGCTCAATGAGGCCTGCGGCGAGCGTAAAGAGCCGATCGACCTGTGGGGAGGGAGGATTCGGACCCTGTTTGTAGCGGATATCGTGTTCGAACTCGGCCCACGCGTGCTGGAGTACGGTGCGAATCTGAATCTCGAAGGTCCAGCCGATATAAGGCTCAAGTTCCTCCAGCGTGGCGGCGCTATCCTCCGATACCGTCAGTACCAAGTGATGGGAGCCATAACCAAAGCCACCGGAAATTCGCGTCTCCGCTGCCTTATCCACTGAGCGAAGCACGGTAAAGGTCTCTCCTAAAACCTCCAGGGCCTCTGGGATAATCGTGGAGTGGAAGACAGTAATCCGCACGCCCAAAACATCGTGAATATCCTCCCACGGGTTCGGATACATGAGCTCGCCGTTCTCTCGACGCTTCTTCGCCTTGGCCTTGAGCGACGGCCATTGTTTTACACGGGTGGCCACGCGGTCGAAGATAATTCCGGCGTCGTTCAGCAAGTCCTCGATGGCGTCGCGGAAGTCTTGCGCCGCGGTGGGGTGCGCGCGTACCCAGGAGTGGTACTGGTTGCCCAGGCGGGACATGGATGATTCAGGCATTGTGAAGAACGTGACTCCTTTCGGCCACGGCAAGAATGACGTGAGGCGTATCTACACCTCGAGAGGGAAGCCGTTAGCCAATACTAGTGGTTGCAGGCTCAGAGGGGGACGATGGCGCGGGCGCAACTCGGCCGCGCGGCAGGCCAGTTCCGTCGCTCGCTGTGGGGAAACGTTCAGCAGCGCGTAGAGGGTGTGCGCATCAGGAACGAGGTAGGTAATACTCGTGGCTTGGCTCAAGCGTTTCAGATGATTATCCAGGATAACGAAGGCCTGCGGATGCGCCAACCACGACGATACGGTGCAGCGATGCACGCGCACCTCGAGGCTGCCTTCAGCGCCGCTGAGACTCTGCTCCGCTGGCCGGGTAAAGAAACGCAGTCCCTGCTGTGTTAACGCGCGGCGTTGAAGATTAAGCGCTGCGGTATCCCACGCTTGGCGCGTAGTCAGGCCCAGATCGTCCAACGCACGCTGGCTCACGCGCTTGGTTTCGGCACCCGTGCCGTGCACCATGGACATCGATAGCGTCCGCGAAAGCTGGATGCGCGCGGGCGAGTCGCCGAAGCCATCATCGCACAGCTTAATTCCGTTGAGCTCTTCGCTCGGGCAGAGCGAAGGGAGTAGGTGATCGACGTGAAGCGAGGTGGGCAGCGCGATGGTCATGTGTTCGTCTCCGTGAAAGGTAGGCTCGTGCAGATTCCTTGCCTTTATTGGACTGTGTCTTGCGCCCACAGGTTCCCACCGGAGAAGAGAAATTTCACCGCGCGCTAGAGCCCGGATGCCCTAGCGCGCTAGCGCCTTTTACTGCCTAGAACGGTGGGGCTTCGTCGAGCTGCAGTTCCTCTAAGAGCTTGTCGGACTGCCAGATGGCGATGTCCTGGCCGTTGCTTTGCAGCTCTTCGGCACGCTTTTCCTTCGACGTCTTGGTGGCCCACTGGCCCACGACGAGGATGGTGGTCTTCTTCGTGACGTTTTTACCTACCTGGCCGCCGCGCTCAGCGATCTTGGACCACAACAAGCCCTTGTCGAAAGGCTCAAAGTCACCGGTGAGGGTGACATTCTGGCCAAACAACGCGCCTTCCGGGGCGGCATCGGGGTTCGGATCCGGGATGGTGTCCGGGGTGGACACGGACTGCCACGGGGCCGGCCCGCGGCGCTCCTGCGAGGAGGAGCGCTTCTTCTGAGCACCCGAGGTAGCACCCGCCATGCGGGTGTTGTCGCGGAAATCTGTACCCGCGCCTAGGTCTGCTGCGGAAAGCGGTGCGGTGTTGGCGCGGAGGACAGGGATAACCGAATCCTCGCTTAAGGTTCCCAGTGCAAACTCGCGGGTAGAGAACAATTCCTCGATGGAACCGGAGTGGCCAAAACGTTGAGCCAAGGCGCTGACAATTTCCCCAGCGGCGCGGGCATCCGCCGTGGCCTCGTGGTGCTGAAAATCTTCGGCGCCAATGTAGGAGGCAACGGTGGGAAGCTTATGGTTGGCCACGTCGATAACGCCGGCGCGGGAGGCGTCGCGAGCCAGCGCTAGCGAACATGCTAGGCGCACTTCTGGGACTGGAGCCGCCGCCTTCTGGAGGCCACTGCGCAAAGCGGTGGAATCGAATTGCGCGTTGTGGGCGACCAACGTGTCGGAACCGAGGAACTCGAAGAGCTCGGCAGCGGCGTCCGCGAAGGGGGAAGCGCCGGCGACGTCGTCTGCTGTGATGCCGTGGATACTGATGTTGACATCGTCGAAGTGCTCCAGACCCGGCGGGGGAGTACACAGCCACGTGCGGGACTCAGTTTCTTCACCATCGCGGAAGCGGACCGCGCCGATTTGGCAGACCGAACCCCAGTTGTCGTTAGCGGTTTCCACATCGACAGCGGTGAAATTCAGTCCGTCGACTCGGCTGCTGGTCGCCGGCGCTTCGCCGCGGAGGGCGGCCTTGACCGCCTGAGCGAAGGCCTCCGCGTCCTGGCCTGGGGCGAAGCGGATGACCGTGTCCCCAGCATTCCCCGCAGCATCGACCGTGCCGCGCACCACGACCTGCCCGAAGCCCGTGGCCGTTGGCGCCGTGCACTCCACGCTCGTGGCATCGGCCATCGAGAGAGCCTCGTGGGCCGGTGCGCCGAGGGACGCAGCAAGCTGGGAGCGGCGGAACGTGAGGGCATCGGCGGTGACATCAATGACAGCGCCATGGGCGGTATAGGACACAGATTCCTTTCAGGACAGGGGAGCAGAGCGTAGGTGGTAAAGGAGCAGTCTAGTTCTCGTCTGCTCCGGCGGACTCATCGCTGTCATCGAAAACCGGCGGCTCGGTCTGGCGGAGGATGAGCGACGTGCGTGGTTGTACCACGATGGATCCCTCAGCCGCGATGAGCTTTTCTTCATCCGGGTAGCCGCCCGAGTCAGACGTATCCACGATGAGGCGCCAGCTAGCACCCAAGTCCTTCTTCGGCAGAGTGAACTCGATCTCCTCGTGGTGGGCGTTGAAAATCATGATGAAGGAATCATCCGTGATGCGCTCACCCCGGGCAGTCGTCTCCGTAATCGCGTTGCCGTTGAGGTAGACCATAAGCGCCTTACCGAACTCAAAGTCCCAGTCTTCAGGGGTCATCAGCTTGCCGGAGGGAACCAGCCACGCAATATCGCGGTCCTTCACCTCAGAGCCGAAGGGGCCGCCGGCCAAGAAACGCTGGCGACGGAACACCGGGTGGTTCTTGCGGATATTAATCAGGCGCTTGGTAAAGCCGTGCATGGCGATGTTCTTCTCTTGCTCCAACATCGACCAATCGATCCACGAAATCTCGTTGTCTTGGCAGTACACATTGTTATTACCGTTCTGGGTGCGGCCCAGCTCATCGCCGTGGCACAGCATCGGGGTGCCCTGGGACAGCAGAAGGGTGGTGAGGAAGTTACGCACCTGGCGGCGGCGAAGCTTCTTAATCTCTTCGTCGTCAGTGGGGCCCTCCACACCGTGGTTCCAGGAGCGGTTGTGGGATTCACCGTCGCGGTTGTCTTCCCCGTTGTCGGCATTGTGCTTTTCGTTGTAGGAGACCAAATCACGCAGCGTGAAGCCATCGTGCGCGGTGATGAAATTGATGGACGCGGTGGGGCGGCGGCCGTTGTTGGCGTAGAGGTCGGAAGATCCGGTAAGGCGCGAGGCAAACTCGCCCATCGTCGACGGCTCGCCGCGCCAAAAGTCACGGACGGTATCGCGGTACTTGCCGTTCCACTCGCTCCAAATGGGCGGGAAGTTACCAACCTGGTAGCCGTTATGGCCCACGTCCCAGGGCTCGGCGATGAGCTTGACCTTGGAAACCACCGGATCTTGCTGGACTAGATCGAAGAAGGTAGCCAGCTTGTCGACGTCATCAAGCTCGCGCGCCAGGGTGGAAGCCAGGTCGAAGCGGAAGCCGTCGACGCGCATTTCCGTTACCCAGTAGCGCAGCGAATCCATGATCAACTGGAGGGAGTGCGGGTGGCGGACATTAAGAGAGTTACCGGTGCCGGTGTAGTCCATGTAGTGCTCGGGGTTGTCATCAACCAACCGGTAATAGGCGTGGTTATCAATGCCGCGGAAAGCAATGGTCGGACCCATGTGGTTGCCCTCGGCGGTGTGGTTGTAGACAACGTCGAGGATGATTTCGATGCCGGCCTCGTGGTAGGCGCGAACCATGGCCTTGAACTCGGCGACCACCTCGCCGGGCTTCTTGGCGTAGGCATAGTCCGCATGGGGCGCGAAGAAACCGAAGGTGTTATAGCCCCAGTAGTTGCGCAGCCCCAGCTGGCGCAGGCGATCATCCTGCAGGAACTGGTGGACTGGCAGCAGCTCGACGGCTGTCACACCCAGGTCCTTGAAGTAGTTGATGATGGCCGGGTGTGCCATGCCGGCATAGGTTCCGCGCAGCTCCTCCGGAACATCCGGGTGCGTCATCGTCATGCCCTTGACGTGGGCTTCGTAGATGATGGTCTCGTTATCCGGCGTGTGGGGGCGGTTGTCGCCGTGCCACTCGAAGAAGGGATTAATCACCACCGACAGCATTGTGTGGCCTAGGGAATCATCGTCGTTGCGTCCGGTGCCGGGCTCGTCCGCGAAGATATCGTAGGAGTACAGAGAGGCATCGCCATCAAAGTCACCGTCGAAGGCGCGAGCATAAGGATCGACAAGAAGTTTTGAGGGATCGCAGCGCAGGCCATGTTCTGGTTCATAAGGGCCATGGGTGCGGTAGCCATAGCGCTGCCCCGGGCTGACGTTGGGAAGGTAGGCATGCCAGACGTGGGCGGTGATCTCGGTCAGTTCAATGCGTTCTTCGTTGCCGTTGTGATCGATGAGGCAGAGCTCGACCTTCTCGGCGATCTCGGAAAAGATAGCAAAATTAGTACCGGCCCCATCGAAGGTGGAGCCGAGTGGGGAGGGGGAACCAGGCCACACCTGGCGAGATGGCGTTATATCAGCACGGGTCTCAGTCATGAGGCTTAGTTTAGTCAATTCCGCTGCATGCGATCGGTTCACAGCGTGCGTAAACCCGCGACCATGAGTTCTGCGGCGCGCACCAAGGTGTCAACGCCTGACACAGCATTCGACGCTGAGGGAGCTGCGCTTGGCGACGCCCCACTGAGCTGTTCGCGGGATTGCTCCATGAAGGTCGCTCCCAGGACGTAATGGATGAGAGCACGGGCTGCGACACCTCTATCCTCCGGTGATGCCCCGGGGGCTTCCCGCTTTAACGCGGAGGTGAAAAGCTTCTCCAAGTCAGAACTTGCTGAGGATTCGGGGAAGGCGGCACCTGCTATGGCGACTTCGGCGCCGTCGCGCCAGCGCGTGAGTTCCCCATGAAGGGAGCTGACCAGCTCCGTTGTGGTCTCTCCTGTAACGGGGGAGAGGATCTCGGAGGTCATTGCGGCGATGAGCGATTGCTTATTGGCCACATGCCAGTACAGCGCGCCGGGAGCAACGCCGAGGTTGGTGGCAACACGGCGCATGGTGACATCGGCGAGCCCGTAGCGTGTCAAGAGCTCGAGGGCGGTGGAAACGATAGCGTCGCGAGAAAGGTGCACAACAACCCACTCTACGCGGCGCGGAAAAACACCAAGCGTGGCTCACAGGAAGCTTCAAGGTGAAGTGTAGGGTTTATACAATCATGCCTTGTTAGGGTTATGTGAAGTGCCCAAGAGCAACTGCCACGCCCAGCGTGGTTTTTACTATCGCTCTCTATAGATATTAGGAGTTATCCCTTGTCTTTTCTGACACCTGCCAAGAAGTCCCTCGTCGCTGTTGCGCTCGTCGCGCCGCTCTCCTTGGCTGCTTGCGGTTCCGATGATGAGAACGCTACCGATACCGCTTCCTCCGCGGTGAAGACCACCACCACGACGGAGTCCAAGGACAAGACCTCCGAGGAAAAGTCGGAGGAGAAGGATTCTGAAAAGAAGGAGGGGGACGAAAAGAAGGAAGGCGAAGAGAATAAGGACGGCGAGAACGCCGATCCGAAGCCGGAAGGGGAGAACCCCGAAGGCGGCGATAATCAGGCCATGGCCAACCCCTTCGAGAACGGTGTTGATCCGTTCCAGAGCATGCCGAAGGTAGAGCCGGTCCAGGGTGAGGCTGCAAGCCAGGAAGACATTGACGGCATCAATGGTCTGGTCCGTGGCATGTACGAGCAGCAGACCATGCGTTCCTTCGTGAAGTACCTCCCGGAGCACACCTGCGCTGAAGTGCGCAACGACCCGAACTCCGGCCTTGACCAGGTGGACTACAACCAGGTTCCGGATGTTCCGATGGACCAGCTCAAGGACATGATGGCGGCAGCTGGCCAGGACACCTCGCAGATGGAGGGCTTTGACTGGTCCAAGACCGGTGTTGAGTCCATCAACGATGTCGTGGTCAACGGTGACGATGCATCCGCAACCGTGAACGTCAACACCAGCAAGGGCATGGACAGCTCCACCATGCGCTTCAAGCGTGAGAACGGCAACTGGACCTTCTGCGGCTAGAACATATCGTGCCTGCACTGCGTGCACCTAGCTTTCGCATACCCCGCGCCATCGGATTTGGTGCGGGGTTGCTCGCATTAGCGCTCCTCGGGTTTTCTGTGGCCGGCGCCGCGTGGGGGCTGTGGCGTCCTGCCCTCAAGGGGCACCGGGTTGATGATGGCGGCTACGCCCTGCGCAACGTCGCTAACGTTCAGTTTGATTCCTACATTACTTTTGTACTCATTACCGGTGCCCTGGGTATGGCGTTGGGGCTTATTGCCTATCGGCGCGGCGAGCGCTACCGCGGCGTCGGGGTATTGCTGTGGGTAGCCCTGGCTTCCTTGGCTGGCGCGGCGTCGTTCTACGTCTTTGGTGGAGCTACCGCAACGAGTATCCCGGACGATCCCGGGGAAATTGTGGAGTTCGTGCCGAAATTCTCGCCCGGCATCGCCTGGCTCGTGGGGCCGTTCATGGCCATGTTTACGTACTGGTCCGCAGTATTTGTCAATCCTCCTCGTGCCGTGGACGACGAAGAAGCGGAGGCAATGGCGGCTGAGGCAGAGGCTCCTTAGGGCCAAGCGACGGGGGAGGAGCCCACAGCATCGCGTGAAATGTCATCGATGCCGTGGAGGACGTGTTTGATGCCGCGGCCTAGGGCGGTGATCAGTTGGGCGTCGGAAAGCCCAGCGCCCGTCATAACGGCGTAGTCAATGCGCACCTGCAAGCCATCGACGTTGGAGTGGCAGAAGGCAGAAGCCGAGTGGTTGGTGCGGTTCCAGTCATTGCAGATGAGGAAAATTTTGGAGAACTCGCTTCCTGGGAGGTTGGGATCCCAATGGCCTTTGATGATGAGGCTCGGCCCAGAGTCGATAGCGAAGGCAAAGAGGACATCGTTTATCCACGCGTAGACGGCCTCTTCCGCATCTGCTTGGAAACGCGTAATACCGAGGGCGGGTAAAAGCTCCCCGAGACGAGCGGTATCGACTGTGCCGACGGGGCCGTCGAGCTCTATCTGTTCTTCCGGAGCCGCCGGGCGGGGAAGCGTCAAGACGGGGAAATGATCCGCTAATTCCTCAAGGCAGGCCGCCGCGTTGTGCAGCGCAGGGATGACAGAGGCGGAGAGCTGGGCCGCCGTGGGTTTCTGGTGCACGACGAGGAAGGAATGGCCCCACACCTCGACCTCGGTCGGGGAGGAATAATTGAGCACGAGCTGCGGGGAGAGACAATCGTGGTTCCAGTCGTTGACGAACTCGCTGAGCGCGGGGATATCGCCGAAGCCCAAGACACCGTGGTGGGTGGTGCAGAAGCGCAAAATAGGCTCACCCTCGGTATCCATAAAGGCGCGGGTCTCCCCGAGCGGCGGATGGGGGAAGAGGAGTTCGTGCGCGCTGACCCGGATGCAGTGGAGGCTTTCGCGGTGCGCGAGGTGCTCCACACGGGCAAGCAGATCCGAGGTGGAGTGGCTGTCATTACCTTCGGCGCCGTTGCTCATCTCGCCGCCTCCCTTCGCCGAGTCGGGGTGCCGGAACGTGTTAGTAGTGACACATTCTATAACCTGCACCTGCCAGCTCGCTGGCTTTTTGGCACGGGTATAGTAATGGGAAGGTATAGAAACCGCTGCATATTATGCGGCTGTATTTTATGAAAAGGGCTTGAGCATGCTACGAACCATTGACCTGCGCGGAGAGACTCTCACCACCTCCCGCCTGCGCCGAGTATTGCCGCGAGGCGGAACCGATGTTTCCTCAGTCATGGACACTGTTATCCCCATGATGAACAAGGTGCGAGAAGGTGGTGTTGCAGCGGCCCTCGACTTCGGTGAGAAATTCGACGGGATCCGCCCCGCCACGGTGCGGGTCCCGCATGAGGAGCTCGAGAAGGCGGCCCAAGAACTGGCCCCTCAGGTCCGGGCAGCTATCGAAGAATCTATCGCCCGCGTGCGCGCCGTTCACGCGGACCAGAAGCCGGCCCCACACACGACAACGCTGGCGCCAGGTGCAACGGTTACCGAGGTTTTTCAACCCATCGAACGGGTAGGGCTTTACGTCCCAGGCGGCAAGGCGGTGTACCCATCCTCCGTCATTATGAATGCCGTCCCGGCCCAAGAAGCGGGCGCTGAAGCGATGGTCGTGGCTTCCCCGCCGCAGAAGGAATTCGGTGGCCTGCCGCACCCGACGGTGCTGGCCACCTGCCACATGCTCGGCGTGGACGATGTCTGGGCAGTCGGTGGTGGACAAGCCATCGCGCTTCTGGCCTACGGCGACGATGAACCCGCCACGGGGGAGGATGCTCTTGAACCCGTGGATATCATCACCGGTCCCGGCAATGTCTTTGTTGCTGCTGCTAAGCGCGCGGTGCAGGGAGTGGTGGGCATCGATGCGGAAGCCGGCCCCACCGAGATCGCTATCCTGGCCGACGAGACCGCCAACCCGGTCTACGTGGCCTATGACCTCATTTCCCAGGCGGAGCATGATCCGATGGCTGCCTCCGTGCTCATCACCGACTCGGAGGAGCTTGCTGCCGCCGTGAATGCGGAAGTAGCTCAGCGCTACACCGCCACCGCGAACGCCGAGCGCGCAGCTGAGGCTTTGCGCGGCGAACAGTCCGGCATCGTGTTGGTCGATAACCTCGAAGCGGGCATTGCTGTCGCGGACGCCTATGCCGCTGAGCACTTGGAGGTTCACACAAAGAATGCCCGGGCAGTAGCGGAGCGTATCCGCCACGCCGGTGCCATTTTCGTGGGTGATTATTCGCCGGTGCCGCTCGGTGATTACTCCGCTGGCTCCAACCACGTCTTGCCCACCTCGGGAACCGCGCGGTTTAGCGCTGGGCTGTCGACGCACACCTTCCTGCGCCCGGTCAACCTCATCGAGTATGACCGCGCAGCACTCGGGGAGGTGGCGGAGAATGTGATTGCCTTTGCCACCGCGGAGGCACTGCCTGCCCACGGTGAAGCAATTGCTGCACGATTCGCCGATGCCCCAGATACCCAGAAAGAAGAGGCTTAAGTAATGGCTGAGTTGAAGGATCTTCCCCTGCGCGAAGAATTGCGCGGTTCCAGCGCCTATGGAGCCCCGCAGTTGACGGTGACCAACCAGCTCAACACCAACGAGAACCCCTACCCGCCGTCGGAGGCGCTGGTCAAGGACATTGTGGCGGCCGTCGAAAAGCACGCCCGAGAGCTCAACCGCTATCCAGAGCGCGACGCCGTCGAACTGCGCACGGCGCTGGCGGGGTACGTCAGTGAGCAGACCGGCGTGAATGTCAGCGTGGACAACGTGTGGGCGGCCAATGGTTCCAACGAGGTGCTGCAGCAGCTGCTCCAAGCCTTCGGAGGGCCGGGGCGCAGCGCGCTGGGATTTACCCCGAGCTATTCCATGCACCCCATCCTGTGCGCGGGCACCCAAACCGAATTCATCTCCTGCCCGCGGAACGAGGATTTCCGCATTGCGGAAAAGGAAGCGCTGGAGGCCGTCGCCAAGCACCGCCCCGACGTTGTCTTCATCACCACCCCGAACAATCCCACCGGTGACGTCACCCCGATCGACCTAGTGGAGAAGATCGTGCAGGCCGCGCCGGGCATCGTCATCGTGGACGAGGCCTACATGGAGTTCTCGCCTTCACCTTCTGCCACCACGCTGCTGGCGAAATATCCGACCAAGCTCGTGGTCTCGCGCACGATGTCCAAGGCCTTCGACTTCGCCGGCGGACGCTTGGGCTACTTCGTGGCCGATCCGGCTTTCGTGGAGGCCGTCATGCTCGTCCGCCTGCCCTATCACCTCTCTGTCCTCTCCCAGATCGCGGCCACTGTGGCTCTGGCACACAAGGAGGAGACCTTGGGTACCGTGGCGAAGCTGTCGGCGGAGCGAGACCGGGTTGTCGCACGGCTCCAGGAGCTCGGGTACTACGTGGTGCTGAGCGAATCCAACTTCGTGTCCTTCGGACGCTTTGCCGATCAGCACGCGGTGTGGCAGGGGTTCCTGGACCGCGATGTTCTGATCCGAGATAACGGCGTACCGGGACTTCTGCGCGCCACGATTGGCCTGCCTGAAGAGAATGATGCCTTCCTTTCGGCCGCTGAAGACTTGGCAGATACAGTAGAGATGATTAACTGAGCCCCTCCTATGGGGCACGATTTGAAGGAGGAGCGTGGGGACGATGAGCGCTGATGAAGCTGCACGCCGCGATGGCGGCGACCGCATTGGCCGCGCCGAGCGCGTTACTGGGGAGACAAAGATCTCTGTAGAAATCAACCTCGATGGCACCGGCCAAGCGGATATTTCGACGGGGCTGCCGTTCTTTGATCACATGCTGAATGCTGTGTGCACCCACGGCTCCTTCGACCTTCGCGTCCACGCCGACGGCGATATCGACATCGATGCCCACCACACCGTCGAAGACACCGCGATTGTTCTCGGCCGTGCCTTCCTGGAAGCATTGGGGGACAAGTCCGGTATCCGCCGTTTCGGGTCCCAGCTGCTGCCCATGGATGAGGCGCTGGTGGAGGCCGTCGTCGACATTTCTGGGCGCCCCTACTTCGTGATGAATGGCGAACCGGAAAACATGGAGTGGCAGGTCATCGGCGGGCACTACGCCACGGTGATCAACCGTCACTTCTTCGAAACCTTTGCCACGCACTCGGCGACGACTCTGCATGTCAACGTGCGGTACGGCCGCGATCCGCACCACATCACGGAGGCTGAGTACAAGGCGGTGGCCCGCGCCCTGCGTCAGGCTACTGAGCGGGATCCTCGCGTGACCGGAGTTCCTTCGACGAAGGGAGCCCTCTAAGCCGTTATGAACTTGTTGGTTCTCATTCTCTTTCTGGTCACCGGTTTGCTCGTCGGCGGCGCGTGGGCGGCGTATCAGAATGGCTCGGTGCTGATGACCGTGGTCGCGGGTGCGCTCGCGGCGGTCTCCGCGATCGCGGCGCTGGCCTGGATGCTTGACATCTTCTCAGCGGGGGTGGCAGCGAAGTGACAGAAAAGACCCCTCAGAGCGTATGGAAGGTTGCTGGCTTTAAGGAAACCATGATCGCGGTGGTTTCCGCTTTTGGCGCTTGGTCGGTTTTGCTGCCCGTGGTGCCGCTGGCCGTGCTGGATTCCGGCGGTTCCGCGACATTGGCTGGTGCCACGACTGGCGTGTTCATGTTGGCCACGGTGCTTACCCAGATGGCGACGCCGATGCTGCTGCGCATCTTTGGCTATCGCCCGATCATGGCGGCCTCGGCACTGTTGCTGGGGCTGCCGGCGTTGGGGCACATGCTGGGCGACGCCGCCCCGATCGCACTGGGATTCTCCGCCCTGCGCGGCATCGGTTTCGGCGCTCTCACGGTGGCGGAGAACGCTCTCATCGCAGAAATTACGCCGCGGCGTTTGCTGGGCAAGGCCACCGGTATCTTCGGTTTGTTCATCGGTGCAGCCCAGATGGCGTTCTTGCCTTTGGGTCTCGCAGTGGCTTCAGCCTTTAACTACAACACGGTGTATCTCCTAGCCGCTGGCCTTGGCCTGCTGGGATTCTTTACCTGCATTTTGGTACCGCAAATCAAGGCAGCTCCAGTGGGGTTGCCGGACCCAACGGATACCACTCCGCGGGCACCAATGTGGAAGCTTGTGCTCGTCCCAGCGCTCGCTCTGACCAGTTTCTCCGTGAGCTACGGCGTCGCCTCCAATTTCATTTCCCCGGCGGTGCGCGAGCTGGATCCTGAGCGTGGCGCTGTCCTGGGTGGCCTCATGCTGTCCGTGATCGGTGGCGCGGCCATGATTTCACGCTATGTCGCCGGTGTCGTGGCGGACCGCGTGGGCCAGCCAGGCACGTTGATGATTCCAGCCCAGGCTTTCTCAGTCTTTGGTGTGGGTCTAATCGCCGCCGTGCTGTGGCAAGAATGGTCAGTATGGCTGCTCGTCTTCGGCACGGTCATCTATGGTGCGGGTTTCGGCATCGTCCAGAACGAGGCCTTGTTGTCGATGTTCGACCGTCTCCCTCGCGAGCGCCTGTCCGAAGGTTCTGCGGTGTGGAATATCTTCTACGACGGTGGAACTGGACTTGGTTCGACGGTTCTCGGCGCCGTCGTGGCTATGTCCGGATACGATGGCGCCTTCGCGGCTGGTGCCGCCATCATTGCGGTTGGCCTGCTCATGTCCGTGGCTGACCGCGCTTTGGGCAAGACCCGTGTGAGCGAGCTGAATGATATTCAGACTCGCCTGCGCATGATTAGAAGGCCGAGGAGGCCCGGAAAGGAGCCACGATGAGCTCATACGACGTAGTAGTCCTGGATTATGGTGCTGGCAATGTCCGGTCGGCAGTGCGCGCGCTGGAGCGGGTCGGCGCTACCGTGACGGTCACCGCGGACCCCAAGACAGCCGTGGAAGCCGATGGCCTCCTAGTCCCCGGCGTGGGCGCCTTCGCTGCCTGCATGGAGGGGCTGCGCGCCGCGCAGGGACCACGGATTATCGGCCAACGCTTGGCTGGCGGGCGCCCCGTCCTGGGAATCTGTGTGGGTATGCAGATTCTTTTTGAGTCAGGCACTGAACACGGCGTGCACACCGAAGGTTGCGGCGAGTGGCCCGGGGAGGTCACCCGCTTGCAGGCTCCCGTCCTCCCCCACATGGGATGGAACACCGTGGAGCTTCCCAGCGGTAGCTGCATGTTTGAAGGCGTGAGCGCGGATGACCGCTTCTATTTCGTGCACTCCTATGCCGCGCGCAGCTGGGAGCTCGAGACCGAGATTACTGAGCCACCGAAGGTGGCGTGGTCTGAGTATGGCGGTGACCGCTTTGTCGCCGCGGTAGAAAACGGTGCGTTGTGGGCCACGCAGTTCCATCCGGAGAAATCGGGTGATGTGGGCTCGCAGCTGCTAAAGAACTGGATTGGAACGCTTTAAAGAGCCCGCGTGAAAGGTAGACTACCCACCATGAGCTTTACACTGTTGCCCGCGGTTGACGTCGTTGATGGTCAGGCAGTACGCCTCGACCAAGGAGAAGCAGGAACCGAAAAGTCCTATGGATCGCCGCGGGAGGCCGCCCTCAAATGGCAGGCCCAAGGCGCGCAGTGGTTGCACGCGGTGGATTTGGACGCCGCCTTCGGTCGTGGCTCCAATCACGAGCTGCTCGCTGAAATTACGACGAGCGTGGACCTAGACGTGGAATTGACCGGAGGCATCCGGGACGACGATTCCTTGGCGCGCGCACTGGCCACTGGTGCCCGCCGCGTCAATATTGGAACCGCGGCGCTGGAAAACCCAGAATGGATTGCCAAGGTCCTCGCAGAGCATGGCGACCGCATTGCAGTGGACCTCGCCGTCCGGATGGTGGATGGTGAGTGGCGCACACGCGGTCACGGCTGGGTATCCGATGGCGGAGACCTCTGGGAGGTGCTCGAGCGCCTTGACGCAGCTGGCTGCACCCGTTTCGTGGTGACGGATGCGTCGAAGGATGGCACGCTCCAGGGGCCCAATATCGAGCTGCTGCGTGAGGTGGCGGCCGCCACGGACGCCAAGGTGACTGCTTCCGGCGGCATTTCCACTCTCGACGATCTGCGCGAGTTGGCTCTTTACGAGAACGAGGGGATCGATTCCGCCATCATCGGTAAAGCACTCTACGAAGAGCGCTTCACCTTGGAGGAGGCTCTTGCAGCCGTTGCGGAGGTTACCCCGCTGCCGGGAGAGGAATACATCGACCCGATCGAGGAGAAGTAGGCCTATGGCCCCGATGACAGGAACTTCAGCGTCGGATCCGCGCGAACTTGTTGCCTTTGCGGAAGCCGCGGTGGACCAGGTTGATGATCTCTTCCGCAGGGGCCTCGGCGCGGCACCCGCGCGTTTCAAAGGCGAAGGAGACTTTGCTACCGAGGTGGATCTGCTCATCGAACAGCAGTTGCGCCAGACATTGGGCCAGCTCACCGGCATTCCGGTGTTCGGTGAAGAGTCCGGTGGCAACTTGGAGGAGACGGTGTGGGTTGTGGATCCGGTAGACGGAACCGCGAACTACTCGGCTGGGAATCCGTGCTGCGGCATTCTTGTTTCGCTCCTGCACGATGCAAAGCCGGTCGTCGCCGTCGCCGACTTTCCATTGTTGAACCGCCGTGTTGTTGCGGCGCAAGGGATGCCGCTGCGTACGACCGGCGGCCCGGCGACCGGGTTCGGGGGAGGAGAGGAGGCTCTCGGATTCGACGAAGCGCGCGGACACGTGGGCTGCTCCTCGCACCTGCCCACGAGCCTATTCAACGACCTACGGGAGACCGGGTTGCGGCCCCGCATGACTGGGTCGGTGGGGCTGGACAACGCTTTTGTCGCTCAGGGCGTGTTCGACGGTGCAGTGAATTTCTCGCCGCACCCGTGGGATAACGCGGCGGGCGCGCTCATCATTAAGGCTGCCGGTGGCCGTGTGAGCGACCCCGAGGGCAATGAGTGGACTGCACACTCGAAGGGTTTCGTGGGCGGGACCCCGCAGGTGCATGCCACGATTTTGGAGGCCATTGCTCGAAATCCGCGTGGGGACCGCTAAATAGGCCCCGTCCCGGGGCTGAAACCGGTGCTCAGCACTGGCGCTGAATCCCAGACTTATTCTTTAACGTTTTACCGTTTTCCTACTATGTTCATCACCGTTCGGTGGTCCCGAGTGGACTGCTGTTTATCTCACCTTTAGCTATGAGGAGGATTGTCACCATGGCGCTTGCCGTGCGCGTGATCCCGTGTCTGGACGTTGATAATGGCCGCGTGGTCAAAGGCGTCAACTTTGAAAACCTGCGTGATGCCGGCGACCCAGTGGAGCTGGCCGCTCGCTATGGTCAGCTGGGCGCTGATGAGCTGACATTCTTGGATGTCTCCGCGTCCAAGGACGGCCGCGGCACCATGCTCGACGTCGTTCGCCGCACGGCGGATCAGGTGTTCATCCCACTAACCGTCGGCGGCGGCGTGCGGTCGGTGGAGGACGTTCGTGAGCTATTGCGGGCTGGTGCCGATAAGGTGTCCGTTAATTCTTCCGCCATTGCGCGCCCCGAGTTGTTGCGAGAGCTCGCGGATGTGTTTGGTTCTCAGTGCATCGTGTTGTCCGTCGATGCTCGCCGTGCGGCGGGCTTTCCCAGCAGATTTGAGGTCACCACGCATGGCGGCACACGCTCCGCGGGGATCGACGCTGTGGAATGGGCCAAGCGCGGCGAGGAATTGGGGGTCGGCGAGATTCTGCTGAACTCCATGGATGGTGACGGAACCAAGGCAGGCTTCGACCTCGAATTGATTGAGGCCGTGCGTGCAGCGGTTTCGGTGCCGATCATCGCCTCGGGTGGGGCCGGGAAGGCCGAGCACTTTCCACCGGCTATCGACGCTGGAGCGGATGCCGTGCTCGCGGCTAGTATCTTCCACTTCGGCGAGGTGGAGATTTCCGAGGTCAAGCAGGCATTAGCTGCTGCAGGAAAGGAGGTCCGTCAATGACAGAGGACAGCACTAACTCCGCCAGCACCACGAACGTCGGGGACTATGAGCTGAGCGACGACATTGCCCTGCAGCTCAAGCGCAATGAGGCGGGCCTAGTCCCGGCTATCGTGCAGTCGGAACGAGGTGAGGTACTCATGCTGGCGTGGATGGATGACCACGCGCTGGCTTACACGCTGGCGACGCGCCGCGGGACCTACTACTCACGCTCGCGTCAAGAGTATTGGATTAAAGGGCTGACGTCCGGCAATACCCAAGAGGTAGTGGGTGCGCGCCTAGATTGCGATGGTGACACCATTTTGCTCACCGTGCGTCAGCGCGGCGGGGCATGCCATACCGGCGACCGCACCTGTTTCGACGCTCGAAACCTCTTTGGGGAGGAAGATCATGGCTAAGCGCGGCGGACCCGTACTGATGTTGGTCGGCGCCATCTTGTTGTGGCTATCCTCCCGCATGACGTGGGTGAAGGCGGCGGTCGAAGACGATAAGGCCGGATCGAGCGTGGTGGAGCTATCCGGCTCCTTATGGTCCCTTGAGCTCATCGCGCTGAGCGTGGTGGTCCTGGCCGGTGGCGTGGCTGCCTTCGCTCTCGGGCGGACTGGCCGGCGCATCGTCTCCGTCATCACCGCCCTCGCCGCTGCGGCTGCGGGATGGCGTCCGGTGGCGCTGTTGACCGCCGGCCCCGAGGCGGAGCGTGCCCAGGAGCTTCTGCAAGGCGGGACCAACGATACCTCTGTGGATACGACGACTATTTCCGATTGGGCCGTCGTCCTCACCGCGGACGCGTCGACTGCGGGCCCAGTTCTCGCTCTCGTCGGCGCCGCCCTGGCGCTCTTTGGGGCGGTGCTGGTGGCGAGCAACCCGGGTGCCGATAAACCCCGCACAGCCAAATACGAAACCCCGGCGGTACGGCAGGAGCGCCTGCAGGAAGAACTCGAAACCTCCCAAGATTCCGGCCGCGTGATGTGGGACGCGCTGGATGCTGATATTGATCCCACAGATCCCCGCTCCTCCTAAACTCCCCGTTCCGCCTAAACACACGCGTCGCGACGGCGAGCGTAGTGACGGAGAGCCTGGTGAGAAAGGCCCTGTTGCGGGGAACGGGTGCCCCGGATTTCTAGTTAGAGGTGGGGGCGCGCTAGCCTAAATGTGATCTCGAACGCCCCTGTTTCTTTCTTTGAGTCTCCTTCGGGGAAGGGAGGTGGAATCATGCCTACCCCGATCGCCGTCGATCACCTCGTGGCCGGAGTGCTGGCTGATGTAGCCGCGCGGGAGGCCCGTGTCCCGTTCAAGGAAATTAAAGCAAGGTCCCGCGACATGGACGCTCCGCGCGATGCCGCGAAAGCTCTGCTGCGCCCGGGATGCTCTATCATCACCGAAATCAAGCGCGCCGTGCCCTATGGCGGTGAAATTGCCCACTTGGATAGCCCGAAGTCGGTGGCAGAACTGGCGCATAGCCTGGAGGAAGCAGGGGTTCATGTGATGGCCTGTCAGACAGATCGTCGCCGCTTCCACGGGTCACTCGAGGACATGCGGGTCGCCCGTGCAGCCGTCGACATACCGATGCTGTGCCGCGACACCATCGTTGATCCCTATCAGATTCATGAGGCGCGGTGCTATGGGGCAGACGCGATTCCCTTGCAGGTGGAGCTGCTCAGCCAAGCTCGCCTCGAGTCACTTCTCGATCGCGTGGAATCCCTCGGGATGACCGCCATCCTGGAAGTCCGCACCTGTGCCGAGGTGGATCGCGTTATCAAGGCAGGGGGAACTGTCGTGGCGATCAACGCGTGGTCATTGGCCTCCGATGCTATTAATCGGGAGGCCTTTTCTGCTATTTCGCCCGGTCTTCCTGAGAGCATCACTCGTATCGCGGTGGGCGGTGTTAATAGCCCGCGCAACGTGCTGTCTTATGCCTCGCAAGGTGCTGATGCCATCCTCGTTGGTGAGTCCATCATGGCTGCCCAGGACCCGATGACCTTGGCCCGTTCCTTGGTGGCCGCAGGCCAACATCCCGCGTGCCCTTCGCGCAGAAGCTAAGCGCGTTGTAGCGGCCGTCATTTTCAGGCACACTGTTTCCCGTGCAGATCTACAACCTCGCCAATATTCCTTCCCCGCCACAAGGCGTGTGGCATCTCGGCCCGGTCCCGATTCGTGCTTATGCCATGTGCATCATCGTCGGCATTCTCGTCGCGATGTGGATGACGCTGCGCCGTTATACCGCTCGCGGAGGCAACCCTGACGTGGTGTGGGATGCTGCCCTAGTGGTGATCCCGGCCGGCATCATTGGCGGGCGCCTCTATCACGTGATTACGGATTACGATAAGTACTTTTGCTCCACGTGTGATCCGATCGATGCAGTGAAAATCACCAACGGGGGGCTCGGTATATGGGGAGCGGTCGCGCTGGGCGCGGTGGCACTGTGGATCATGTTCAAGATTAAGGGTATTCCGTTGGGGCCCTTTGCTGATGCCGTCGCCCCAGGGCTTATCCTGGCCCAGGCCATCGGCCGCTTGGGCAATTGGTTTAACCAGGAACTGTATGGCCGTGAGACCACTGTCCCGTGGGCCCTCGACATCTACTACCGAGTTAATGAAAGCGGCGAGTATGCGCCCATCAGCGGCCGCTCGACTGGGGAAGTAGTGGCCTCTGTGCATCCGGCCTTTCTCTATGAGCTTGTGTGGAACGTGGCGGTATGTGTGTTCCTGCTTTGGGCGCATAAGGCGTTCAAGCTTGGCCATGGTCGTGTCTTCGCGCTGTATGTTGCGGGGTACACCGCGGGCCGCTTCGTCGTGGAAAACATGCGTGCGGACGATGCCACGCACATCTTCGGACTCCGGGTCAACGTCATCGTTTCCGTGGTCTGCTTTGTCGTGGCGCTCATCGTGTACTTCCGACTGCCGCGCGGGCAGGAGTCGCCGGAGGAAGTCGATCCCACCCGCGCCACGGAGACTGCGGTGGGCAGCGCTGCCGAGGGTAGCGCCGGTGAGTCTAAAGGGTGACGATGCGGGTAGTGCCCACCGGATATAGGCCCGGAGATTCTGTGGAGTAGCCGGGATCACACGTGGCTTTTGCGGTGCCTAACACGGCAACCTAAAGACCGGTGCGGCGGAACTGAAATGCCCGGATGCGCCCGGTTATTCCCGTTTGTAGCTGCAATACGGGTGTCGCGTTTTCCGCTTGGAATACCGGCGTTACGGGTCGAAAACCCGGCATGAGCTTCGTTCGTGGTGGCCGAGACCAGTAAACGGGGGTAGTTTAGGAACCGTTAGAAACTCCCGATGTGAATAAGGCACTCCATGTTGGATAGAAGAACCAAAATCGTTTGTACGTTGGG
Organism: Corynebacterium sp. Marseille-Q2823; assembly: GCF_903645345.1. NCBI lineage: Bacteria > Bacillati > Actinomycetota > Actinomycetes > Mycobacteriales > Corynebacteriaceae > Corynebacterium > Corynebacterium sp. Marseille-Q2823. The sequence goes on along the minus strand of NZ_CAHJXS010000002.1, from coordinate 357,919 downwards.
TCCTGCAGTCGCAAGCAAGGAAGGAATTCTTGGGCTTGTTGAAGCAGGCATGAACGTGGCGCGTCTGAACATGTCCCACGGCGAGCATGCGGACCACGAGGCGAACTACCGCTGGGTCCGCGAGGCCACCGATGAGACCGGCCACGCAGTCGGCGTCTTGGCGGACCTGCAAGGCCCGAAGATTCGCCTAGGCCGTTTCGTCAACGGTGAAGAGATGTGGAAGGACGGCGAAATCGTCCGCATCACCGTTGATGACGTCGAAGGCACACACGACCGCGTGTCCACCACCTACAAGAACCTGGCACAGGACGCGAAGCCGGGTGACCGCCTGCTGATCGACGATGGCAAGGTCGCCGTCGTGTGCAAGGAAGTCGACGGCAACGACGTTGTCTGCGAGGTTACCGAGGGCGGACCGGTCTCGAATAACAAGGGCGTGTCCCTGCCGGGAATGGACATTTCTGTTCCGGCGCTGTCGGAAAAGGACATCGCAGATCTTCGCTTCGCCTTGAAGCTCGGCGTAGACATGGTCGCCTTGTCCTTCGTGCGCTCCCCGGCTGACGTGGACAAGGTCCACGAGATCATGGATGAGGAAGGCCGCCGCGTTCCGGTCATCGCCAAGCTCGAGAAGCCGGAGGCAGTCGACGCCCTCGAGTCCATCGTCCTAGCCTTCGATGCGATCATGATCGCCCGCGGTGACCTCGGCGTCGAGGTTCCGCTGGAACAGGTTCCGCTGTTCCAGAAGCGCGCTATCCAGATCGCTCGTGAGAATGCCAAGCCGGTGATCGTGGCAACGCAGATGCTCGATTCCATGATCTCCAACCTGCGCCCGACTCGTGCGGAGGCCTCCGACGTTGCCAACGCAGTGCTCGATGGCGCCGATGCGGTCATGCTCTCCGGTGAGACCTCCGTCGGCATCGACCCCCACAATGTTGTGCGCACGATGTCCCGGATCGTGATGAATGCTGAGCAGGGCGGCCAGGTTCCTCCGCTGACGCACGTCCCGCGCACCAAGCGTGGTGTTGTGTCTTACTCCGCACGCGATATTGCTGAGCGCCTTAACGCGAAGGCTATCGTGGCCTTTACGACGTCCGGTGATACCGCTAAGCGTGTGGCTCGACTGCACTCCCCGTTGCCGCTCTTGGCCTTTACCCCGCACCCGGCGGTGCGCTCGCAGCTGGCCTTGACGTGGGGCGCGGAGACCTTCTTGAGTGACGCGGTTGAGTCCACCGATGACATGATGGCCGCCATCGATGGGGCGCTGCTGGGAATGGATAAGTACAAGGAGGGCGATATGATCATCGTCATCGCCGGTACCCCTCCTGGAATCTCCGGTAACACGAATATGATTCAGGTCCACGAACTGGGTCAGACCCTGCGCGATAAGTAATACTGTCGCAGATAAGCAGACAGCGCCGCCTCACCCCGGTTGCTTCCTTACCCACTAAGTGGGAAGGAGGAACGGTGGTGAGGCGGCGCTTTGTCTGTGAGGAAAGCCCGTCGAGGGTTAATAGGCAACAGTGCGTCTATTAACCCCTTTTTTGTCTAGACGTTTTTGTCTAGACGTTGGAAATGGGGGTCGGAGCCAGCTTCCACACCTCGTTGGCATAGTCAGCGATGGTGCGGTCGGAAGAGAAGCGGCCAGAGTAGCAGATGTTGAGCCAAGCCTTCTTGGCCCATGCCATCTCGTCAGCGTCATAGTCGGCAGCCATGCGGTCACGGGTCTCGCGGTAGTCTGCGAAATCTCCGAGGACGTAGTAGGTGTCCTGAGCGTGCTCACCAAAGCCATCGAGCAGTGAGGAGCGCAGATCCCCAAACATCCCGGCATTTTCAGAGCCCAACGTGCCATCGGTAAAGGCATCGAGGACGCGGGACAGGCCCGGAACAGTGTTGTAGAGCTCGCCCGGGTTGTACTCGGCGCGAAGCTGCGGGATCTCCTCGTTGCGGGCGCCGAAGATGTAGGCATTCTCTTCGCCCACTGCCTCGACGATCTCGACGTTGGCGCCATCCATCGTGCCCAGGGTCAGTGCACCGTTCATCATGAACTTCATGTTGGAGGTGCCGGAGGCTTCCTTGCCGGCCACGGAGATCTGCTCGGAGACATCGGCGGCAGGGATGATGTGCTCGGCAGGGGAGACGTTGTAGTTCTCCACAAAGACCACGTTGAGCACGTCCTTAGTGGCCGGGTCGTTGTTGACCAAGTCACCGATGGTGTTGATGAGCTTGATGATGGCCTTTGCGCGAACGTAGCCCGGGGCGGCCTTCGCGCCGAAAATGAAGGTGCGCTTCGGAACGGTTTCGCCGTCGACCTTGATACGGAAGTACAGGTCCAGAATGTACAGAGCGTTCATCAGCTGGCGCTTGTACTCGTGCAGGCGCTTGATCTGGACGTCGAAGATCGAATCCGGATCCACCGTGGCGCCTTGGTGTGCTTCGATCCATGCGGCAAAGTCCTGCTTGTTAGCGCGCTTGATGTTGATGAGCTGGCGCAGCACCTTCTCGTCCTCGGCCAAGGAATCCAGTTTGGCCAGCTCAGTCAGATCGGTGACCCAGGCATCGGAACCAGCCTGCTCAGTGAGCAGGTCGGACAGGCGCGGGTTGCACATGCGCAGCCAGCGGCGCGGGGTGACGCCGTTGGTCTTGTTGTTGAACTTCTCCGGCCACAGTTCGTACCACTCAGACAGCGTGTCTGCCTTGATGATCTCGGTGTGCAGCGCCGCCACGCCGTTGATGGAGTAAGCGGCGTAGCAAGCAATCCATGCCATGTGGACGTGACCGTCGGACACCGGGGCCATGTAATCGATGCGGCCCTGGTCGAGGCCACGCTGGGCCATGTCCTCGCGGAAACGGCGGTCAATCTCTTCCACGAGCTCCCAGATGCGCCAGAAGAGCTTCTGGAAGATGGAGATCTCCCAGCTTTCCAGGGCCTCTGCCAGCACCGTGTGGTTGGTGTAGGCAAAGGTCTCGGTGACGACCTTCCATGCCTCGTCCCAGCCCATTCCGTGTTCGTCGAGAAGCAGGCGGAGCAACTCTGGAATGGCCAGCACGGGGTGGGTGTCATTGAGCTGGATGCAGTTGTACTCAGCGAAGCCGGTGAGGTCCTCGCCGTGGTGCTCGATGTAGTTGTCGATCATCTGCTGCAGCGAAGCCGATACGAAGAAGTACTGCTGACGAACGCGCAGAACCTTGCCCTCGTAGGTGGTGTCGTTGGGGTAGAGCACGCGGCAGATGTCCATGACGCGCTCGCGCTCCACGATGGCCTCGGTGAAGCGCTGCGAGTTGAAGGCGTCGTAATCGAACTCATCGATGGGTTCGGACTTCCACAAGCGCAGCGTGCCCACGTTGTCGGTTCCATAGCCGGTAATCGGCATGTCATAGGGGATAGCGCGGACATCCATGTCATCGAAATGGACCAGGCGCTGCTCGGAGGTGCGGCGAATGATGAAGTCATAGCCATTCTCCATCCACGCATCCGGCTCTTCGCGCTGGAAGCCGTTGTCAAAGGACTGACGGAACAGGCCGTAGCGGTAGAGCAGACCGTAGCCGGTGACGGGGAAGTCTTGGGTGACAGCGGAGTCGAGGAAGCAGGCAGCCAGGCGGCCCAAACCGCCGTTTCCTAGCGCGGCATCGTGCTCGGCCTCGAGGACATCGACCAATTCGTGGCCGGTGGCCTGGGTGGCGGCGCGGGCCTCGTCGACGAGGCCGATGTTGGTGAGGTTGTTGAGCAGGGCTCGACCCTGCAGGAATTCAGCCGAGAAGTAGTGCTGCTGGCGGGTGGCGGCGTAGGCGCTGCGGGTGGCTTCCCAGTTGTCCGCAATCTGCTCCATTACCGAGGAGGACAGGCCGGACCAGAACTTGCGGTTGGTGGCAGCGGTGGGGGAGACGCCGGCGGCGGCGCGGACGTGTCCGGGAACTGCGGTCTGAAAATCGGAGTGCTGGGGTTGACTCATGAGAATCCTTCACCTTAGGCATAAAAAATGCGGAAAAATACCAACTCCCAAGCTTAACCAGTTCCGTACTCACTCGCAGACCGCGTTGAGTACGGAAAACTAGTGCCCAAGGAAAGACAGCACGGAGGCAGCCCCAGCGCGGGTAGCTGAGCGCATGGTGGGCTCATAGTCCGGGAGGAACGTGGACTGATGGTTGACCGGCGGGTTGCCTAGGAGGTCCTCCGGCGTGGAACCGATGAACCAGAAGTAGTACGGCACGCCCCAGGCCTGCGGGAGGTAGCAGAAATCCTCGGACACGGTGGAGGGCGTGGCAGTGACGGAGAGATCACCGAAGACCGCGTCGAAGGCCGAGCGAACGGTTTCATGTGCGGCGGCGTCGTTGTCGGTGACTTCGCCGTGGGCGAAATACTCGAAGGTAGGTTCAGCGGGGCATCCGCTTGCTTCACATTCAGCGCGCACCATGCGCTCGAGGGAGGCGTAGACTCGCTTGGCCAACTCCGGCTTGTAGTAACGGGTGTTGAGCACCAGCTCGGCGCTGCCCGGAATGATGTTGTTCTTATCGCCCGAGTGCAGCTCGCCTACCGAGATGACGAAGAAGTCATGGGGAGGTACTTCGCGGCCGACGATGGCTTGCAGGCGGGTTACCACCATGGCGGCCACGTAGGACGGATCGATGGCCTCATGCGGCATGGAGGCGTGCGCGGAGCGCCCCGTGATGCGGATGCGGAGGGAGTCGCAACCGGCCAGGATGGGGCCGGCGGTGGACTGCACTTGGCCGGCGGGGCCGGGCATGACGTGTTGTCCTAGGCAGACATCCGGGGTGGGGACTCGGTCGGTGAGTCCGTCAGCAATCATGTACTTGGCGCCCATGGATGATTCCTCCGCCGGCTGGAATAGTGCTAGGAAGGTGCCGCGCCAGGCCGCACGGTGGGCGTCGAGAATCGCGCACGCACCGAGCAGTGCGGTGGCGTGTACGTCGTGCCCGCACGCGTGCATTGCCCCGTTGGTGGCGGCGAAGGGCACGCCGGTTTCCTCGGCCACGGGGAGGGCATCAAAGTCGGCACGCATGAGGGCGGTGGGGCCGTCGCCATTGCGGAAGATAGCGACGATGCCGTGGCCGCCGATTCCGGTGACGAGCTCGCAGTCGTAGTTCTCTAGTTGTTCGAGGATGCGCCCGGCGGTGCGTTCCTCTTCGTGGGACAGCTCCGGGTGGGCATGCAGATCTTCGTAAAAGGCGCGTTGCCAGCTGAGATCAACGGCGTCCTCCGAAAGGAGTCCAGTCAGCGTGGAAAGTGTGGGATCTGCCATAGTTACCGTCCTTGAAGTTTGGGTAGGGTTACCTACATGCCAATGATTCACTTTGATGTTCTGGTGCCGGATGCCCAAGCGGAGCGTGTGGCCGAAATCTTTAGCACTGCCACCCGTAAGTTGGTGGAAAACAACTCGCTGGCCTCTGCAGAGGTTACTCGTGTGCCTGAGCCTGTATTCCCAGAGGGGTTGGAAGAACAGCTGCGCCAGACTTACCGTGAGGAACACGAAGAGCGGGACCTGGAGGGGGCAAACGTGTATCGCTACGCCATCGCCGTCGATGGCGTGACGGGGTCCGTTAACCAGCTGACGATGGTCCTCGCGCGCCTGCTGACCCCGCATGCGGTGCTACCGAAGGATCATGTGTTGCTGGAAGATGAGCTCGCCCACGAGCGCCCGGCTATCTTCCCGTGGGCGGTGCAGGTAGCCCCTTAGTCCCACAGAAAGCTCTAATTCTGCAGGAAGTTCAGCACAAGACGCTCGGCCGCGGCGCTCAGTTGCTCGGCCACGCTAGCGTGCGCGTCGCCGTCGAGCTCTTCGAGTAGCGCGCCCTGCGGTGCCGGGGCGGTAGCGGAGCCGGCGATGATGCCGAGAGTGGGCGGTCCAGTGAGCTCGGCCAGCGTGCCTACCACCTTTCCGGTGAGTGATTGTTCGTCGAAGCGGCCTTCGCCGGTCAGGACGAGGTCCGCCTCGGCGATGCGGGCGGGAAGATCGAGGGCCTCAGCTACATAGCGGCCGCCCGGCACGATGCGGCAGTGCTCCGAGGTGCCCCAGAGTGTGCGCGAAAGCCAGCTCAGGGCGATGGGGATACCGCCGGCGGCACCAAAGAACTCGGCCTCCGGATCGGTGTCCGTGACCTCGCACAATCGCAGCATCGCGCCGGCCAGGAGCGCGACCTGGTCGCCCTTGGCCCCCTTCTGCGGCCCATACATTGTTGCGGCCTGGATGGGCACGGCGCGGGTATCGGTGACCAAAGTGTAGTCCAACATGGCCGCCTTCATGTTTAGTTGCGCCGTGTCGATGTGGTCGAGGTTGACCAGCGGAGCACCCCCTTTGGGGAGGGCATAGCCGCGGGCATCGTGTGCGGCGGCGCCGAGTGCGGCGAGGATGCCGAGCCCGCCGTCGATGCTGGCGCTACCGCCGAGGCCGAGAACGATGTGCTTGGCGCCGCGCGATTCGGCATCGGCCACCAACACGCCCGTGCCATAGGAGTCCGCATGCAGCGGGTCGAGGGCATCGGAGACAGCAGGCAGCCCAGTGGCGGCGGCGACGTCGATGAAGGCTGTATCGCCGACGAGCTGATAGCTGGCCTCGGTGAGGCGTCCAACAGCATCGGTAGTTGGCAGCGTAATGGTCTGGCCCGCAGTGCCGTGGCGAGCCACGGCGGCACTAGCGAGAACCTCCGCGGTTCCCTCGCCACCATCGGCCGTGGGAAGGGCATGTACCTTCGCCGTGTCGGCATACGGGGAGGAGCTCAGCGCGCGGCGCGCGCCGAGTGCAATGGCAGCAGCGGCTTCGGCGGCGGTGGCGGTGCCTTTAAAGGAATCGGGGGCAACAAGAATGCGCATGTTCACGAGTATATGGCAGAGATGTGAGAAAAAATTTTCGCGCTCTGACCAGCCTTTAAGGCGCGCCGCAGTACGGACGTCTTGCAATTTAGGTCAATTGATAGAAAACTATCGTTTGTTCAATGGATGACGCACCGACCGCGAGGCACGGTGTCGAATGAAAGGATAGCCATGTCCATCGACCAGCAAATCTCCGACTATTACAGCAAGCTCCTCAAGCGTAATGCGGGCGAACCGGAATTCCACCAGGCGCTCGCTGAGGTGCTTGACTCCCTGAAGATCGTCCTCAACAAGGACCCGCACTATGCTGATTACGGCCTGGTCGAGCGTCTATGCGAACCCGAGCGCCAGCTCATCTTCCGCGTTCCATGGGTAGATGACAGCGGCCAGATTCAGGTTAACCGTGGCTTCCGCGTGCAGTTTAACTCCGCCCTCGGCCCCTACAAGGGCGGCCTGCGCTTCCACCCGAGTGTGAACTTGGGCATCATCAAGTTCCTCGGCTTCGAGCAGATTTTTAAGAACTCCCTGACCGGCCTGCCTATCGGTGGTGGCAAGGGCGGTTCCGACTTCGACCCGAAGGGTAAGTCCGATGCCGAGGTCATGCGCTTCTGCCAGTCCTTCATGACGGAGCTACACAACCACATCGGCGAATACCGCGATGTCCCGGCCGGCGATATCGGCGTGGGCGGCCGCGAAATCGGTTTCCTGTTCGGGCAGTACCGCCGGCTGGAAGGCAAGCATGAGTCTGGCGTTCTTACCGGCAAGGGTCTGTCCTGGGGTGGCTCCCTCGTGCGTACCGAGGCTACCGGTTACGGCCTGGTGTATCTGACCTCGGAGATGATGAAGACCCATGGTGAGTCCTTCGACGGCGCCAAGGTTATTGTCTCCGGCTCCGGCAACGTCGCCATCTACGCCGCTGAAAAGGTGCAACAGCTCGGCGGTACCGTCGTCGCGATGTCTGACTCCTCCGGCTACATCACCACCCCGAACGGTGTGGACCTGGAGCTGCTCAAGGAGATTAAAGAAGTCCGCCGCGAGCGCATTTCCACCTACGCCGGCGAAGCGGGTGCAGGCGTGGAGTACCACGAAGGCGGCAACGTATGGGAGGTGAGCGCCGACGTTGCCCTGCCGTGCGCTACCCAAAACGAACTTGACGGTGACGATGCCAAGCTTCTGGTGAAGAATCAGGTCCGCTATGTTGCCGAAGGCGCGAACATGCCCTGTACCCCGGAGGCAGCGCACTACTTTGTGGAAAGCGGCATCGCCTTCGCGCCGGGTAAGGCCGCGAATGCGGGCGGCGTGGCGACCTCCGCGCTAGAGATGCAGCAGAATGCGTCCCGTGACTCCTGGTCCTTCGAATACACCGACCAGCGCCTGCACGAGATCATGTCCAACATCTTCCGCAACATTGACAAGACTTCCAAGGAATATGGCTTGGAGGGCGACTACGTTGCCGGCGCCAACATCGCAGGCTTCAAGAAGGTGGCCGACGCCATGCTGGCACAGGGCGTTATCTAGCCCCGCTCCTGTCCTCTATTGCCAGGTTGAGCCTCCCCGCCTAGCGGGGAGGTTTTCGCCGTTTTGCCCGCGTGGGATACGTGGTGGTGCGCTCTTGCTTGGATAGTCTGGTGCCATGTACCGCGTATTTGAGTCCCTCGATGAACTTGTTCGCAACCTGGAACAGGCCTATGCCGTTCCCATGACCTCCAATTGCATGGTTCCGCGCCACGAGATGCTGGCGCTTCTCGACGATCTCCGCAACGCCCTCCCCGTTGAAATGGATGATGCCCAAGATGTTCTGGACAAGCAGGATGAGATCCTGCAGGGTGCCGAGGAACGCGCGAACCAAATCATCTCCGATGCCAACGCAGAAGCCGATGACACCGTTACCCGTGCGCGCGAGGACTCCGACGCCATGCTGGCTGACGCCCAGCACCGCGCCACCACCATGGTGGCCCAGGCAGAAGATGAGGCCACCAACCTCGTAGAAAACGCGCGCTCTGATGCCGAGCGCACCCGCGCCCAGGCAGATGAGGAGTACCAGCGCACCGTTGCTGCGGGCCAAGCTGAGCAGGACCGTTTGGTCTCTGAATCCGAAGTTGTGCGCCGCGCCGACGACGAAGCGCACCGCATCGTGGAATCCGCCCACTCCGAATCCAACCGACTGCGCACCGAGTGCGATGAATTCGTCGACGCCAAGCTGGCGGAATTCGAAACCACCTTGTCGGATCTCCTGCGCACCGTCAACAACGATCGCTCCGCCCTGCGGCGAGGCGCCGGTGTGCGCTCCCGCGGGGAGTCCCGCGGCGAGGGGCGCACTAGTGCGCGCGAACACCGCGAGCCGGGGCGCCGTGCACCCCGCGCGCCGCGCGACTACTAACGTGAACTAACACGCGTGCCTCCTCCGCGCGGCGGATACGGGCGGCTTCCTTAGCTGACATGGTGCTCAGTGCCGCGGCAAGTCCGGCGGAGATGAGGCCTGGGAGTGCATAGAGCAGCCACATGATGCCGAAATTCGTGTCTACGGCGTGGGGTTCTGAGAGAGGGCCCCAGGCGGCGTCGGCAAGCATCAGCAACACATCCACCGCCCCGACGGTGAGCATCATCAATCCAATCCCCATGCTGGCGGCCGAAAAGGACTCCCGCGCGCCCCACGCGATGAGCGCAGCAAAAAGCGAGAACAGCGCTGAAGAAATAATGACAATTGGCCCAAAGTGCAGGGGGAGAAGAGACACGGCGCCGACGATCACACCTGCGAGGGCACTGGCGAGAGCCACGCGGTGCAAGGAAAGGCCGGCATCGCCAAAGATGCTGGGGCGGTGTCGAGTGATGACGTGGCGGCATGCCACCCCGGCAACGGCCAGTGCTACGGCGGGGACAAGGCACTGCAGCGGAAAGCTGAGTGCGAGGTCGCGTGCCGTGGCGGCCAGAGGCGCCGTGCCCGTAGCGGTGTAGCTCATGGGCCTTTAGGCTAAAAGCCTGAAGCGGAAGAATCGAGGCTTTTGTGCAAGTGCTTAAGTGGCTATGACCCTGCGTTCAGGTCCTTGCCAGTCTAGGGCGCAGGGGGCAGCACAGGGTAAGCTGGTGGGCGCTATGAAATCACCATTGAAGTTCGACGTGACGGAATTGCTCCGCAGCCAAGGAACCGAGGCGCTGCCTGAGCACCGCGTGCAGACCGGACCCGCGCCAGAGCGCATCGGCGTGGAAATGATCGGCATCCCGGAAGGCGCTGAAGTCACGGTGGAAGCCACCTTGACCCCGTTGGGCTCCGGCGTGTTGGTGGACGCTGATGTCACCGGCACCCTCAGCGGCGAATGCGCACGCTGCTTGGCTGAGCTACACCCAGAGATGGATCTCCACGTGTCCCAGGTGTTTTCCGCAGACGAATCCTTCGTCGGCGGGGATGAGATCGAGGAAGAGGATCGCGGTTCGGGCGATGAGGTACCCGAGATTCAGGACGGGATTCTTGACCTCCTGCAGACCGTGATCGATGAGGCAGGGTTGTCCCTTCCGTTTGCCCCAACGTGCGAAGGCGGCTGCGAGGTGGACGTGCCCGAAGGTGTGACCACGGGGGTATCCGGGGAAGAAGAACGCGTTGATCCGCGGTGGTCCGGGCTGGAGAAATTCCTATGAGCAAGAAGAAGAAACTGACCGGTGAGCAGGCCCTTGCCGCAGCATTCGCGGAGGTAGACCACGCCCCGTTGCTGAAAGCACTCGGCGTGGAGCTCAGCGATGAGCTGCTGTGTTTGGCGCTGACACACCGCTCCTTTGCTAATGAGAACGGGCACCTTCCCAACAATGAGCGCTTGGAGTTCCTGGGGGACGCGGTCTTGGGCTTGTCCGTCGCGGCCAAGCTCTACGACAAGTACCCCTCGCGCCCCGAGTCGGATATTTCCAAGATGCGCGCGTCCATCGTGTCGCGCTACGGGTTGTCTGACGTGGCCCGTGAGATTGGCGTGGGCGACCACATCTTGTTGGGCAAAGGCGAGCAAGCCACTGGAGGACGCGACAAGGATTCCATCTTGGCCGATACCACCGAGGCCATCCTGGGCGCTATTTACCGTCAACATGGCTTCGAGGTCGCCCGCGGGGTGGTGCTGAAGCTGTTCGCCGCCAAGATCGACAACGCCGTGGTGTCCGGTCGGCACATGGACTGGAAGACGACCTTGCAGGAGCTGTGCGCTGAGTTGAAGGCCGCGATGCCGGTCTATTCAGCCACGTCGACGGGTCCTGAGCACGATCAAACCTTCAACGCCGTGGCCACCGTGGCCGGTTTGACCGTCGGCCGGGGGACGGGCCACAACAAGAAGCTCGCTGAGCAGCAGGCGGCGGAGGAAGCGTGCCAAACCTTGCGTGAGACGCCGTTGCTGGTGCAGGGCACCGCCGGCAAAGAAAGCTAAAACACGAGGACTCGATGCCAGAACTTCCCGAAGTTGAGTCCGTCCGCCGCGGGCTCGAGCCCTATGCTGTGGGGCGCTCCTTCGCAGCAGTAGAGGTTCACCACCCGCGCGCTAACCGGGGCCAGGAAGTGCCGCTGTCCGCGCTGCTGGTGGGCAGGAAGATTGCCGCGGTGGCGCGCCGCGGCAAGTTCATGTGGCTGGAGTTCGCCGACGAGGACCACACTGACCCGGCACGCGATGTGCTCTTCATCCACCTCGGTATGTCGGGGCAGGTGCGGATCGGTGAGGTAGATTCGCCGCATGTGCGTATCGCCGCCGTGCTTGACGACGCCACCCGCCTCAGCTTCGTGGACCAGCGCACCTTCGGCTATTGGCGTCTCGGGCCGTGGCTGACCATGGCGCATATCGCTCCCGATCCTCTCGAAACAGACTTCGATCTCACAGCGGCAGGGCGGCGCCTGCGCGCGAAACGCACCGCGGTCAAGGTAGCTCTGCTCGACCAAACGGTGCTCAGCGGGGTGGGCAATATCTATGCCGATGAGGCGTTGTGGGCGGCCCAGATTTCTCCGCTCAAGAAGGCTAGCGCCCTGCGGCAGCGCGATGCCGTCGCGGTGATATCCGCGGCCGGTGATGTCATGCGCGCGGCGCTTGCCGTTGGCGGAACTAGCTTTGACGCGTTGTACGTCAACGTCAACGGTGAATCCGGATATTTTGACCGTTCCTTACATGCCTATGGCAGGGGTGGCCAGCCCTGCGATCGCTGCGGTGAGGAAATCGTGAAAACCGTGCTTGGTGGGCGTGGGACCCACTACTGCCCGTCCTGTCAGCGCCGCGGAGAGGGGAGGCTGCCCGCGGCCAACTAGGACGATTCTGGTGTGAGTTATTAATGTGTAACGCATGCAAGAAATCTTCAGCACCGTGATCGGTGTCATTAACGACAGTCTGTGGTCTTATGTCCTGCCATGGCTGCTCATTGCCGCGGGCCTCTTCTTCGGCATCCGCACCGTCTTGGTGCAGATCCGTATGGTGCCGGACATGTTCAAGGCGGTCGTCGAAAAGCCCAAGGGCGTCGGCGCCGATGAGGATGCCGACTATGGCGGAATCTCCGCCTTCAAGGCATTCACCATTTCGGCAGCCTCCCGCGTGGGCACCGGCAACGTCGCGGGCGTGGCCGTGGCCATCTCCGTGGGCGGACCCGGTGCGGTGTTCTGGATGTGGCTCATCGCCATCCTTGGTGGTGCGACTGCATTCGTCGAGTCCACTTTGGCGCAGCTATGGAAGGTGCGCGAAGGGGATACCTACCGTGGTGGCCCCGCCTACTACATGTCCCGCGGCTTGGGCTGGAAGCCTCTGGCGACCATCTTCTCCGTCGCCATCGCCATTACTTTTGGCTGGTTCTACAACGCTTTCCAGACCAACGCTATCTCCGATTCCTTGGCGGCCTCCTTCGGGCAGGATTCCAGTGCTTTCAAGGCAGGCGTGGGCATCGCCGTCGTCGCAGTGTCCGGTCTCATCATCATCGGTGGCGTGCAGCGCATCGCCTCGATGACTCAGTTCATCGTGCCTTTCATGGCCGGTGCTTACCTCATCATGGGCATCATCGTGGTGGTCCTGAACTTTGACAAGGTGCCGGACATGCTTGCCTCCATCATTGGCTCTGCGTTCGGCTTCCGCGAAGCTGCCGGCGCGACCGTGGGCATGGCGATGCTCAAGGGCATCCAGCGAGGCTTGTTCTCCAACGAAGCGGGTGAAGGTTCTGCACCGAACGCAGCAGCTACCGCGACGGTGTCCCACCCAGTCAAGCAGGGCCTCGTGCAGACCCTCGGCGTGTACTTCGACACCCTGGTGGTGTGTACGATTACCGCCTTCATCATCCTGCTGGGTACTGATTTCGAGCGTTTCGGTTCCGATGCGATTGAGGGCGTAACCCTGACCCAGAATGCGCTCTCCGGTGTGGTGGGCGAGTGGGGCATCCACTTCGTCACCTTCATCCTCTTCTTCCTCGCCTTCTCCTCGATTCTGGGCAACTACTACCTTGCCGAGTCCAACGTGGAGTACCTCTCTGAGAAGAAGTCGGTGCTGTGGATCTTCCGTCTCATCGTTCTGGCCTTCGTCTTCTACGGCGCGGTGGCCCCGCTGGGCACGGTGTTCGACCTGGCCGATACCGGCGCTGCCATCATGGTTCTGCTCAACGTGTGCGCCATCGTGCCGCTGTCGGGCGTGGCCATCAAGCTGTTGAAGAACTACAACGAGCAGCGCCGCAAGGGCCTGGATCCGGTCTTCCACCGTGATATGCTGCCGGAACTGCAGAACGTCGAGTGCTGGGATGGCACGGATCCGGTAACCCGCCGCAGCGCGGAGGACCGCCGCCGTCTCAAGCACGAGCACGACTTGGGTGACCGCACGAACTTGAGGGAGTACTAGATGACGCAGCAGGCAGCGGCCACAGGGAATGAGCGGCTCACGGCTTTCGTCCATGGCCACGTCCAAGGCGTGGGCTTTCGCTGGTGGACGCGTTCCCGGGCACTCGAACTAGGGCTGGCAGGACACGCGACGAACCTGCAGGATGGCCGCGTCCAGGTGGTTGCTGAAGGGCCGCGTGCTGATTGCGAGAAGCTGCTGGCCTTGCTGCGTGAAGAACCGTCGACCACCCACCGCCCAGGCGTAGTGAACGCCGTGGTGGAGCAGTGGGCCGCACCGCGCGGTGAGTCGGGCTTCATCGAGCGCTAAACTAAACCGAATGCACCTCAAATCGCTCACGCTCAAAGGATTCAAGTCCTTCGCGTCCGCGACGAACCTGAAATTCGAGCCCGGCATCTGCGCCGTGGTGGGCCCAAACGGCTCGGGTAAATCGAACGTCGTCGATGCGCTCGCGTGGGTCATGGGTGAAGGCAGCGCCAAGACGCTGCGCGGCGGCAAGATGCAGGACGTCATCTTTGCCGGCGCCGGGGACCGCAAGGCCCTCGGCCGCGCCGAGGTTACGCTGACGATTGACAATTCCGATGGCGCCTTGCCCATCGAGTATTCGGAGGTCTCCGTCACCCGCCGCATGTTCCGGGATGGCGCGAGCGAATATGAGATCAATGGGGCGAAGGCGCGCCTCATGGATATTCAAGAGCTGCTGTCTGATTCCGGCATTGGCCGCGAGATGCACATCATCGTCGGCCAGGGAAAGCTGGCAGAGATTCTGGAATCCCGCCCGGAGGATCGCCGCGCCTATATCGAAGAAGCCGCGGGCGTGCTGAAACACCGCCGCCGCAAGGAAAAAGCGCAGCGCAAGCTGACCGGCATGCAGGCCAACCTGGATCGCCTGCAGGACTTGACCGATGAGCTGGGCAAACAACTCAAGCCCTTGGCGCGCCAAGCGGAGGCCGCCCAGCGCGCAGCAACCGTGCAGGCGGATTTGCGGGATGCCCGCCTGCGTCTTGCCGGCGACCGCGTGGTGCGGTTGCGCGCGACATTCGACGACGCTGAAAAGCGAGCGGCGGTGCTCGCCGAGCAGGTCGAGGAAGTGACAGCCCAGCTGGAAGAAGCGACCGAAATCCAGCTCGAGGTAGAAGCCGAGCTGGGGGATGTCACTCCGCGCGCGGAGGCCGCGCAGAAGCTGTGGTTTGAGCTCTCGACGCTGTCGGAGCGTATCTCCGCTACGCAGCGCATCGCGGCCGAGCGCGCCAGCAACGTTGGCTCACAGGTCGCCTACGCGGGCCAGGATCCGGATGAGTTGGAGGCACGCGCCCAGCGGGCCGACGAGGAGCATGATGAGTTGCTGGCCGCGGCCGAGGAGGCGGCGGAGCGTCTGGAATCGATCCGGGAGGAAGTGGCTGAGCGTCGGGAAGCCTTCGAGGCCGCCGATAAGGAACACATGGCGCAGCTGCGCGCCATTGCGGATCGCCGCGAAGGCGTGGTTCGCCTCATCGCCGCTGAGGAGAACTTAGCCGGTCAAGTAAGTTCCGCGGAGTCCGAGTTGGCGCGGCAGGAAGAGACGCTGGCGAACACGAAAGCCCGTACCAGGGGAGCGCAAGCGGAAGCTGACGAGGTGGCGGACAAGCTGGAGCACCTGGCCGCCGAGCGTGAGCCACTGGAGGAAGCGCATGTGCGCGCGGCCAGCGAATCCGCAGCGGCCGATAAACGCTTGGAACAGCTGCGTGACGCACAGCGGCAACACGAGCGCAGCGTGTACAGTTTGCGCGCTCGGATCGATACCCTGGGCCAGACCGTTCCAGAAGCACTGGATCTCGGTGAGGGCTTTAAACCTCTCGCGGAGTTCATCTCCACGCGTTATGAGACGGCCGTTGCGGCAGCACTCGGCTCCTTCGCCGAAGCCCAAGCCGGCGCGGTGAGCGGGGGCATCGTGCGCGATCTCGCTGCGGCGAGCCGCACGCCGCTGATCGACGTCGCCGCGGAGCCCACCGGTTCAGCCTGGCGCCTTGACGCGGATTTGCCTTCCGGTGCTCGCTGGCTGCTGGACCAGATGGTCTTGGTCCCAGAAGTCTCAGCGGCGGTGACGCGCTTGCTCTCCGACGTGGTCCTCGTCGATGACTATGCCGCAGCCCGCGAGCTCATCGCGGAGGATCCGCGCCTGCGAGCTGTGACCCCTGAGGGCCTGCTCGTCGGCGAAGGTTGGGTAGAGGCCGGAACTGGAGCTGCCTCGACGGTGGAGGTGAGCGGCCAGATTACGGAGGCCGAGCAACAGCTGGAGACCGCCACCCATGAGCTGGAAGAACTATCCGGCACGCTGGAAGGCGCGAAGCTGGCGGCGGACGATGCGCGCGTGGGCGCGGCGAGCGCCAAGGCCGCGCTACGGGAACACGATCACGAGTTAGAGGCGTGGAAGCGCGATCACCAGCGCTTGCTCAAGCAGTACGAAGCAAACAAGGCTGAGCACGAGAAGGCCGCCGCCCGCGCCACGGATATCGAGGTGCAGTTGGCCCGCCTGCGCGAGGAGCTGGCGGAGGCGCGTGACCGCTTGTCGCGCGTGGACGCTGAAGAGCAGGCTGATGAACCCTCCTCGGTGGAACGCGATGCTGCCTCGACGGCCCTCGAACAGGTCAAGGCCATGGAGGTGGAGGCCCAGCTGGCGGCCCGCAGCGCCGAAGAGAAGGTCGGCCAGGCAGCGGGTAGGGGAGAGGCCCTTCGGCGCCAAGCCCAGCACGAGCGCCAGGCCAAAGCTCGCCACGATCAGGCCATGGCCCGCCGGCAAGCGCAGGCGAGGTTGGCGGGGGCCGTCGACAAGCATGCCCAAGATTTGGCCGCCCGGACCGCGCAGGCACTCGAGCGGGCCGCCGAGGAACGCGATGAGCTGGTCACCCAGCGCGGCGTGCTGCAAGGCCGTGCACAATCGGCGAAGCAAGCGGTCTCCTCGACCCGCCAGCAGCTGGATCGCTTGACCGACTCCGCGCATAACTCCGAGATCGCCCGCAGCCAGGCGCAGGTGCGCGTGGATGAGGCCGAGGAAAAAATCGTGGAGCAGCTCGGCATTGCGATTCCCGACCTGCTCAAGGACTACACCCCGGGGGAGGATTTCGATCGTTCCGCCGAAACTAAGCGGTTGAAGCAGGCCGAGAAGGACCTCAATTCCTTGGGTAAGGTCAACCCGCTGGCCTTGGAGGAGTACAAGGCACTGGAGGAGCGCTACAGCTTCTTGTCTACGCAGCTGGACGATGTCATCCAAGCGCGCAAGGATCTGACTGGCGTTATCGAAGATGTGGACGCGCAGATCCTGCAGCTGTTCACGGATGCCTGGCACGACGTGGAAGCGGAGTTTCCCAAGGTCTTCCAGACGCTGTTCCCCGGAGGCGAGGGTCGCCTCATCCTCACGGAGCCGGATGACATGCTGGCCACCGGCATCGAGGTGGAGGCCCGCCCGCCGGGTAAGAAGGTGAAGCGCTTGTCGCTGTTGTCTGGTGGCGAGAAGTCCTTGACAGCCCTGGCTATGCTCGTGGCGATTTTCCGCGCGCGCCCCTCACCGTTCTACGTCATGGACGAGGTGGAAGCCGCGCTTGACGACGTCAACCTGCGCCGTCTCATCGCCCTTTTCGAGGAGCTGCGTAAGGATTCCCAGCTCATCGTCATCACCCACCAGAAGCCGACGATGGACGTGGCCAACGTGCTGTATGGCGTCACGATGCGCGGCGATGGCGTGACGCGCGTGATTTCGCAGCGCATGTCTCGCGCCGGTGAGGCGCCGGGCACAGCACAGGCGGCGGAGGATGCCACGCGTCTCGGCGTGGATGCCCCGCGCTAGGGCGGGGCTTGCGCCCAGCACTTTTCACCCTCCTTGTCGTGCCGTACGTGGACAACCCTGGCACTATGGAAGGCATGAATACTACTTTTATGTGGATTGCGATAGCAGTCATCGTCCTGATTCTGCTCGTGGTCTTGTTCGTTGTCCTAGGCAAGAAGCGCGGCGAATCAAAGAAGGTCTCCTTTGAAAAGCCCGTGGAGGAGCCGAAGGAGCTGACCCAGCAGCAGAAGTCCGGCAACTACCAAGCCAAGTCTGGCTTTAACTTTGCCCCTGCAGGCGGCGGTGCAACTAAGGAGCCTGTCACCGCCTCGAAGCCCGAGCAGCCGGCGCCACAGCCGCCAGTTGCCGAGCAGCCCGCGCAGGCCCCGGCTGAGCCCAAGCCCAAGCCTGAGCCGCAGGCGGAGCAGCGTGATGCCACTGAGCTGGCGAATGCTCAGCTCAAGGGTGAAGAGGAGACCCCGAAGGCAGCGAAACCTGCGGCGGAACCGAAGCCTCAGGCAGAGCCTAAGCCGGAACCCGTCGGAGACGCGAAGCCGGTGAGCGAGCCGGAACCGGCTGCGCAGAACGAACCGGCAAAGGAAGAAGAGGATAAGGATTCTTCCGCTGGTGTAGCCGCTGCAGGAGCTGCGGGCGCTGCCGCCGCTGGTGCTGCCGTATCCGGCGCCGCTGCTGTTGACAAGGATGACGAGGACACGGAAGAGGATGTCCCGGCCACCGAACAAGAGATTGCTGAACCGGAGCCGGTAGTTGAAACTCCGAAGGTAGAGGAGGAACCGGAGGTACCTGAGGCTCCGGGCGAGGAGGAGCCTTCTGCTCAGTTTGAAGCCGAAGAAGAAGCAGCGGTAGAGGTAGAAGCACAGCCTGAGCCAGAAGCACCGGCCGAGTCTGAGGAAGCCGAAGCAGAAGAGGCCGCCGCGGCAGCGGGGGCACAGGCGGCGTCGGCAAGCGCGGCACTCGAGGCTGAGCCCGAGGAGCTAGAAGTATCCGACGACGCTGAGGTGGTTGAGGCCCCGGCAGCCCAGCCGCAGGAGGACATTGCGCCGGCTGCCGGCCGCTTGGGCAAGCTGCGCGGGCGTCTGTCGCGCTCGCAGAACGCCATTGGCCAAGGCCTCATGGGCATTCTTTCTGCTGGTGACCTTGATGATGATGCCTGGGAGGAAATCGAAGATACCCTCATCATGGCGGATCTAGGTACGAAGTCCACCATGCAAGTTACCGACTCCCTGCGCGACAAGATTGCAGAGCGCGGAGTGAGCTCCGAGGCGGAAGCACGTGCCATGCTGCGCGAGGCCCTCATCGAGGTGGGCCACCCGGAGATGGACCGTTCCATCAAGGCCATGCCGAATGAAGGCAAGCCGGCCGTCATCATGGTTGTCGGCGTCAACGGCACTGGCAAGACCACCACGACCGGCAAGCTGGCCCGCGTGCTCGTGTCGATGGGCCACAACGTCTTGCTCGGCGCGGCGGATACTTTCCGTGCAGCGGCTGCGGACCAGCTGGAGACCTGGGGCCGTCGCGTGGGCGCTACGACTGTCCGCGGCAAGGAAGGCGCGGACCCGGCCTCCGTGGCCTTTGATGCCGTGGCCGCTGGCGTTGACCAGGGCGTCGACGTTGTTCTCGTTGACACCGCTGGCCGTCTGCACACCTCCGTGGACCTCATGGACCAGCTGGGCAAGGTCAAGCGCGTGGTGGAGAAGAAGACCGAGGTTGATGAGGTCCTGCTTGTACTGGATGCGACGGTGGGGCAGAACGGCCTGACCCAGGCCCGTATCTTCCGTGATGTTGTTGATATCACCGGCGTTGTCCTCACGAAGCTGGATGGCACCGCCAAGGGCGGCATCGTCTTCCAGGTGCAGGAGGAACTGGGCGTGCCGGTCAAGCTCGTGGGCCTCGGCGAGGGTGCAGATGACCTCGCGCCGTTTGAGGTTGAAGGATTTGTTGATGCCTTGCTGGGGGAGAAGTAAGTCCTTATAGATCCCTGGGCTAGACCTAAGTTCTTTCGAGACGTAGCGCCTCCTTTGTGGGGCGCTTTCGTCGTTTTCGTCCCATTAAAGATGTGCTTTGGGGGAGGTCACAATGATACTCTGGGAAAGTCCTGTCTATGTGAGGCTGATTAAACAGCCCTAACAACGGTTCGTGAGGCTACTCTTCCGTGACACTCCTGTATGTTGTCCTCCTCGCAGCTGTCGCAGTGGCGCTTGCACCAGTAGCCGTCAAGGTTGCTGATCGCGCAGCCGGCTACCCGCTAGCCGGCATTTTTATTGTCGCCGCGGCACTGTTGGCTAAAGGATTTCCGGCGCTTGCCCGTGGCGAAGAACTGACCTATTCCGTGACGTGGGTGCGTGACGTGATCGCGCCCGGTGTTGATGTCAACCTCGCCTTCCGCGGCGATGCACTCGGCATCTTCTTCGCCTTGCTGGCTCTCGTCATCGGTGCTGTGGTGTTTACCTATTCCGCGGCTTACCTGCCTAAAGGAAAAGGAAACGTCAGTTTTTATGTCCTGATGACCGCGTTTACGCTGTCGATTCTCCTGCTCGTGCTCGCTAACGACGTCGTGGTGCTCTTCCTTGCCTGGGAGCTGGTATCGCTGGCGTCGTTCATGCTCATTGCGCGCAGCGGTAAGTCAGGTGAGGCGGGTTCGCAGCGCACGTTGATCCTTACCTTCGTTGGCGGCCTCACCTTGCTATCGGGCGTGGCGATTGCTGCAACCGCAGCGGGGACGACGAACCTTGAGGGCATCTTGGCCTCCGACGTGTGGGCGGAGCGCCCAGGCCTGACCGCCGGGGTTGCCGTGCTCATTGCGGTATCGGCATTTACCAAGTCTGCACAGTTCCCCTTCCACTTCTGGCTGCCGGAAGCCATGGCGGCCGCGACGCCGGTCTCGGCCTTCCTGCACGCGGCCGCAGTGGTCAAGGCCGGTGTCTACCTCTTGATTCGCTTCTCCACCATCTTCCACGACGTTGCCGTGTGGAACTGGCTGCTCATCATCGCCGGTATGGGTACCGCCGTGATGTCGGCGGTCTTCGCGGTGCAGAAGACGGACCTGAAGAAGCTCACGGCTTATTCCACCGTGTCCCACCTGGGATGGATCGTGGCCACGATTGGTGTGGGCACGCCTTTCGCCATCGCGGCGGCGCTCGTGCACACGCTGGCGCACGCGCTGTTTAAGTCCTCTATCTTCATGCTCATTGGTGTCATCGACCATGAGGCCGGTTCCCGTGATATCCGCCGCCTCGGCGTGCTGTGGAACAAGATGCCGTGGACCTTCGGCTCCATGCTGATTGGTGCTGCCTCCATGGCGGCGGTCCCGCCGCTGTTCGGATTCGTGTCGAAGGAAGGAATGCTCACCGCCTTCGAGGAGGCACCAATTGGTTCTACCGGCCAGGCGCTGCTGCTCATCGTCGCCGGCGTGGGTGCGTTCTTCACGTTTACTTACTCCGCCAAGATCATCTTCGGCGCCTTTTTCGATGGCCCGCGCAACATGTCGCATGTCCATGAGGCACCGGTGCGGTTGTGGCTGCCCGCGGCTCTGCCGGGTGTGATGTCGGTGCCGATCATTTTCGTCATGGGAGCGCTCGATAAGCCGCTCGATAACATCGTGGCGGCCATCGGTATGGAGGGCCATTCCCACCTCGCGCTGTGGCACGGGCTGAACGTCCCGCTGCTTATTTCTGTGGTGGTGCTGATCGCTGGCATCATCGCGTTGTTCTTCCGCGGGCCGCTGTGGACCGCGATGGAGGAGCGCCAGCTCCTGCCGCGCACCGGTAACCAAATCCTGAAGTGGATCCAGGATGTGTGCGCAGCCTTCGGCCGTTTCGTTGGCCGCATGTCCGATACCCACAACCCGTCGAAGCTGATCCTGCCGATCATTCTCCTAGTCATCATCCTTGCGGGCTCCACTCTGGTGTCCACGGGCGTCGACGGTGTGGCTCTCAACCCGCGCGTGGACGGCCTTGACAACCCATGGGATCTGCTGCCGCTGGGTATCGTCGCGCTGTCGATGTTTGGCTTGGTGCGCACCCGCAACCGCCTCACCGGTGCGGTCATGATTGGTACCGCGGGAACCGGCGTGACCTTGCAGATGTTCTTGCTCGGCGCACCCGACGTGGCCCTGACGCAGTTCACGGTGGAGGCGCTGTCCGTCATCGTCATGATGATGGTCCTGCGCTATCTGCCGGAGAAATTCCACCCAGTACAAAACAACAACCGCAAGGTGGGTTCCATCGTGGTGGCCGTGCTCGCTGGGCTCACCGCATTCCTGGGCGTGTGGGCGCTGATGGGCCGTCACGAGCGCTCGGATCTGGCCATGTGGTACCTCAACAACGCTCCGGATATTACTGGTGGCGACAATGTGGTGGCCACCATCATCGTGGAGTTCCGTGCACTCGATACCCTGGGCGAGCTTTCGGTGTTGGGCATGGCCGCCGTGGTTATCGCAGCGGTCACCTCGACGCTGCCGCGCTTCCCGTTCACCTCCGGCACACGCCCGGCTCCGTTCGGTCAGTCGCAGCTCAACTCGGTGCCGCTGCGCAAGGGCATTGCCGTGGCCATCCCAATCCTGGTGGTCATGTCCTTCATTGTCTTCTACCGCGGCCACCAGGCTTCCGGCGGCGGCTTCCCAGCGGCGCTCATCATGGGTGCTGCCATCGGCCTGACCTATCTGTCCCGCGGTACCGATGAGATTGTCTTCGGGCGCATGACTCCGATTCACCTCACCGGCGTGGGCATTATCGTGGCGCTGGTGGCAGGCTTCATCGGCTACATCCCGACGTCGCATAGCTCCGGTGGTTTCCTCACCGCCATCCATGGCCACGCCCTGGGGCAGCACTGGACGACGTCGCTCATCTTCGACCTCGGCATTTACCTCGCGGTGTTGGGCATGCTCACCATGGCCATCAACGCCTTGGGTGGCTACCTGCGCCCGGGCACCGAGCGGGACTACTTGCCGTGGGTTCATGACGATGATTCCGCGCTGCCGAATACCCCGCGCGTGGTCATGGAGGATGTCGACGACCCGTATCCCGAGTCCATCAACCCGTCTTCGGACCCAACGGCGTTGCTCAATGACTCCGAGGCACGCCACCGTGCGTCCTCGTCCCACCGAATCTCGGCTCAAGAGGAGAAGAACTCATGATCCTCGCACTGACCATTGCTTTGCTCATCGGTAGCGCCGTCTACCTCATCCAGCAGCGCGGCCTTGTGCACATCGTGCTGGGCATGATGGCCTTCGGCCACGGTGCCAACCTCATGCTCCTGGCCACCGGCGTGTACTCCTACCGCGGGGAGTCCTTTCCATCGCAGGTGGGCATGGACCAGATGGCGGACCCGCTGCCGCAGGCCTTTGTGCTGACCGCCGTGGTGATTTCCATGGCTACCTCGACCATCCTGCTGACCATGGCAGCGATGGGCGCGAACGACGACACGGATGTTGTTGAGCCGGTGGATGACAACACCATTGACCACGCTTTCTCCACGCTGGGACGCGACACCCAGAACCGGGAGATTCTGGAGCGCTCGGCTAACAAGATGGATCGTTTGAAAGAACTCGAACAAGAGGAGGACAACTAGATGTATGACACCGTAAGCGCCCTCCTCCCGCTCTTCCCAGCGGTTCCCCTCGTATCGGCGGCGCTGGCGCTCCTCGCGCCATGGAGCCGCGTGCGCGATGCCATCATGCTCATCGTTCCGGGCGTGGGTATTTTCGCCTCCTTTGCGCTGTTGCTCTACACCATGAGCAACGGAGTGGTGGCGCACAGTGTGGGTAACTACCTGGGCAACGCGGGTATTGCCTTCGCCGCCGATACGTTCTCGGCACTCATGCTCATTACGACGATGATCGTGGCCTTCGGTGCCAACTGGTTTGCCATCGTGGGCGGTGAGACCAAGTCTCGCTACTACCCGTCGCTGACACTAATCCTTATCACTGGTGTGTGTGGCGCCCTGCTCACCGCTGACCTCTTTAACTTCTTCGTGTTCATCGAGGTCATGCTGCTGCCGTCCTATGGCCTCATCACGATGTCCGGTACCTGGTCGCGCTTGGCTGCCGGCCGCGCCTTCGTGCTGGTGAACTTGTTCGCCTCCACGCTTTTGGTGGTCGGCGTGGGCTATATCTACTCGGTGACCGGCGTGGTCAACCTGGCGGCGCTCACGGGCGCTGCCGCCGGCAATGGTCCGGTGACGGTGGCCTCCGGCATCATCGTTATCGCCATCGCCGCGAAGGCCGGTGTGTTCCCCGTGCAGTCGTGGCTGCCGCGCACCTACCCGGGTACGTCGGCTGCCGTCATGGGCTTGTTCTCCGGCCTGCACACCAAGGTGGCGGTGTACATGCTCTACCGCCTGTGGGGGCAGCTCTTTGATATGGACCAGCGGTGGGGGACACTCATCATCGTCATCATGATCATCTCCATGCTGGTTGGTGCTTTCGGCGGCTTGGCTGAAAACTCCATCCGCCGCGTGCTGGGATACCAGATGCTCAACGGTATGCCCTTCATCCTCGTGATGATGGCCTTCACTACCCACGATGCGCAGCGCGCGTTGGCTGCCGGCATTCTCTACACGATTCACCACATGCTCACGGTGGGCTCCCTCATCCTGGCCTCCGGTGCCATCGAGGAGACGTACGGTACGGGCAGGCTCAACAAGCTTTCTGGCTTGGCGCGCCGTGATCCGATTATCGCGTGGATCTTCGCCGCAGGCGCCTTCTCCGTCGTGGGCTTCCCTCCCTTCTCCGGTATGTGGGGCAAGGTCCTCATCGTCGCGGAAATTGCCCGTACCGGCGGGGGATGGGCCTGGACCGTGATCACGGTGATCATCATCGCCTCCTTCGCGGCGTTCCTTGCCATGTTGCGCGTGTGGCGTCGCGTCTTCTGGGGCAAGGACCTTCCCAAGGAGAAGGTGCCCGATGAGCTGGTGATCCGCAAGAAGCTGATGGCACCCTCGGCGGCGCTCATCTTGGGCTCGCTGACCATGTTCATTCTCTCCGGTCCGGTCATCAGCGTCACGATGGAAGCCTCAGCGGACTTGCTGGATACGGAGGCTTATGCAGACGCAGTGCTTGGCGACGACCCCGTAGCCCTACCCGACATCGACTCCCTTCAGGAGGGCCGTTAAATGAAGACTGCAGTGCATGCCGTTGTCTACGCGCTATGGCTGATCAAGGAAATCTTCGTTGCGGGTTTCTCGCTCGCCGCGGAATCCTTCAAGCCGCAGAATAACTACCGCCCGGTAGTGGTGCGGTACCCCCTGCGCGTGACCAGCGCGTGGGAGATCTTCTGGTTCACCTCGTCCATTACGGCAACCCCGGGGACTCTGTCCTTGGGTTTGCGCGAGCCGGTGGCAGAAGGCCTGCCGCGCATCGTGCTGGTTCAGGCGGTCATGGGGGATGACCCAGCCAGCATCATGGAGGATCTCGCGGACATGGAGGAACGCCTCGCCCCGCGAGTGAAGGGCATTGACTATGGCGTTCCTGGTCAGGGCCCCACCAAGGAGCTCGCCTCCACGTTCTACGAGTACCCGCTGGATACGCTGGGCCGCCATATGCGTGCACCCGACATTGCAAAGACCGACGATACCCCGCTGGCCGCGCACGATGTGGAGAAGTACTCCGTGTGGCCCTTGCGCCAGGTTGCACAGAACAAGGATGCCCGAAAGGATGATAAGAAATGATTGATTTTTCCTCGATGAGCGCCTTTCAATGGGTAGTTTTTGTCAGTATTTTCCTCATCGGCGCATCGGTGTGCGCGGCGTTGGTATTGGCGTTGCGCTCCCGTGATGAGCTCACCCGAACCGTGATGAGTGACATGGTCTTTTACGGCATGCTGTGCATGTATATTTCGTGGTCCATGACTAATCACGCGTCCATCGTCTATGACATCGCCATGCTCGCGGCTATTGCGGCCGGCGTGCTGCCGACGTTGTCGATGGCCCGCATCATCTCGAAGGGTAGGAGGTAAGACCATGACTATCGCGGAGATTATCGCCTCGATTCTGTTGGTCGTAGCCACGGTCTTGGTCATTGGGACCGCCATCGCCTTGTGGCGTGCGCCCGATGCCCTGACCCGCGTCAACCTGCTGGGGCCGACGGTCGGTTTGGCCGTTCCGCTGCTGCTTGTGGCGAAGTTGGTCGTGGATTTTGCTGAGAACGGGTTTTCCCTGTGGTCGCTGATCAAGGTCATGATCGCGTGTTTCGGCGTGTGGATCATCGCGTCGGTGGGCTCCTTCTACATGGGCCGTTCCATCTACGGCGTGACCGTCACCGACGTGAAGTATGCCAAGCGTATGCGCGAGCGTGAGCAAACGGTAAAGGCTTCCGAGGACGAGCTCTAGGGCGCGTGCTGGGACAAGCGGCGAGGAGAGTGCTTCCCTCGCCGCTTTTTCGATCTTAAGTGTGATCTGCAGCTCACTTTCCTTCCTAATTCTATAGTGCGATAGGTATATTAAGTCCCGTTACCTATCAAGCTATAGAAACGAGGTTAGTTGACGTATGACTCCTGAAGCATTTTCTTCCGGCGACGCAGCATGGATGCTCATCAGCGCATCCTTGGTGCTGCTCATGACCCCCGGATTGGCGTTGTTCTACGGCGGAATGGCGGGCAACCGTCACGTCCTCAACATGATGATGATGTCCTTCGGCGCACTAGCGCTCGTCCCCGTGCTCTACGTTCTGTGGGGGTGGTCCATGTCCTATGCGGAAAGCTCGCTGGCCGGTATCGTGGGCAACCCGTTTGAAGCCTGGGGGCTACGCGGCCAAATCACCGGGCCCTCCGCCGAGTACCTTGCCGGCAGTGCTGGTTACCCCAACATCATCGACATCGGTTTTCAAACAACCTTCGCCATTATTTCGACAGCCATCATCTCCGGAGCCCTCGCCGGCCGCGTGAAGTTCTCCGCGTGGCTCACCTTTGCGGGCGTGTGGATCACCTTCGCCTACTTTCCGCTCGCTCACATGGTGTGGGGCGGGGGAGTGCTCTCCCATGCCCCGCGTTCCCTCGCAGCGTGGCTCTTCGGTGTATCAAACGGTGAGGCTCTCATTGCTCCCATCGACTTCGCGGGCGGCACCGTCGTGCACATTTCCGCCGGCGCGGCTGCCCTGGTTCTGGCTATCGTCGTGGGCCCGCGCGCGGGCTTCCCGAAGCACATCGATAGGCCCCACAACCTTCCGATGGTGATGCTGGGCGCTGCGCTTCTGTGGTTCGGCTGGTTCGGCTTTAACGGCGGTTCCGCTTTCGCTGCGGACGGTCTTGCTGGCCTGGCATGGCTCAACACCACTGTTGCAGCGGCCGCAGCGATGCTCGGCTGGATGCTCGTGGAAAGAATCCGGGACCACGCCGCGACTTCTCTCGGCGCTGCATCCGGCGCGATTGCAGGTCTTGTCGCCATCACCCCGGCCGCAGGAGCACTCAGCCCGCTCGGTTCCATCGCCCTCGGGTTCCTCGGCGGCATTATCGCCTGCCTGTGTATCAGTCTGAAGTACCGCTGGGGCTTCGATGACTCCCTGGACGTCGTCGGCGTGCACCTGTGCGCTGGCCTGTGGGGAACCATCGGGTTGGCCTTCTTCGCCACGGATAACGGCATCCTCACCGGTCACCTCTCGGAAGGCTTCAAGCTGCTCGTCGTCCAGGCGGTCATCGCGCTCGTCGCCATGCTGTTCTCCGCTGCCGTTACGCTGGTTGTGGCGCTCCTCATCCGCGCCACCCTGGGGTGGAGGGCCGATGATGAAGACCAAGGCATCGACCTGAGCGAGCACCGCGAGTCCGCCTATGACTTCCGTGAGTCCGTGGCGTCTCACCGTCGCCACACCCACGACGCTAGGATTAACCCTGCACCTACCGTCCAGCCGCGGGTCGACACCGCCGGAGCTAAGGAGTAACAGATGAAGCTCATCACTGCCATCGTCAAACCGTTCACGCTGCCGGACATCCGTGAAGCCCTCGAACAGCACGACGTGCACGGCCTGACC
Source organism: Corynebacterium sp. Marseille-Q2823 (assembly GCF_903645345.1). Classification (NCBI taxonomy): domain Bacteria; kingdom Bacillati; phylum Actinomycetota; class Actinomycetes; order Mycobacteriales; family Corynebacteriaceae; genus Corynebacterium; species Corynebacterium sp. Marseille-Q2823. Next base: position 330,494 of record NZ_CAHJXS010000002.1, on the reverse strand, counting down.
GTGACCGAGACCCAGGGTTTTGGTCAGCAGCGCGGCCACAGCGAGGTCTACCGCGGCGCCGAGTACGCCACCGATTTCGTACCCAAGGTCAAGCTTGAGGTGGTGACGGCCGACGAGCAGGTGGAGGACATCCTCTCCGCTATCGTCGACGCCGCCTACACCGGCAAGATCGGTGACGGCAAGATTTGGATCACGCACGTCGAGGACGTCATCCGCGTACGCACCGGTGAACGCGGCGAGGCCGCTCTCTAAAAGGTGTCTACGGCCGCCCAACTGCGTGAGGACGCCTACGCTTCGGCGCTGCGCCTCACACAGTCCCTGCAGCTTCCGCCCGGCTGTGCGCTTGCCGCCACGGGTTCTTTTGCCCGGCGGGCGATGACCCCTTTTTCGGATCTCGACCTGATTCTCCTCCACCCGGATGACACCGAGCTTCCCGAGGACGTCGTCTCCGAAATCTGGTACCCCATCTGGGACGCCAAATACCGGCTTGACTACGCCGTGCGCACCCCGCGCGAGTTCGGTGCCATCGCCGGATCTGATCCCGCCGCCGGCTTCGCGCAGCTGGATCTGGCTTTCGTCGCCGGCGACAAGCAGCTCGTGGACTCCACCCGCGCCCAGGTCTATGCCTCGTGGCGCCGCCTGTTGCAGAGCAACTTCGATGCTTTCGTCGACCTAGCAATCACCCGCTGGCGCCGGTCCGGGACCCTGGCCACGATGACCCACCCGGATATCAAGAATGGGCGGGGCGGCCTGCGCGACATCCAATTCTTGCGGGCCCTCGCCCTGGGCAACCTCGCCGACGCCCCAGCGCTCGAGGAAGAGCAGGCCCTGCTTCTCGACGTCCGCACGCTCCTCCACGTCACCGCCCGCCGACACCGCGACGTCCTCGATCCCGAATTCGCTGAGGAGATAGCTCACGAGTTGGGTTTTGCCGACCGCTATGACTTGTCTGCGGCCGTCGTGACTGCCGCCGCAGCGGTGGACAAGGCCGTGGAGCGGGCATTGGCAACGGCGCGGGGCGTGGTGGCCAGGCGCAGCCACAACCGCACACGTAAGCCCCTCGATATCGGGGTGGTTGATGTCGGGGGCGAGATCCGCCTCGCTCGCACCGCCGATCTCGACGAGCCGTGGCTGCTCCTGCGCGTGGCCGCCGCTGCGGCGCGCTCGGGCAGAACAGTGCCCTCCCACGTCTGGGAGCAATTGCGCGAGTTGCCGGAACTGCCCGAACGCTGGCCCGCCGCCGCGACGGATGCCTTCTTCAGCCTGTTGTCCTCGCCGCTCAACACTCCGCGCCTCATCCAGGAGATGGACGCTCACGGATTGTGGGAGCGGCTCGTCCCAGAGTGGGAGCACATCCGGGGGCTGTTGCCGCGCGAGCGCACGCACGCTCACACCGTGGACTACCACTCCATCCTTACCGCCGCGCGCTGTGCGGAAGCGCGCACCTCCGTGGCCCGGCCGGACCTGCTGCTCCTGGTGGGGCTCTATCACGACATCGGCAAAGGCTATGGGCGCCCGCACGAGATGGTGGGGGCGGAGATGGTGGCGCGAGCCGCAGCCAAGCTTGGTCTCGACCTGGCGGATCGCTCCCGCGTCCAAACCGTGGTCGCTGAGCACACCACGCTGGCGCGCATCGTCTCCCGCACGGACCCTTCATCCGATGAAGCCCGTGACGAGCTCCTCGAAGCCGTGCGCTATGACTACCTCACCTTGGCTCTCCTCGTCGTGCTCGCCCGCGCCGATGCCGAATCCACCGGGCCCGGTGTGTGGAACCGCAGGCTAAATCAGGGCATTGAAGCGGTCAGCGGGCGTGCTTTTGCGCAGTTGGAGGCACTGCGCCCAGTTCGTCCTCTGGTTGCCGCCGACCGCGACATCGGTCTGCGCCACAACCCGGAGGATGACAGCTTTACCGTCCTGTGGCGTGGCAACTACCAAAGGGAGGCCGTGCGCCCCCTGGCCCTGATTGCCGCGTTGGGCTGGAACATTCTTTCCTCGCGCCTCGTGCGCACCGAGGAGGGCTATGCCGGCGAGTTCGACATCCGCGCTCTCCACGGTGCTATCGATCTCGCCACGGTGGAGGAGCGCCTCGTTCAGTCCTATAAATCCGGCACCTATACCGTGCTGCCCGATTTTGTGCCGGGGCCCGCGACCGCGATGTGGAGCAGTGGAGTCTTCGAGGTTCGGATCGATGACTACCCGGGTACCCTCGGCCACGTGCTGGCGCTGCTTCCCGAGTGCGAGTGGGTATCCACCGCCGCGCCGGGCGCCACGATGGTGCTCCACGCCGTGCCGCTTGGCGACGTCCCCCGCGCCGCCCTCGTCCGGAATGTGACCCAAGCACTGGTCAACGGCTAAGCTGGGGAAGTTATAAATTTATCCACGATAGTTGAGGGAGCACTGCACCGTGTTTGAGTCTTTGTCTGACCGCTTGCAATCAGCCCTGTCCGGTCTGCGCGGCAAGGGCAAGCTGACCGAGGCGGACATCAACGCCACAGCGCGCGAAATCCGCCTTGCGTTGTTGGAGGCGGACGTCTCGCTCAACGTCGTGCGCGGCTTTATCAAGCGCATCAAGGAGCGTGCGGCCGGTGCCGAGGTCTCCGAGGCTCTCAACCCGGCGCAGCAGGTAGTCAAAATCGTCAACGAGGAGCTCATCGAGATTCTCGGCGGCGAAACCCGCCGCCTCAACCTGGCCAAGAATCCACCGACGGTCATCATGCTCGCCGGCCTCCAGGGCGCTGGTAAGACCACCTTGGCGGGCAAGCTTTCCAAGCACCTTGCCTCCAAGGGACATACCCCGATGCTGGTGGCCTGTGACCTCCAGCGCCCGGGCGCGGTTCAGCAGCTCCAAATCGTCGGCGAGCGCGCCGGGGTCGACGTCTACGCGCCGGATCCTGGCACCTCCCTGGACTCCCACGAACATGAGATGGGTACCTCGCACGGGGATCCGGTGGACGTCGCCAAGCGCGGCATCGAAGAGGCCAAGCGTACGCAGCACGACATCGTCATCATCGATACCGCTGGTCGCCTCGGCATCGATGAAACCCTGATGACGCAGGCACGCAACATCCGCGACGCCGTCAACCCGGACGAGGTCCTCTTCGTCATCGACTCGATGATCGGCCAGGATGCCGTGCAAACCGCCGAAGCCTTCCGCGACGGCGTCGACTTCACCGGCGTCGTCCTGACCAAGCTGGACGGCGACGCCCGCGGTGGTGCAGCCCTGTCCATCCGTGAGGTCACGGGTAAGCCCATCATGTTCGCCTCCACAGGTGAGAAGCTCGAGGACTTCGACGTCTTCCACCCGGAGCGCATGTCCTCGCGTATCCTGGGCATGGGTGACCTGCTGACGCTCATTGAGCAGGCGGAGTCCAAGCTGGATCAGTCCAAGGCGGAGGAAGCCGCCTTGAAGATGGGCTCGGGCGAGATGACGCTCAATGACTTCTTGGACATGATGCTCATGGTGCGCAACCTGGGGCCGATGGGCAACTTGCTCAAGATGATGCCGGGCGGCAACAAGATGAACCAGATCGCCGACATGGTCGACGAGAAGCAGCTCGACCGCATCCAGGCCATCATCCGCGGTATGACCCCGGAGGAGCGCGAGAACCCGAAGATTCTCAACGCTTCGCGCCGCAAGCGTATTGCCCTTGGTTCTGGTGTGAGCGTTTCTGACGTCAACCAGCTCATCGAGCGCTTCACCGAAGCCAAGAAGATGATGTCGCAGATGGCCGGCCGTTTTGGCATGCCGGGCATGGGCGGTGGGCGCTCCGCGACGAAGAAGAAGCCGAAGGGCCGCAAGGGCAAGAACGGCAAGCGCAAGCCGCCGAAGCGTCGTGGTGGCGGCGGTATGCCGGGTGGCATGCCGTCGATGCAGGAGCTGCAAAAGATGCAGGAGCAAATGGGCGGCGGCATGCCAGGACTAGGCGATATCAAGATGCCGAAGGGCATGGAAAATATCGACCTCAGCAACCTGGACTTTGGGCAGGGCAAGAAGAAATAACCGAAGAAGAACATAGCCTTCTTCGGTGAGAAAAGGGCCGGCGCTTTGTAGCGCCGGCCCTTCTGCGTACTAGATGGCTTCTCCTGCGGGGTAGGCCGGATAGGGGATGGGCTCCGCGGGTGTGGCCGGAGGCGTCTCAGCGGACTGGGGGATCACGGGGCTATCGGCGGGAATCTGCGGGGGCTGCTGTTTGACCTGCTCGCCGTTGAGGATAGGCGCGATTGCTTCACGGATGAGCGGGATGGCGGAGTCGGCGAAGGCCTTGGTGAAGTGGTGCATATCGCGATAGACCATGATATTGCCGATGATGAGCGGGCAATCGCCGTCGGCGTTGCAGAACCACTTCGAGGTGTCCACGGCGAGCATGTTGTCGTACTGCGAGAGGACTTCAGCGCCGGGGTCATAGGGTGCGTAGACCTCCTCGAAACGCATGCCACACCCGAGGGAATCCTTGGTGGCCACGTAGCACTCGTCAAACTGGCGGCCATTGCCGTGTTCATCGAAGCCCCACGGGTTGTCGCGGAAGCCTACAAAGGGGATATCGTGCTTGGCCAGCTCGTCCCAAAAGGCTATGTAGCCTGGTGGGACAGCATCGGGGCCGTGGCCAAACGGCTGTCCTGGCCGCGTGGAATTGGACACAACCAACGCTGGGTCCGCGTCGATGATGCGCTTGACCACTTCCTTGCTCCATTCGGCGCAAGAGGGCTTCACACTCAGTTCACCGCCCAACTCGATGGGGCAACCCACGCGGGTGAGCGGGACGAGCTTAAAGCCCATCTCGCGGCCCAGGTAATCCAGCGCCGAGGAGAACTGCTCCGCATGCGAGCCACCCACCAAGTAGACCTCGACGTCGGAATCAACGTCACCAAAGATGCACGGCGTCACGCCGTCCTTCTGTGTCTCGATGAAGTAGTCCGTTGGCTCCTGCTCCGGGATGAAGCACCAATTATCGGCGACCGGCGGCTGGATGCCGCGCGCGAGAATCGGGTCAGGCTTGATCTCTACGTTCTCAGGCGGCGTGATGTTCTCAACGAAGGTCGTGGCTCCCGGGTAGAGCCTCGGATCTAGGATTTCGCGGTTGGCCTCCTGCAGGCTACGCAGCCACAGCGGCTGAACGGCCACGAGAGCAATGGTGCAGGCAGCAACGACGACGCCACCGACCCCGCGGAGAGCGCCGGTGCGGGTGCGGAGGTCGGCGAGGCCGCGGTGGACGGGGAGGTCGTCGGCAAGCGGGCGTTTGCGGTGTTGGCGCAGGGGCTTCTCGACGAAACGATGCGTCACGTCCGCCAAGCCCAGCGACACCACGATAATGATGGCACCGAGCCACCACGGAGGGGTTTCCAGGCCGAGGGCGGCGATGGAAATGATGAGCAGAGGCCAGTGCCACAGATAGAGCGGGTAGGCGATATCACCGAGCCAACGAGAAACCCGGGTGGTGAGCACCCGCGAGAAAGACCCGCCGGAACCGATAATGATGAGCACCGCGCCGCCGATCGGCAACAGGGACAGCGGCCCAGGGAATGCCAAGGTATCGGAGATAACCAGACCGGTGCAGGCGAGCGCGGCCAGACCGACGGCGGTGGCGAGGTTGGACAAGTGTTGCGGCATGCGCAGGTGCGAGCCATAGATAACGAGCACCGCGCCCAAAGTCAGCTCCCACGCGCGCGACCATGTGGAGTAGTAGTTCTCCGGGGTGCCAAAGAGCCCGTCGCGGGATGCATAGGCAAAAGAAGCGACGGTAACTACGAGGAGAATCGGGCCAGCGATGGAATTAATGGAAGAGAAGCGCTGTTCTCGCAGGCCCGTGTTCTTGGGGCGCAGGCGCATGAAAGCGGCCAGGCCGAGAGCGAAGAAGATGCCCAGCAGGTAGAACTGGCCCTGGACCGCCATGGACCACATGTGTTGCAGTGGTGATGTGCTTGCGGAGGCAGCGGCGTAGTCAGCGTTCTGCCGCGCTAATTCCCAGTTCTGGTAGTAGAAGACCGTCGCAGTGATCTGCTTGGTGAGCTCCGTGTTCATGAGCTTCGGAGCGAAAAGCCGGACGAGTAGATAGCTCACGCCGATGACGAGCACGAGGGAAGGAACAAGCCGGCGGAGCGTGCGCCAGATGGGCCACCACGGGTTCAGGGAGGCGTTGGGCCGCGCGGCATAGCGCAGCTGCGAGCCCAAGAAGAAGTACCCGGAAAGCAGGAGGAAGACATCGACGCCACCTGAGACACGACCAACGAAGACGTGGTACAGAACAACCAAGGCGATCGCGATGCCGCGGAGGCCGTCAAGGTCGTAACGGTAGCGGAATGTGGAGGGTGCTTGTTTATTCATAAAAGGAGGATTGTGTGGCGGCGAAATAACCGCATTACAGACTACCCCTTTCACGGGGTAAGGCCTAACTATGCAAGAGCTAAAGGGAATTTCCTATCTCGTGTGGGTTCCGCTAGAGTTGTTGAGGTTGTTCACGCACCGCGTGGAGGACACGTAAAACTTCATCTCTGCGTAACGCCGGTACCGCCTACGGACGGCCGGCACGTCACGCGCAGGATAAATCCAAGGGTTGAACCGGCGCGCCAGAAAGCGGCGCGTGTCTGAACTGCCCGGTGACTAGAAAAGGAGCCAATCATGGCCGTTAAGATCAAGCTGCAGCGTATGGGTAAGATCCGCAACGCTGAGTACCGCGTCATCGTCGCTGATGCACGCACCCGCCGCTCCGGCAAGGCTATCGAGAACATCGGTATCTACCAGCCGAAGCAGGAGCCGTCCCTGATCCAGATCGATTCCGAGCGCGCTCAGTACTGGCTGGGTGTCGGTGCGCAGCCGACCGAGCCGGTTCTCGCACTGCTCAAGGTGACCGGTGACTGGCAGAAGTTCAAGGGTCTGCCGGGCGCAGAGGGCACCTTGAAGGTTGCTGAGCCGAAGCCGTCCAAGCTGGATCTCTTCAACGCTGCTCTGGCTGAGGCCAACAACGGCCCGACCATCGAGGCCATCACCGAGAAGAAGCGCAAGGCCAAGGAAGAGGCTGAGGCTAAGGCTGCCGCCGAGAAGGCTGCTGAGGAAGCCGCTGCCGCTGAGGCTGCTAAGGCCGAGGAAGAGGCCGCTAAGGCTGAAGAGGCCGACTCCGCTGAGGCTGAGGAGTCCGCAGAGTAATTTCTGCACTCCAAACGTAATATCCCCGCTGACCAGTAGGTCGCGGGGATTATCTAGTTTTCCGGCCGTGGGAGGCGGACTTCCAAAGGATTTTCGAAGTCCAAGCCGCGGACAGCGGAGGCGATGACCGACTGCGCCATAGCTTCCACCTTTTCCTCCGGTAGCGACCCCAAATGACCGCTGAGGCACAAGACTGTGAAACCGTGCACCGTGGACCATCCGGCTAGGCAATTCTGCATCATGTGCTGCCTCTTGGGTTGCTGGCCGATGGATCGCGCGTACTGCTCCATGTAGCCGTAGAAATTGAACATGGCTTGCACACGTGGATCTTCGCCGGGCCCCTCAGCCGCGGCTACGAGCCCGGCCGGAATATCAAAGCTGCTCGCGGCCATCATGCACATAAAGAAGTGCGGCTCTTCCAAGGCGTGGTGGAAGTAGGTGAAACCGGCCGCCATCATCTTGTCAATGATGGTGCCCTCAGTCGTTTCGAAGGTATCGCTGAGCTTGTTGATGAGTTCGTAGGTGGCGACGGCCCCGACGGCGTCGAGAAGCGCGGCTTGGTCCTTGAAGTGACGGTAGGCGGCGGTGGGGGAGACGCCGACTGCGCGCGTTGCGGCGCGAATCGTCACAGCCTCCGGTCCGCCCTCCCGGCCGAGCTTAATGGCCTCCCGGAGGATCTCTTCATGCAAATTTCCATGGTGATACGGCTTCGAACTACTCACGATCTTAGAATCGTACTAAAAGTCTAGACATTCGCGCCAGTGTTCGGTGTCAACATGGTGAGCAGCATGAGTGCAGGTTCCTCGCTACATGTCACCGCATGCGGCACGTACGCCGGAAGGTGCACTATGCGTCCGGGAGCGAGCACCTCATCTTGTTCCCCGCAACTAAAAATCACCGATCCCTGGAGCACCTGGACGGTGATGGGGTGCGCGGCCTTGTGATCAGGTAGGTCTTGTCCAGGCAGGAAGGAGAAGAGGATGAGGTTTGCGCCGTCGGCACTGAGGACCCTCTTAACGGCTGGTCTGGGGCGTGTGGGGTTCGGCTCGGGGGCCTCATCGAGCAGATTCAGCGTTGTGAGGGCGGCACTGTTGTGGGAGGCGTCGCCAAAGGTGGTTGCATCATTGATGGGAAGCTCAGTCATGCCGCCCCAGCGTAGCCCGTTAAGCTAGCAGGCATGGAACTACTCATTGGTCGCGTGGTGAAATCCCACGGCATTAAAGGCGAGGTCTCCGTCGAGGTGACCACCGATTCCCCGGAGACCCGATTCGCCGTCGGCGAGGTTCTCCACGGCACACAAGGCAAGAAGGAACACGAACTCACCATCGCGGCGGTGCGCGCCCACAAGGGGCGCCTGCTCATCACCTTTAAGGAAATCCCGGATCGCACGGCCGCGGACTCGCTGCGTGGCACCCAGTTCTTCGCCGAGCCTCTCGAAGACCCAGAGGATGACGGCTTCTATGACCACGAGTTGGAAGGCTTGCGCGTCCTCCTCGATGGCATAGAGGTGGGCGAGGTGACCGGCGTGACCCACGGCCCCACGCAGTCCCTCCTGGAGGTCACGCTCACCGATGGCAAAGAAGCGCTCGTCCCCTTCGTGGAGGAGATCGTGCCGGAGGTCGATCTGGAGGAAGGAACCTGCACGATTACCCCACCGGAGGGGCTGCTCGACCTATGAGAATCGACGTTGTCACCATCTTTCCGGAGTACCTCGACCCGCTGCGCCACGCATTGCTGGGCAAGGCCATCGAGCAGGGGAAGCTCGCGGTGGGCGTGCATGACCTGCGCCAGTGGGCCACCGACGTGCATAAATCCGTCGATGATTCCCCCTATGGCGGTGGTCCCGGCATGGTGATGAAGCCTGAGGTGTGGGGGCCCGCGCTTGACGACGTCTCCTCCGGCACCGCCTCCACCCGGGACCTGCAGAGCGCTCTGCCGCACCTGAGCAAGCCGCGCCACGACGATATCCATGGCGTTGAGGCGCGCGCCTATGGCGAGAGCGAGAATTCGGATAAGCCGTTGCTTATCGTGCCGACTCCCGCGGGAGAGCCTTTTACTCAGGCTGATGCGCAAGCGTGGTCTGCGGAGGAGCACATTGTCTTTGCGTGCGGGCGCTACGAGGGCATCGACCAGCGCGTCGTCGACGATGCGCAGCACCGCTACCGTGTACGTGAGGTCTCCATCGGCGACTACGTGCTCATCGGCGGCGAGGTAGCTGTGCTCGTCATCGCCGAAGCCGTGGTGCGCCTCATACCTGGCGTGTTGGGGAACCGGCGCTCGCACGAAGAAGATTCCTTCTCCGATGGCCTGCTGGAGGGGCCCAGCTACACCAAGCCGCGCGAGTGGCGCGGCCTCAAGGTTCCGGACGTGCTGACCTCCGGTGACCACGCCCGTGTGGACCGGTGGCGCCGCGAGCAGTCGCTGGCGCGAACGTGGCAACGCCGCCCAGAGCTGCTCGATGCAGCGGAGTTAAGTGAGGCCGATCGCGCCTACCTGGAAACCTTAAAGGAGGATTGAGATGGACGTCAGCACTGACTTGTCAATACTTATGACTGAGGCTGAATGGAACAAGGTCCTCAAGGCCATGCCGCAGCGCCTGCGCGAAGGAGGCGTCGAACCGCTCGACATCAACGCAGAGATCATCTCCTTTACCTGCGAGCCCGACAATATCTTGGTCAATGAGTACATGGATAAACACGGCCAGCCGCCGGTGAGTGAGCACGTGTGGAGGGTCATCGTCAACGGCACCTCTGACCTGCCGCTGACCAAGGTCACCGCCGCCGTCGCGGAGTGCTTGCCGCCCCACACACTCTGGTACGGAACCTCAGAGATTGGTCACACCGAGTTTGGCCTGGGCACTTCCTGCGCGTGGCAGGGCGGGGTATAGGGTGAGAAGGTCTTAAGTCCCCGACCCATAAAGAGGTTTTGTGAATATCGCAGCCACCATCGCTGGAGAGCTGGGCGTCAAAGAGCAGTTTGTTGAAGCCGCCCTCAAGCTCATGGCGGAGGGTAACACCGTTCCGTTCATTGCCCGTTACCGCAAGGAAGCCACCGGCGGGTTGGATGACTCCCAGCTGCGTATCATCGAGGAACGCTCGACCTACCTTCGGGAACTGGAGGAGCGCAAGGAAACGGTGCTCGCCGCGATTGAGGAGCAGGGCAAGCTGACCGACGAGCTGCGTGCCCTCATCCAGGGCTGCGAGACCAAGGCTCGCCTGGAGGACCTGTACCTGCCGTATAAGAAGCGCCGCAAGACCAAGGCGGATATCGCGCGTGAGGCAGGCTTGGAGCCGCTGACCGATAAGCTCATCGAGAACCCTTCGGCGGACCCGGCCGAGCTGGCAGGGGAGTACCTCACCGAAGGTTTCGAGGAAACGAAGAAGGCCCTCGATGGCGCCCGCGCCATTCTGGTGGACCGCTTCGCACTGGATGCGGATCTGGTGGGCGATGTGCGCGAGCGCATGTACACCAGCGGTTCCATGAACGCCGGCGTGGTCGAGGGCAAGGAAGCCGAAGGTGCGAAGTTCAAGGACTACTTCGAGTTCTCTGAGCCTTTCGACAAGCTTCCCTCGCACCGCATCCTGGCGCTGCTGCGCGGTGAGAACGAAGGCGTGCTGCAGCTGAACCTCGATGCCGGCGATGACGCCATCTACGAGGGCATGATCGCAGATCGCTTCGACCTAGACGTTGACACCTCCCGCTGGCTTGCCGACGCCGTCCACTGGGGCTGGCGCACCAAACTCTCCATCTCCTCGGGCCTCGACGTGCGCATGCGTCTCAAAGAGAAGGCGGAGGAAGGCGCGCTCAAGGTTTTCGCGACCAACCTGCGCGATGTTCTGCTGGCGGCCCCGGCGGGCCAGCGCGCGACGCTGGGCTTGGACCCGGGATACCGCAACGGCGTCAAGTGTGCGGTCGTCGACCCGACGGGCAAGGTCCTAGCCACCACCATCGTCTACCCGCACCAGCCGCAGCAGAAGTGGGCTGAGGCGGTGAGGGAGTTGGCGTCGTTAAGCGCGGCTCATTCGGTGGACCTCATGGCGATTGGTAATGGCACCGCTTCGCGGGAGACGGAGAAGCTTGCCGGTGAAGTCGCGGACCTCATCGCGCAGGCGGGTGGGAAGCGGCCGAGCCCGGTTGTGGTCTCGGAGGCGGGCGCGTCGGTGTATTCGGCTTCGCAGCTGGCGGCCGATGAATTCCCCGACATGGATGTCTCACTGCGCGGCGCGGTCTCGATCGCGCGCCGCCTGCAGGACCCGCTGGCGGAGCTGGTGAAGATTGACCCGAAGGCCATTGGCGTGGGGCAGTACCAGCACGACGTCAACCAGGTCGCGCTCGCGCGCACGCTCGATGGCGTGGTGGAAGACGCGGTGAATGGCGTCGGCGTGGACCTGAATACGGCGTCGGCTCCGCTGCTGGAGCGCGTGGCTGGCGTGAACTCCACGATTGCGGCCAACATCGTGGCCTACCGCGATGAGAATGGCACGTTTGCCTCGCGCAAGGAGCTGAAGAAGGTGCCGCGCTTGGGGCCGAAAGCTTTCGAACAGGCGGCGGGCTTCCTGCGCATCAATGGCGGTAAGGATCCGCTCGATGCCTCGGCCGTGCACCCGGAGGCTTACCCGGTGGTGGCGCGCATCGCGGAGAAGACTGGTTTGGGGGTCTCGGAGCTCATCGGCAATTCGCGGGTGTTGACGAAGCTGTCGCCGGCGGACTTCGCCGACGACACCTTCGGTGTGCCGACGGTGACGGACATCATTGCGGAGCTGGATAAGCCGGGCCGCGACCCGCGCCCAGAATTCAAGACGGCTACCTTCAAGGAAGGCGTGGACAAGGTCTCGGACTTGAAACCGGGCATGATTCTGGAGGGAACCGTCACCAATGTCGCGGCTTTCGGTGCGTTCGTCGACGTCGGAGTACATCAGGATGGCCTTGTGCATGTGTCCGCGATGAGCCACAAGTTCGTCTCCGACCCGCACGATGTGGTCCGTTCGGGCCAGGTAGTGAAGGTGAAGGTCATGGAGGTAGACGTGGAGCGCCAGCGCATTGGTTTGTCGCTGCGGCTTGACGACGAACCCGGCCAGCCCGCGCCTAAGCGCCGCAACGACGGTGGGCGTTCCGAGGGGCGCGGCGGCCGTTCCGACCGGCGCAACTCCCGCCGCGACGGTGGGCGTGGCCGCTCGGGCCGCGGCGGCGGTGGCTCGATGGCCGACGCTCTCAAGAAGGCCGGCTTCTAACCGTTCAAACGGTCGGAGCTTTGTGTGTTCTCGCCCCAGCGGCGGCTTTAGAGTCCGTCTCCTGAGAATCCGAGATCGTTCAGTGCAGACCGCGGGATGAGACTTAGCTGAGGGATCGCCGAAGGCGCGGAAAGCCTCGCGGTTTTGCGGGGCCTCCGCGTGGATTAGGCGCCATGCTGGGGTGAGCTGCTCTGGCGGCACGGTGCTGGGGTGTGAGCTACCCAGGCGGTGGGCTACCGTTTGGTGGATCTGGCGGTTGGGCGTGGGTTTTGTCGGCGGCGAGTTGTTTGACCGCTTTTTGGTAGGCCGGCTGCGCGGTAATCGGCGTTCCCCAGGGCGGGATGTAGTCAACGGGTCCCCTCAGTCGAAAGACATAGCCTCTGCCGGTCGGGCTGGTGGGGTCATCGTCGTTGATGCCGTTGTGGTAGGCGCACAGCATGGTCAGGTTGGGCGGGTTGGTCTCCCCGCCTGCCTGCCAGGGAATGATGTGGTGGACTTGGCAGTAGTCCGCCGGTTTATTGCAGTCCTCGATAGCGCAGGTGGGGTGTTCGGCGCTGGCCATGATGCGCTGCTCGAGGCTGGCAAAGCGCGAAAGTCGGTGCAACCACACCGGCCCGATGGTGGGGTGGACCAGTGTGGCGTAGCCAGTCTCGGCGAATTTGTAGGTCAGAAACTCTGCGCCACTCATGCGCCCGCCGTTGGTGAGCTCGAGTTCGATGTCATCGCCGTCGTGGCGGATGATCTTGTCGAGTTCGTCGAGTGTCACCACCACGTTTGTTCCCACCGCCGGCCGGGAGCCTACGCCCTCTTTGAAGAAGACCTGCCGGGTGGCGTCTAGTAGGTCGGTGGGGTTAATGGATTCCAGGGCGCTGCGCATGGTGGAGATGTTGAGCGCGGAATCAGTAACCGTGAGCGAGTGCGGGCCATTCTTGCGGTAGGTCAGTCGCACCCCTGGCGACGGCACACGTTTCGGTTTGAGTTCCTTCAAACGCTGCGCCGCCACTGAAGGCATTCGCTCTGAAGGCGTGGATGCGAGCGCGACGCGCAAATTCCAGACGTCAACCTGCTTCTTCAGCTTCGCGGTATAAGACTCAATCAGGCTCAGCGTGGCCAGGTCGTGGCCTTGGCGTTGGGCCGCCTGGCGGGCGGTGCGCTGCTTGCCGGTGAAGCGGGTATCGCCGAAATAAATGGCATGAAGAGAGGCCAGCTCCGCGGCATCACCGGCCGAGGCACCGAGCGCACGTAAGCCTTCGGGTGTGCTGGTTGCTGCTTCCACCAACGCAATCCCCGAATTGCGAAGGCGGATGTAGGTTTCGATATCCCCCATGGGCACAGAGACTAAAACAGGCCTTAATGCCTCGCAACCGGAGGAGAAAACGCCCTGTTCATGTGCCTCATAACTTGGTTATCACCCGGGAATGGCCAACACCCACACGGCCAAACGCAGCCCCGAGGTCGTAACTCACGCGAGAATAACTGGACTGGGCGCAATGACACGAATGGCTATAAGTTCACAGGGCCAACATATCAAGTGGTATGTTTGGTGAAACAAATGAACTAGCGTCCCGCTCATCTTTGTTCTGCCGCAGAAAGTCCTGGGCAGAAGGTTAAGGGCGGACCTGAGCTATCACTATAAGGAGGCGGGAATGAGCCGTGAGGCTGAAGAAGACCGGAAGAATGGTTCTTCGCCTGGTCGGGCGAATGAGGGGAGTGCTGCGACCCGTGACAGCGAAGCCATGGGTTGGCACCGCGTCCTCGATTGGCGCCCCACGAGTACCGTGTCGCGCGTGCTCATCGTTTTTCTTCTCGTTGCACCGCTGATCGTCGCCGGCACCATGATGTGGGCCATGTGGGACCCGTCAAAGTACATGCGCAACATTGACCTGGCGGTGGTGAATGAGGACGCGGGCGTCGAGAAGCAAGGCAAATACACCAACTACGGTGATCAGGTCGTCGAAGGCCTGTTGGAGACGGGGTACCTGAACTTTGCCGAGGTCAGCAAGGGTGACGGGGACGAGGGCCTGCTCAAGGGCAAGTACCTCATGGTGGTGACCATCCCGAAGAACTTTTCCGAGCAGGCCGTCACCATCATCAGCGATAAGCCGGTGAAACCGGAGATTCATTTCGCCACCAATGATTATTACGGCACGAATGGCTCGGTGATTTCCTCCAGCCTCATCCCGCAGGTCCAGACCAGCGTGGAAAATGCGATTTCCAAGAAATATGCCGACCAGGTCATCGAAGGTCTCAACAAACTCAGCGACGGCCTAGGCACCGCGGCGGAGGGCGCCGGCCGTCTCGATGAGGGGGCGGGCAAATTGCAGGAAGGCGGCGGGCGTGCGGTCGAGGGAATCGCCAAGCTGGACGCCGGCGCGGGCGATCTCAACAACGGTACGGGCCAGCTGCTGGACGGCACGAATCGCCTGAATGACGGAGTGGGACGCCTCAGCGATGGCGCCGCGCAGCTTGATGATGGCGCCGCGCAGCTTGCCAACGGCTCCGACAAACTGCTTGCCGGCACCGGCCGCTTGGCGGATGGCGCGGGTCAGATTGACGGCGGTGTTAACCAGCTCACGGGCATGCTCATCCCGGTGCTCAAGCAGGCGCAGGCTGTGGCCCCGGCACTCCTGCAGCTTGTCGACGTCCTCCGCGGCCTCGGCATGCACCAACAAGCTGAGCAGCTTTATTCACTGGTCTCCAAGCTGGACCCGGCCGCCAGCGGCAACATGGTGGCGCAGTTGGAGAAGCTTTCTGCCGGCACCGGCCAGCTCTACTACAACCTGGCTGATCCCAATTCGGAGTACCTGGGCGGCATGATGGCTCTTAATGACGGTGCGCACCGCTTGTCCGATGGTTCCCAGCAGCTGCGCGCGGGTGTTGGCGAACTGAGCGACGGTGCCGCCCAGCTGCAGGACGGTGCTTCCCGCTTGCACGAGGGCACCGGCACGTTGAAGGATGGCACGAGCCAGCTCGCCGCCGGTGGCACGGAGTTGAAGGATGGCATGGACCAGCTCAAGGCGGGCTCGAACGAATTGGCCACCAAGCTTGCCGACGGCGCCGCCAAGGCCCCCTCCATTACCCAGCCGGATACGTCTGCGCAGAACATGGCCGTGCCCATCAACTTCACCTCCTCCAACCTTCACCCAGTGCAGACGGTGGTCGACCCGGTCGATCCAACCCAGAAGAACATCACCGGTGGCGTATCGATGCTCTTCGTGCTCGTCTTCGGATTCCTCGTCATGCTGCTGGTAGCAATGACGCTGCCTTATTACCTGGGGCGCCGGGGCGAGTCGGCCACGAGCCCGGTGCGCGGTATCCTCGCAGCCTTTGGAGTCGTGGCGGGATTGAATTTCCTCGTCCTAGCCTTCATGGCCTTCATGTCCTCCATGATGGGATGGTCACCGGCGAGCTGGCCGATGATGCTGCTGGTCATCGCCGCCATCGCCGCCGTGGGAGCGGCGACCTACCAGTTCTTCCTGGTCACCTTTGGGCGCAAGATCGGCGCCATCTTCGCCGTAGGTGCGTTCGCTCTGGGCATCATGGTCTTCGGTGGTGTGTGGCCGGTGGCGGCGATTCCGCGCCCGTTGAGCATGCTGCATCCTTTCCACCCGATGTCCTATGCGAAGAATGCCTTTACCCGCGCCACCGACGGCATTCACGACGGAACCTTCTGGGCCGGTATTGCAGTGTTGTTTATTGTGACTGCCCTCGCACTGGTAGCTTCTTGCGTGGTCTTCCGGGCTCGCCACCATGGCACCGCCCGCATTGTGGACGAGCACCTCTTCCGCGCTCCGGCGGTGGTCGACGCCTAGAAATCACGAGACGCGAGCCCACCCGGAAGGTTACGCAGCTCGATGCCCATATCCGCTGCCAGATCGGCGTAGCGTAGGACGAAGCCAGCGCTGCGCCCACCGGAGGGGCAGGCAACGTAGACCAGTTCGGAAGAGCACGAAGCGAGCGCACGGCGCACGGCATCATCATCGGTGACGGTATGCCAGGGCAGTGACACCGTGGCATCAGGAAAGCCGGTGTTCTCGGAGATATCGAGGAGGGCGGCGTGGCCGTCGCGAAGCTCAGGCGGAAAGCTGCGCTCTCCGGGCAAGGTGCTGACCAGCGGGCGCGCAGGATCCGGGCCGACTGTGAGCGTGCGGAAACTACCGGGCAGCGCCTCATAGGACGTAACACGGCCACGCAGCTCCTCATGGTGCGGAAGCTTCCCCAACCAGCCCAGCGTCGCGGTGGCCATGAGCCCCGCGATGACGGACGTCGTAGCACCCAGGACCCCAGCCGTGGAGCACTCGAGCGCCTCGCCCTCCGGCGGAGCGGGGAAGAGATCACGCAAGCCCACCCCGCGCCCGTCAGCGCAGTCCTTACCGGAATGCCACAGCGCGGCCTGCCCGCCGTAGCGCAGCACGGTTCCCCAAGCCAGCGGGGTAGAGGTGAGCTCGCAGGCGTCTGCGACGAGGTACTTCGTGTCGAAGGTATCTGAGCCATCGAGGACGAGGTCGGCCTCGGCGCAGAGGTCAAGAACAGTAGAGGAAGTCAGCCGCGCGTTGAGCGCGGTGATTTGCAGCTCGGGGGCAAGCTCGCGGGCGCGCGCGGCGGCTACCTCGGCCTTGGGCTTGCCGACGCCCCCCGCACCAAACAGCACCTGCCTGTGCAGGTTGCTGATATCGACGGTATCGGAATCGATGAGCGTGATGCGCCCGATGCCTGCCGCCGCGAGCTGCTGGAGAGCCGGGCAGCCCAGCCCGCCGGCGCCCACGACGAGCAGGTGCGCCGCGTGGAGCCGCTCCTGCGCCGCGTCACCGAAGCCTGGTAGAAGGCGCTGGCGCGAGGTGCGGGCGAGTTCATCTTTGCTGAGCATGGATCCAGTCAACTGCGTCACGGGCCTAGAGAACTTGGTCGGCCCAGGAGGCTAGGCCCTCGAAGGTGGAGGATGCCTGGGCATGTTCGCGCTGCGGGATACGACCGGCGCTGCGCGCGAGTCGTCCCGCTTCGACGGCGTGGCGCATGGCGGTGGCCATGGCTTCCGGATCTTGGCAGCGGTTGACTGCGCTGGCGAGCAGCACGCCGGAGCAGCCGAGCTCCATGGCGAGGGTGGCATCGGAGGCGGTGCCGATGCCGGCGTCGACAAGCACGGGCACCGAGGCACGTGAGCAGATGAGCTCGAGGTTGTGCGGGTTGAGGATGCCCAGCCCGGTGCCGATGGGGGCGCCCAGCGGCATGACGGCCGCAGCGCCCGCATCCTCGAGGCGCTGGGCGGCCACGGGATCGTCGCTGGTGTAGGCCAGCACGGTGAAACCTTCGGCGCTGAGCAGTTCGGTGGCGTCGAGGGTCTCCACGACATCGGGCAGGAGCGTGTGCTCGTCGGCGATGACTTCTACCTTGACCCAGGATGTCCCCAGCGCCTCGCGGGCCATGCGGGCGGTGAGCACGGCCTCGCGCGCGGTGCGGCAGCCGGCGGTGTTGGGCAACGGAGCGATGCCCAGCCGGCGCAACAGGTCGAAGATGCTCTCACCGTCACGGGTACCAGCGTGGCGGCGCATGGCCACGGTGGTCAGCTCGGTTCCGGAGGCGACGAGCGCGCGCTCCAAGGCCTCATGGCTCGTGGCCCCACCGGTGCCCATGATGAGGTGGGAAGAAAAGGTGGTATCGGCGATGGTGAGCATGTAGTTTCTAGCCTCCCTGAACAGCGGTGAGGACTTCCACGGTCGCGCCTTCGGTGAGTGGGGTGGACTCCCACTGCGAGCGTGGAACGACCTGCTCGGACAGTGCCACGGCGGTGCCGTCGGCGTCGATGCCTTTTTCTTCCAGCAGTTGGGCGACGGTGTCTGCTGCCGTGTCATAGGGCTGACCGTTAAAGATCAGAATCATTGTTGCTCCTTGAGGTGTCGTAGGGGATCACATGCGGTGAGATCGATGCTGGGTTCGGTGTCTTCGATGAGCTCGCGGGTACAGCGCGCGGCCAGAGCCGTCAGCAGAATGCCGTGGCGGAAATAGCCGGTGGAGATGACGAGCTTGTCGCTGACGCGGCCGAGATACGGCAAGTCATCCGGAGTGCCAGGGCGGGCACCCGCGCTGGCCTCGAGGAATTCGCATTCTTCGATGGCGGGGAGGATGCGGATGGCGTCGCGAAGCAGCGCGTAGACACCGCCGGCCTGGGCCGTGGCAAGCGTGTCCTCGCGGGTTGTAGCGCCGACCGCGAGGGTGCCATCGCCGCGGGGGATGAGGTAGATGGGGCGGTCCTCCACGAAACCGCGGACCACGCGGGTGAGCAGCGGCTGGAGCTCGTCCGGTACGCGCAGTCGCAGGATATCTCCGTATACTGGGCGCAGGTGGAGCGGGGAGCGATGGAGCCCAGCCGAGGCTGCCCAGTCGATGTCGCGTGCTCCCAGGCCTGCTGCGAGCACCACATCGTCGGCGTGGAATTGGCCTGCGGGAGTGCTCACGACGCCAGTGGCGGCGTCAATAGACTGCGCTGCCGTACGGAAGAAACGCACACCGAGTGCTTGGGCAGCGCTGATGAGGGCAGCTGTCCACTGGCGGGGGAAGACCTGCGTGTCACCCGGGATGCTGACGGCCCCGGCCAAGCGTGGTGACAGCAACGGTTCGGCGCGCCGGGCTTCGCGCACGGTGATGCGCTCGACCTCCATGCCGTGGAGGGACTGATAATCCGCCAGCTCGGTGAGGTGCTGAGCATCCGCGCGGTCGGCGGCGATGACAAGGGTGCCCTCGGCGCGGTAGCCAGTGGGGACCTCCGTGTGGGCGGCAACCAGATCGATAAGCTCTGGGTACCACGCGCCGGAGGCACGCATCAGCGGGAAGAGAGGATCCTGCTGGTAGACCACCTCGGCGGCAGGGGCGAGCATGCCGCCGGCGAAGTGGGTAGCTCCGGAGGCTGGCGCCGGATCCAGCACCGTGACCTTAAAGCCCCGCGCGGCCAGTTCCACGGCGGTGGCCAGACCGATGACGCCCGCGCCGACCACGATGACTGAGGGTTCCGAGCTAGTAGTCATCGCGCACCTTCATCAAAACCGGCAAGCAGCTCGCGGCAGTAGGCTTCCGGGTCCTCGGCGTGCATGATGCCGCGCACGACGGCTAGGCCGGCCACGCCGGTTGCCGCCAGATCGGCGGCATCGTCAGCAGTGACATCACCGATAGCCACGAGCGGTACGCGGGAGAGCTTCACCAACTCCGGGTAGGCGTGAAGTCCCAGCGGCGAGCGGCCGGAGTCCTTCGTTGGGGTCGCGCGGAACGGGCCGCAGCCGATGTAGTCAATGACATCTGCGACGTCATTGGCAGCCTCGACCAACTCGCGGGTGCCGGTGGTCAGACCGATAATCGCATCCGGCCCCAACAACGCGCGGGCGGCGGCCACGGGCAGATCGTCCTGGCCAACATGCACGCCGTGCACCGGCTCGCCGGCGTGGCGTAGGGCGGCGGCGACGTCCACGCGGTCGTCGATAAGCACGCGCGTTTCTGGGTTGGCCTGTGCCACCGCGCGGGCTACCTCTCGACCCAGATGGTAGAGGTCGCGGGCGGAAATCGGCTTGGAGCGCACCTGTACCACCCCGGCACCGCCCCGGGCCGCTGCGGCAGCGATGCGCACGATCTCCGCAGACGTGCCTGCACCTGTGACGAAGTAGCAGCGAAGATCAGGCATGCGTGGTTTCTTCCTCCTGATAGAGCTGAGATCCCTGAGCCTTAAACTCTTCCGACATCTGCTTCTCACCGGCACGGGCAGCGGCCACAACCTCGGGATCGATGGCGTCCTTACCCGGGAAACTTGGCATACCAAGGGAATCGGAGAAGGTATCTCGGATGTCCTGGCTGATGCGCATAGAGCAGAACTTCGGGCCGCACATGGAACAGAAGTGTGCGGTCTTGGCCGGTTCGGCGGGCAGAGTCTCATCGTGATAAGCCTGCGCGGTGTCTGGGTCGAGGGAGAGCGCGAACTGGTCGTGCCAGCGGAACTCAAAGCGAGCCTTGCTCATCGCGTCATCCCAGGCGCGCGCACCTGGGTGGCCCTTGGCCACGTCGGCGGCATGGGCGGCAAGCTTATAGGTGATGACGCCGGTCTTGACGTCATCGCGGTTGGGCAGCCCCAAGTGCTCCTTCGGGGTGACGTAGCACAGCATGGCCGTACCACCCATGGCGATGTGCGCCGCGCCAATGGCGGAGGTGATGTGGTCATAGCCCGGGGCGATATCCGTAACCAGCGGGCCCAGCGTGTAGAAGGGAGCGTCCGAAGCCCAGTCCTGCTCGAGCTCGTTATTTTCCTGAATCATGTTGAGCGGGACGTGGCCCGGGCCTTCCACCATGACCTGGACGTCATACTCCCAGGCGCGCCGGGTGAGCTCACCGATGGTCTTGAGCTCGGCGAACTGGGCGGTGTCGTTGGCATCCGCTAGGGAGCCGGGGCGCAGGCCATCGCCGAGCGAGAATGCGACGTCGTAGCGCGCAAAAATCTCACAGAGTTCGTCGAAGTTTTCATAGAGGAAGGACTCCTTATGGTGCGCCAGGCACCAGCCCGCCATGATGGAGCCGCCGCGGGACACAATGCCGGTAACACGGTTCGTGGTCAACGGCACATAGGGCAGCAGCACGCCGGCGTGCACGGTCATGTAATCCACGCCCTGCTCGCACTGTTCGATGACGGTATCGCGGAAAATCTCCCACGTCAGGTCCTCTGCGACGCCATTAACCTTCTCCAGCGCCTGGTAGATGGGCACGGTGCCGATGGGGACCGGTGAGTTGCGCAGGATCCACTCGCGCGTGGTGTGGATGTCATCACCGGTGGAGAGGTCCATCACGGTATCCGCGCCCCAGCGGGTGGCCCAGCGCAGCTTCGACACCTCTTCCTCAATAGAGGAGGTCACCGCGGAGTTGCCGATATTGGCATTGATCTTGGTTAGGAACTTGCGGCCGATAATCATCGGCTCCGACTCGGGGTGGTTGACGTTGTTAGGCAGGATGGCGCGGCCACGAGCGATCTCGGAACGCACGAACTCTGGGTCGCAGTGCTCGCGCAGGGCCACGAACTCCATCTCCTTGGTGATGATCCCCTGGCGTGCGTAGTGCATCTGGGTAACGCGCTTGCCTTCCTTCGCACGCAGCGGCTGGCGACGCTCCCCCTTCCACTCCAAGGAGGCAGCACCGCGGCGCTCGGCCGAGCGGCCATCGTCAGCAAGGTTGCGTGCGCGGCCCTCATACTCTTCAACGTCTCCGCGCTCCGCAATCCATTCGGCGCGCAGGGCCGGCAGGCCTACTTCGGGCTCACACTCCGGGCCGCGCGTGCGGTAGATGCGGAAGGGTTCGTTGGGCCCTGTGGGGGAATCATCCAGCTGGATTTCCGTCTCAGGCACCTCGAGGCCCTTCTCCCGGATGGGGGAGTAGGAGTGCTTGGGGTGGATCTCGCCGGAGTCGGTGGACTGGATGGGGTTATGGGTAGCCGTCATGGCTGCTCCTCTCTTCCTTCGCTGGTGCTAACCAGACAGGTTCAAACGGTGCAGGCGCGGTATCAGCGCCACTCTCAGCCCACTTCCCGTGGGCACCCGTGGGGTATCAGTGCGCCACCCACCTTAGAGCCCACAGCAATGAGATGTCAGGCGTTTGGCACAATTTGTTCTGCGGGGGTGGGGTGTGGAAAGATAGCGATGTTCTGTGTAATAGGCACGAACCGGTCAGCCACCGTGAGGTGGCGCTAGGGTCCTCTGTCTTAAACTGAAAAGGAAAACACCAATGGCAAACCTCATTGACAAGGTTGATGCAGCTTCGCTGCGCGACGATATCCCGTCCTTCCGCCCGGGCGATACCCTTGACGTCAACGTCAAGGTCATCGAGGGCAGCACCGAGCGTACCCAGCTCTTCAAGGGTGTCTGCATCCGCCGTCAGGGCGACGGCATCCGCGAGACCTTCACCGTGCGTAAGGTTTCCTTCGGCATCGGCGTTGAGCGTACCTTCCCGGTTCACTCCCCGAACATTGCCTCCATCGAGGTAGTTCGTCGCGGCCGTGTCCGCCGCGCCAAGCTGTACTACCTGCGCGACCTGCGTGGCAAGAAGGCCCGCATCAAGGAGCGCCGCTAATTTACAGCGCGTCACAGCCCTTCGCCTTATCCTCATCGCGAGGAAAGGTGAAGGGCTTTCTTTTTTGGCTTCATCCTTCTAGCGCGCGCCGCGCGGGGCCCACAAGGCCCGTGAGGATAAGACACATTGCTAGGATTTAGTCCGTGGAAAAAGAAAACGACTTTACTGAAGGTTCCCAGGGCGCTGGGGGAGAGGCGTCGGAAAGCGCGGCATCCCCAACTGAGGACAAGAAGCAGATGCCTTGGTTGCTGGAGACTGTCATCGTGGTGGTCTGTGTGCTCGCGGTCGTTGGAGTTTTCCAGAACTTCGTGGGCCGGCAGTATGTCATCCCGTCCGGCTCCATGGAGCCGACACTGCACGGCTGCGAAGGGTGTAACAACGACCGTATCTTCACCGAGAAGGTTTCTTATTACGGCGACAAGAGCCCGGAGCCTGGTGATGTCGTGGTCTTTAAGGGGACCCCGGACTGGGACAGCAATTGGGTGTCGCCACGCTCCGATAACCCGGTGATCCACCGTATCCAGGATGCCCTGAGCTACGTGTCGCTCACCCCGCCCGACGAGAACACCTTGGTAAAGCGCGTCATTGCCACCGGTGGCCAGACGGTGTCCTGCCAGGAGGGGGATCCGGCAGTCATGGTGGATGGCAAGCCTATTGAGCAGGATTATGTGCAGGATCCGCCAACCTATCGCGTTGATGAGACCACCGGTTCCTACGCCTGCGGCGGCGCGTATTTTGGCCCCGTGACCGTGCCTGAGGGCAATATCTGGGTAATGGGAGATAACCGCACGGCCTCCGCGGACTCGCGTTATCACATGCAGGATGAGTACCAAGGAACTATCCCGCTGGAAAACGTTCGCGGCAAGGTGATGTTCATCTTCTTCCCCTTCAACCGCATCGGTGGAGTCGATGACCCGGACATCCAGTCCTAGAGTTCGCGATGTCCTGTGGGCGCTGGCAGTTACCTTCGTGGTGCTGGCGCTGATTCAGGCCTTCGTGGGCAGGATGTACCTCATCCCGTCCTCCTCCATGGAACCCACACTGCATGGCTGCCCGGGATGTACGAATGACCGCATCGCCGTGCAGAAGGTGAGCTATTACTTCAACGACCCGCGTCCTGGGGAGGTCGTGGTCTTTTCCGGGCCAGACTCGTGGAACACGTCTTTTGAGGTGAAGCGTTCCCGCAACGTGCTCCTGCGCGGCATACAAAACCTTGGTGCCGCCGTGGGGCTCGTTCCCAACGGCGACAACATCTTGGTCAAGCGAGTCATCGCCACCGGCGGGCAGACCGTGTCATGCCAGGAGGGGGATCCAGCCGTGATGGTGGATGGCAAGCCCACCAACCAGGACTTCGTTCTGAATCCGCCGGAGATACCTGTTGATGAACGCGTGGGCTCGCAGGCCTGCGGTGGCGCCTACTTTGGTCCCGTCACGGTCCCGGAGGGTCACCTGTGGGTCATGGGAGACAATCGTACAAACTCGCTGGATTCGCGCGCTCACCTCGGAGACAAACTGCAGGGCACCGTACCCGTGGAGAACGTGCGCGGGAAGGTTTCCGCCGTGGTGATGCCGTTCAGCCGCGCCCAGACTATCGATGCTCAACCGGTGTAAACGCTATGCGCCGTCTCAAACAGAAGAGAACCTATGAGGTTGCGCTCTCCAAGGCGGGGCTGGGGCCTGTCGCGGGGGTGGATGAAGCCGGGCGTGGGGCCTGCTGCGGGCCGGTGACGATTGCCGCGTGCATTTTGCCCGATCGCATCATTCCCGGTTTGGAGCGGCTCGATGACTCGAAGAAGCTCACGCCGGCGGCCAGGGGGAAGCTGGAGCCGCTGATCAAACGTCGCGCGCTGGCGTGGTCGGTGGTGCACGTGGGAGCAAAGGACATCGATGCCTTTGGCATCCAGCACGCCAACCTGTCGGGGATGCGCCGCGCGGTGGCACAGCTTAAGGTCCGACCGGGCTATGTGCTGAGCGACGCCCTCTTTGTCCCCGGCCTGCCTACCCCGCAACTGCCGATCATCGGCGGCGATACTGCCGCACGCTGCATCGCTGCGGCAAGCGTTGTGGCCAAGGTGTCTCGTGATCGCTTGATGGATGAGCTCGCGCAGCGCTACCCGGGCTATGCCTTGGAATCGCATAAGGGGTATGGCACCGCCGCACACCAAGAGGCCATCGTGCAGTTGGGAGCGACGCCGGAGCACCGCATGAGTTATCGCAACGTTGCTGGGGCTCATGCGCAATTCCTCGCGCGCGCCTGAAGCCTGAGGCGGGGTGCGGGAACTAAGCTGGTGCTCAATCTGTGACACCGTGATCCCGGTTGATTGTGAGCGAAGGAGAAGCACACCGTGAGCGCTGAGGAACTCGATAACTACGAGGCTGAAGTCGAGCTGTCGCTGTACCGCGAATACCGCGATGTAGTCAGCCAATTCTCCTATGTGGTGGAAACCGAACGCAGGTTTTACCTGGCCAATGCGGTCGAGCTCATTCCGCATACGTCTGGCCCGGACGTCTATTACGAGGTCCGCATGTCCGATGCATGGGTATGGGATATGTACCGCTCGGCGCGCTTTGTGCGCTACGTCCGTGTGATCACTTACAAGGACGTCAACATTGAAGAGCTGGACAAGCCGGACTTTGTCCTCCCAGAGTAAAGCTCGTGTGCGGGGTGCGGGTGCCAATAAAGTGGTGAGTCCGGACTAGTTATCCACAGATTTCGTGTGGGGAGACTCGAAGCTCTCGCCAGGGGGATACCGAGTGAGGTGTTCTGGAAGTGCCGTAAGGGGGTGTGCGGCACAGGAATTGTCTTGTGTCGTGCTTGCGGCGTGTTGTGTACACGTTCAATTCCAAGGAGCACCATAATGACAAAAAATCTAGCGACTTCCGTGCATTCACCGAGCGTGGGGCAGACCATCCGCCCTGCGGATGCACTGGGGAAAGCGGGGGAGAAGTTCGCCGCTGACTTTTACCGAGCGCGCGGGGCTCAGGTGATAGCCGCGAACGTCCACTACCGTGTGGGCGAGCTCGACCTCGTTGTGCGCGAGCCTGATGGAACCATCGTCTTCTGTGAAGTTAAAACCCGGGCAACCCGCAACTTTGGCGTCGCTGAAGCGGTAACACCGCGCAAGCTGAAGCGCCTTCGCAAGGCTGCCGCGCAGTGGCTGAGCGCAAGGCGGAGTACTACCCAGCCCTTAAGCAAGGTTCGCTTTGATGTACTCGGGCTCGTGTCCACAGGGGCTGAGAAGGGGGAAACCTTCGACGTGGAGTATTTCCAGGGAGTTGACCATGGCTCTCGGTAGGTGCGACACGATTGCGCTAGATGGCGTGCTGGCCAGGGTGGTCACCGTGGAAGCCAACGTGGGTCCCGGGCTGCCCGGTGTCCATGTGGTGGGACTGGGTGATGCCGCGATTTCGGAGTCGCGGGATCGCATCCGGACCGCGGTGAGCAACTCGCACCTACCGTGGCCGAAAACAAAGGTCGTGGTGTCCATGTCACCAGCATCGTTGCCCAAGGCCGGCGCACATTTCGATCTCCCCATGGCGCTGGCTATCTTAGCGGCAGGCCAGAGCGAGAAAAGTCGGCTCAGCGGGGCGCTCGTGCTCGGCGAGTTGGGACTGGACGGGCAGGTTCGCCCGGTCTCCGGCATCATCCCGGCGATTCTGGCGGCGCGCTCGCAAGGCTATGACACGCTGATCATTCCGGTTGGTAATGCGGCGGAAGCAGCATTGGTTCCCGGCATGCGAGTGCTGGTTGCCGAAACCCTCTGGGATGCTTTCGCTTGGGTATGCGGGAGTGATTGCCTGCCGGACGCGCAGCTGATCACGCACGCTGCGGCGCCCGCGCGCGAACAAGTTGCAGACTTCAGCGAAGTAGCCGGACAGCGGGAAGCCAAGTGGGCAGCAGAGGTTGCCGCGGCTGGCGGCCATCACGTGATGATGGTGGGGCCACCTGGTTCCGGCAAATCAATGATTGCTTCGCGTTTGCCGGGCATCCTTCCGCGCTTGACCACGGAAGAAGCGGTGGAGGCTACCGCGATCCACTCGGTGGCGGGAGCCGTTGGCACCGCGATTTCCCGGGCCCCTTTCATCGCGCCGCACGCTTCGGTCACGAGGGCCGCGCTGATTGGCGGTGGATCGGGGCGCCCGCGGCCAGGTGCGGTGAGTCTGGCGCACCATGGAGTGCTTTTTCTCGACGAGGTCAGCGAGGTTCCGGCGCAAGTACTGGATAGCTTGCGCGCACCGCTGGAAGAAGGACAGGTGCGCCTGACTCGGGCTAGCCGCGAGGTAATTTTTCCCGCCCGCTTTCAACTGGTGTTGGCTGCGAACCCGTGCCGCTGTGGCGCTGAGGAACCGTCACGCTGCGAATGCCGGGCAGCAGACAGGATGAACTACCTATCCAACCTTTCGGGCCCATTGCGCGACCGCCTCGACATCATTGTGTCTTTGTCTGGGCAATCCGCGGTACTGCACCCAGAAGGGGAGGAAACCTCCGCAGACATTGCTCAACGTGTGTCCGCTGCCAGGGAACGGATGAAGGCGCGCTGGGAGGCCGATGGGCTGGGAAGCGTAGTCAATGGCGCCGTGTCCGCCTCCTACTTGCGACGTCATCGCCCAGCAGCGGAGTCGGCCATGATTATGCTTGCTGCCTACTTGGCTGAAGGGGAGCTCAGCCAGCGTGGGGTGGATCGTGTGCTGCGCTTGGCGTGGACGTTGGCGGACCTCGATGGAACCGCCCGTCCTGAGCTTGACCACGTCAGCCGCGCACTCGATCTCCGTGGCGCTGACACGATCGAAAGGCTGGCCGCATGAGCGAACTCAACGTGTCGACCAGCCGTCACACCTGGGCCTACCTCAACCGCGTGGTGGAAGGACCCTCACCAACCCTCCACGGTCTGCTGACCCAATACCCGGCTGAGGAGATAGCGCGAGGAATCTATAAGGGAGAGGACTGGATCGGACCCCTGCGGCAGGCTACGGCATCGCGGCGGGACTGGCTACGACAAGACGAAGACCTCGCCGCCGCAGAGGCGGTCGGAGCCCGGCTCATCACACTCGATGACGCGGAGTGGCCCGGGGAGGAATTTGCCCGTGCCTTTGGGTTCTACCACCAGGGGCTCGTCGATGCCCCGGCGACGTTTGATGACCAAGCAGTCCCGCCCCACAGCCTCTGGGTTCGCGGCGGGAACCTGCGCGAAGCGGTAGCCCAATCCGTTGCCCTGGTGGGCACGCGCGCCGTGAGCCGGTACGGCTGGGAGGTGGGCTCACTTCTGGCTGGTGGCCTCGCAGCGCACCAATGGACCGTGGTGTCCGGTGGGGCAGTGGGGGTTGATACAGCGGTGCACGAGGCAGCTCTCGACGCAGGTGGGCAGACCGTCGCGGTAGCAGCCTGCGGTATCGACATTTCCTACCCGGCGCGCAATGCGCGTCTCTTTGACAGGATCGCCGGGAATGGGTGCATCGTGTCCGAGTTCGCGCCGGGCACACGGCCACAGCGCTTCCGCTTCTTGTCCCGCAACCGCCTCGTGGCGGCGATGACCAGCGGCACCGTGGTGGTGGAAGCCGGGTTTCGTTCTGGTGCGTTAAACACGCTGAACGGCGAGGCCCGGGCGTTGCCAGGCGTCGGGCCAGTCACGACGTCGGTCTGCGGTGCCACCAACGCATCAGGCGAGCGCATGGCGGCTCGTCGATGAAATACGCGACTCGGGCAAGTCGGAGTAGTCGCTGCGGGTATATGAGTTCGATTCAGCCAACCCGGTACTAACGTGTCCAGAAGAGTCGATGACTCCGAGCGGAGGAGCGAGGCGATATCGCGGCTGCGGATGCGGTGGCATGACCATCACCTGCTCGTGGCGATGCAAAAGATGGGGGTGATAACGCGCTCAGGCGCGATGTGGCAGCGCACCTGAGTACACTCATGTGACATGAGTGGAGCATGTGGTAACAGTGAGCGGCGCGTGGGTGGCCAGCTGGAGGAAGCGATCGAGGACTTTGCGGATTATCAGCGCATTGTCCGCGGTCGCTCCGAGGCGACCGTCCGTGGCTACTGTTCAGACCTGCGCCTGCTGGCTGCCGACGTCCCGAGTTTCTCGTCATTTACTCTGAACGCCCTTCGCGCATGGCTGGCGGGTGCCGTCGATGAGGGAAAATCTCGCTCCACGCTGGCGCGGCGTACCGCAGCGGTGCGCGCCTTTTCCACGTGGGCCGCGCGTGAGGGGCACCTCGAGACTGATGTCGCCCAGCGCCTGGCTACGCCCAAGGTGGGCAAGCATCTGCCCACTGTGATGTCGCCCGCCGCCGCCGGGGAGCTGATGGGCAATGCCGTTTCCGCCGATGAGATCCATTTCCTGCGTGATAGCGCCATGCTCGAGTTTCTCTATGCCACCGGTGCGCGTGTAGCCGAATTGGTGAGCCTGGACATCGGGGATGTGGATCTTTCCCGCCGCACCGCGCGCGTGACCGGTAAGGGCAATAAGCAGCGCGTCGTTCCCTTCGGGGACGCGGCCCACGACGCGCTGCGCGCCTGGCTGAAGACGGGGCGCCCCGAGCTCGCCGGTGAAACAGAAGCGGTCTTCGTGGGCACGCGCGGACGCCGAATCGATGCGCGCCAGGTCCGCCGCGTCGTCGAACGCGCCGCACAAGTCACGGGCGCGCCGGGGCTCACCCCGCACGGCCTACGCCACTCCGCGGCTACGCATCTGCTCGAGGGCGGGGCCGATTTACGCATCGTGCAAGAGTTGCTCGGCCATTCTTCTCTGCAGACCACGCAGGTCTATACGCACGTTTCTGCCCAGCGCCTTAAGGACGTCTACGCTCGCTCCCACCCGCGGGCTTGAGTCGAATGACGGGCTCGCCGAGGAGATCCAGCGGGTTGATGTAGTCCTCGCGACCTTTAATTGCACCCCAATGGAGTCCCGGATAGCCATCCACGGACGGCGCGAGCGTGCCGATCACGTCTCCTTCCTGCACTCGGTCACCTTTCTTAACCCGCGCGAACACTGGTTGATAAGTGGTGCGTAGGCCGTTGCCATGAGCAATCGAAAGGGCTGGCTTACCCGCTATGGAGCCTGCGAAGTACACAACGCCGTCGCCAGCGGCACGCACCTTACCGCCGACAGGTAGATCCAGATCGACACCGCGGTGCCCGGCCATCCACCGCTTCTCAGGAGGTTCGAAGCCGCGCAAGACACGCGAAACAACCGGCTCCCCAGTGGTGGGGTCGACGAAGGCGGCGGCGAGGGGGACGTCGGCAAGCGCGGCCCAAACGCATAGCAGGGCAGATAAACAAAGTAGACGGTGACGCATGACCTCAAGCCTGCGCGTGAGCGCGGCTCGAGGGAAGAGCGTGCGGTCGACCTGTGGATAACTCGTTACAGAAGTAACCCATGGTGCGCTAGGGAAAAGTTCGTTAAGCCTGTCAACAATCCAGCGGAGGTGATTCGGTCGCGTCGTTTGGAATCACCGTGTGTGCAGTACTAAGCTAGCCCACAGCAGTCTGTGCTCGGCACCGAGTGGTTACCACATGGACTGACTACGCGCGGCGAAGTAGTCGCTTCCTGGGTTAAGGAAGAGACAGTCCGTGGTTGACGTGGTCCCCAGGATAATGGGGTGTTAACCAGGGCCTTCGTTGCTAGGGTGCGGAATAAAACACCGCACAATCTTTGCAAAACCGAAACAACATATAGAAAGCGAGCGAAACATGGCAGTCGTAACCATGCGCGAGCTCCTCGACGCTGGTGTCCACTTCGGTCACCAGACCCGTCGCTGGAACCCGAAGATGAAGCGCTTCATCTTCACCGACCGTAACGGCATCTACATCATCGACCTGCAGCAGACGCTGACCTACATCGATGAGGCCTTCGAGTTCGTGAAGGAGACCGTCGCACACGGCGGCACCATCCTCTTCGTTGGTACCAAGAAGCAGGCTCAGGAAGCCGTTGCTGAAGAAGCTTCCCGCGTTGGTATGCCGTACGTGAACCACCGCTGGCTCGGTGGCATGCTCACCAACTTCCAGACCGTCTCCAAGCGCCTGAAGCGCATGAAGGAGCTGCAGGCTATGGATGCGGCTGAGGACGGCTACAAGGGCCGCACCAAGAAGGAAGTTCTGATGCTGACCCGCGAGCGCACCAAGCTGGAGCGCGTCCTGGGCGGTATCTCCGATATGACCAAGGCTCCGTCCGCACTGTGGATCGTTGACACCAACAAGGAGCACATCGCGGTCAAGGAAGCTCAGAAGCTTAACATCCCGGTTGTTGCCATCCTGGACACCAACTGCGACCCGGATGAGGTCGACTTCCCGATTCCGGGTAACGACGACGCTATCCGCGCCACCAAGCTGCTCTCCGGCATCATCGCCACCGCTGTGGATGAGGGCAAGAAGGCTCGCGAGGAGCGCCAGCTTGCACAGGCCAAGGAGGCCGCCGGCGACACCGCTGAGAAGGACGCCCGCGACGCCGCTGAGGCTGCGTCTGACCCGGCTTCCGCTGAGAAGTCCGAGGACGCCGAGAAGTCCGCAGAGTAATCTGCATACCTGAAGCCCCCGTACCGCGCGGCGCCTACTGTCCGCGGAGATGGGGGCTTTTTCTCACGTGTTTTCCGAAGCTTGTAAAGGCGCGTGACACACCACAGGGGTGAAACACCACGCAGAGGGTTTCCTCCGTTGGGGGAGTGGGAGAAAGCTAACACCCCCTCAACGCGACGTGGTGGTAGCGATTCAGCTACGCTGTTTCAACGAATACCGTTTAAATCCAAGGAGGATCGCTCCAACTATGGCGAACTACACTGCTGCAGACGTAAAGGCATTGCGTGAGGCCACCGGCGCCGGCATGCTCGATTGCAAGAAGGCTCTCGACGAGTCCCAGGGTGACTACGACAAGGCCGTTGAGTACCTGCGCATCAAGGGCGCAAAGAACGTGTCCAAGCGCGCTGAGCGTGAGGCAACTGAGGGTCTGATTGCTGTCTCCGGCAACACGATGGTGGAGATCAACTGCGAGACCGACTTCGTGGCCAAGAACGAGGCTTTCAAGTCCTTCGCTGCCAAGATCGCTGAGGCTGCTGGTGAGGCCAAGGTCAACTCCGGTGAGGAACTCAACAACCTGGAGATTGACGGCAAGAAGGTTTCCGAGGTCGTCGACGAAGAGTCCGCAAAGACCGGCGAGAAGCTGCAGGCCCGCCGTGCCGTCACCATTGAGGGTGACAACGTAGCTGTGTACCTGCACCAGCGTTCCGCTGACCTGCCGCCGGCAGTGGGTGTCCTGGTGTCCTACGAGGGCAACGCAGAAGGCGCTCACGCAGTCGCTCTCCAGATCGCAGCTATGAACGCTGAGTACCTCACCCGCGAGGACGTTCCGGCTGAGATCGTTGAGAAGGAGCGCGAGATCGCTGAGGCCACCACCCGCGAGGAGGGCAAGCCGGAGGCTGCCCTGCCGAAGATTGTGGAAGGCCGCCTGAACGGCTTCTACAAGTCTGTGGTCCTGCTGGAGCAGGCAGCACTGTCTGACTCCAAGAAGACCGTTAAGCAGGTCGCAGACGAGGCTGGCACCACCATTACCGGTTTCGTCCGTTACGAGGTCGGCGTCTAAGCGCTTCTGAAGCTTTCGCAGTCATGGCCGCATGTCGTGCGGCGGCTGCCTTCCGTTCCCTCCTCCACTCCTTTTCCCTACGCCGTGTGGCCAAAGGAAAGAAGTGGGGGAGGGAGTTCACTGTTTTAGCCTGCCCCTGAGGGTGGGGCTCGCACGCAGCTGAGTATTAGCAAGCGGCTTCCTATGGTTAAGATGGAACAGAATTATTCAAGCGCTTAACTGAAGCGTCGCCATGCGTGAAGGAGACGATGAAGACCGTGACCAACCCTGAACCGAAGCAAACCGGATACAAGCGAGTCATGCTCAAGCTGGGCGGTGAGATGTTCGGCGGTGGCAAGGTCGGCATCGACCCTGATGTGGTAGAAAACGTCGCCCGCCAAATTGCCGAGGTGGCGCAGCAGGGTACCGAAATCGCCGTCGTTATCGGCGGCGGTAACTTCTTCCGCGGCGCCGAACTTTCCCAGCGCGGCATGGACCGCGCGCGCTCCGACTACATGGGCATGCTCGGCACCGTCATGAACTCCCTGGCGCTGCAGGACTTTCTCAAACAGCAGGGCATCGACTGCCGCGTGCAGACCTCCATCAACATGGCCCAGATCGCTGAGCCCTACCTCCCGCTGCGTGCCGACCGCCACTTGGAAAAGGGCCGCGTCGTCATCTTCGGCGCCGGAATGGGCATGCCGTACTTCTCCACCGATACCACTGCGGCGCAGCGAGCCCTAGAGATCGGCGCGGAAGTCCTCTTCTTGGCCAAGGCAGTCGACGGCGTCTATTCGGCCGACCCCCGGACCAACCCGGATGCCGAACTGTATTCCGAAATCACCCCGCGTGAGGTTATTGAGAAGGGTCTGAAGGTGGCCGATGCTACCGCGTTCAGCCTCTGCATGGACAACAATATGCCGATTTTGGTCTTCAACCTCCTCACCGAGGGCAACATCAAGCGTGCCGTCAACGGCGAGAAGATCGGCACGCTGGTTCAGTCCTAGTACAAATGGGCTGCGACCTGCTAAATTCTTTCCCAGAACTTTTGACTATTTCAAGGGAGTTGTAACCCTCATGATCGACGAGATCCAGCTCGAAGCTGAAGAGCACATGACCGCTTCGGTAGAGCACACCCGTGAGCAGCTGCTCACCATCCGCACCGGCCGCGCCAACCCGTCCATGTTTAACGGCTTGGTCGCTGAGTACTACGGGGTTCCGACCCCTATTACCCAGATGGCCACCATCTCGGTCCCTGAGCCGCGCATGCTGCTCATCAAGCCTTATGAACAGTCCGTGATGAATGAGATTGAGAACGCGATTCGCAACTCGGATCTGGGCGTGAACCCGACGAACGACGGTCAGGTACTGCGCGTGACCATCCCGCAGCTGACCGAGGAGCGCCGCCGTGACATGGTCAAGATGGCCAAGAGCAAGGGCGAGGACGGCAAAATTGCTATCCGCAACATCCGCCGCCGTGCCATGGAGCAGCTGAAGAAGCTGCAGAAGGATGGCGACGCGGGTGAGGACGAGGTTATCGCCGCCGAGAAGGAGATGGAAAAGATTACGTCCGGCTACATCGAGCAGGTGGACCAGCTCGTAGCCAACAAGGAAGAAGAGCTCATGGAGGTCTAGCCTCCGCGCTCACAGAGTTTTGACTTGCCGCCGCGCCAGGCACCGACCAGCACGGCGGTCTTTTCTGTGTAGACCTTGACTTACCCCACGATTGAATGAGGAGCACGCGTGAGCACTGAGCACTCGAGTCGAATGCCCAAACCCAAAAACTCCGCGGGTCGAGACATGCCCGCGGCGATTGCCGTTGGCGTTGGTTTGGGCGCGCTCGTTGTCTTTGCGGTGTGGGCCGGGCCCCTTGTGTGGTACCTCGTCGTAGCCACAGCGCTGGGCCTAGCCATGTGGGAGGTCCTTACCAGGCTGCGGGAGCACTCCTACTACGTCCCGCGGACATTGCTCATCGTCTTGGGACAAGCCATGGTGTGGGTCTCGTGGTTCCTCAATGCTTCTGGCCTCGTCGCGGTTTATGTGGTTGCGGTTTTGGCGCTGATGTTCGGCCGCCTCTTCCACAACGGTAGACACCGACCCCCGATTAACTACCTGCGCGATATGTCCGTGGGTATCTTCGTGCTGACCTGGATCCCACTATTTGGCACCTTTGCCGCGATGCTCTCGCGGGTGGAGACCCCCTTCGCCTCGGGGGCGGCGTCGATTGTCGTGTTTATGCTCTGCGTCGTCGCCTCAGACACCGGTGGTTTCATCGCCGGCGTAATGTTTGGCTCGCACCCCATGGCCCCCGCGGTGAGCCCCAAGAAGTCGTGGGAGGGCTTTGCCGGCTCGGTAGTTTTCGGCACCCTGACCGGTGCATTGAGTTTCGCGTTCCTGCTGCACCACACTCCATGGGTGGGCGCGCTCATGGGCCTCGGGCTCGTTTTCTGCGCCACCCTCGGTGACTTGGTGGAGTCTCAGTTTAAGCGGGAATTGGGCATCAAGGATATGTCTGCCTTGCTGCCCGGTCACGGCGGCATCATGGACCGCCTGGATGGCATGCTGCCATCCGCGATGGTCACGTGGGTGGCAATGAGCTTCCTGACCACCCTGGCGCCGTAGGTCTTAGCGGCGCGCTTGCTTGCGTACCTGGCGGCGCAACTCGAACATGCGCCAGCCGCCCACCAGGGCCATAATGAGCGCGCCGGCAATGGCGCAGATGAGGTAAGTGACACCGGCGGGGAACTGCACTGACCAGTTAAGGAAGTTCAGCGGTACTTGGTGCTGGTTCTGCAGGATGAAGATGATAAGGACGATGAGCAGCAGGAAGCCCACGATGAGGGCAATCCACGTGCTGGCAGCGAAGGAGCCCTTGACCTTTCCATCATTTTTATTGTCATAGTCGGTTGCGCGCGGAGCCGGCTCCACCGCACCGCCACCGGAAGTGGTTTCCGCAGACAGGTCGGTCAGCGGCTCGTCGGCCGGAACGGTGGTGCGGAATTCCTCAGGGGAGTTTTCTGGATTCGTCATGCATCTATTAAATAGGTTGAGATGTCACTTTCGCCACTCCAGCAGAGCCTAGATTGGATAATGTGGCTGAAAACGTGGAAAATGGGCTCTACCATGGCTGAACCACTGAAACTGAATTTCTCCGCTCCGCGCCGCGGGCTACCCCCGAAGCACTTCGCGGACCTGACCGAGGCCGAGCGCATTGAGGCGCTCGCGGAACTTGGCCTGCCTAAGTTCCGGGCAAAGCAGCTGGCCAAGCACTACTACGTCCACCACACTGCCGATGTTTCGGAGATGACGGATATCCCGGCTTCCTCCCGTGAGGCAGTCCAGGAGCGTTTGTTCCCCACGCTCATGCAACCCATCCGGCAGACTTCCACCGACGACGGCGAGACCACCAAGTCCCTGTGGCGTTTGCACGACGGCACACTGCTGGAGTCCGTGCTCATGCGCTACCCAGGGCGCGCCACCCTGTGTATCTCCTCCCAGGCCGGGTGCGGCATGGCCTGTCCGTTCTGCGCCACCGGCCAGGGCGGGTTGGACCGCAACCTGTCCACCGCGGAAATCGTGGAGCAGTTTAGGCACGCCGCCCGCCTTATGGAAGAGGAAGGCGGGCGCTTGAGCAACGTTGTTTTCATGGGCATGGGTGAGCCGCTGGCTAACTACAAGCGCGTGGTCCATGCGGTGCGCCAGATTACCGGCTCTGACCTCACAGGTTTCGGCCTTTCCCAGCGCAATGTCACGGTATCGACGGTCGGCTTGGCCCCGGCCATCCGCAAACTCGCAGATGAAGATTTGTCCTGCACCCTCGCCGTCTCCTTGCACACCCCGGACGATGAACTGCGCGATACCCTCGTGCCGGTTAATAACCGCTGGCCGGTTGAGGAGGTTCTCGATGCCGCCAAGTATTACGCCGATAAGTCGGGCCGCCGCGTTTCCATCGAGTACGCGCTGATCCGCGATAAGAATGATCAGGATTTCCGCGCCGACATGCTGGGCCGGAAGCTGCATGCGGCACTGGGCTCTAAGGTTCACGTCAACGTCATTCCGCTCAACCCCACACCGGGTTCGGAGTGGGACGCTGCCCCGAAGGCGCGCCAGGACGAGTTCGTTCGCCGCGTCATCGCGCAGGGCGTGCCGTGTACCGTGCGTGATACCAAGGGCGATGAAATCGCTGCGGCTTGTGGCCAGCTCGCCGCTGATGAGCGCGAGACCGCTTAAGGGCTCTGCTTACAGTTTCCTAACGATAGTTTTTCGGAGAACAAAGCATTAATGGTTCTTGATACCGTTAATGCTTATGACTCATCCTTATCGTGCGGACTTAGCCGCTGATCCGCGCACCCAAGCTCTGGCGGTGCGCGATCTGCGCAAGTCCTTTGGTTCTCAGATCGCTGTCAATAGCCTCAACCTGGATGTTCCACGCGGATCCATCTACGGGATAGTGGGGCCCAACGGTGCGGGCAAGACCACGATGCTGACCATGGCCTGTGGCCTCCAGCGTCCCGATTCAGGCTCCAGCTTCATCGCTGGTCACAATGTGTGGGAGGAGCCCATTCCCGCCAAGCGGGCCATGGGTCTGCTCATGGATGGTGCGCCGGTCTTTGACCGCCTCACGGGCGCTGAGTATCTCCACTACCTCGGTGCTTTGCACAAGCTGGAACGCGCCGAGTCGCTGCGCCGTGCCCAGGAACTTCTCGACGCCCTCTCCCTCTCCGATGCCGCCGACAAACGCATCTCGGATTATTCCGCCGGCATGACCAAAAAGATCCTCTTGGCCGGCGCCGTCCTGCACAACCCAGAGGTGCTCATCCTCGATGAGCCGCTGGAAGCCGTGGATCCGGTCTCCGGGCGCCTCATCCAGCAGATGCTGCGCGCCTATGCTGCGCGTGGCGGCACGGTTATTTTGTCTTCGCACGTCATGGAGCTTGTTGAGGGGCTATGTGACCACGTTGCCATCATCAACGGCGGCCAAGTCATCACCGCAGGCCACGTTGAGGATGTCCGGCAGGGCCAAAGCCTGAGCGATCTGTTCATCGCGGCCGTTGGGGGACGGGATCTGGACGTCTCGAAGTTTGGGTGGCTGCGCTCGCCAGCGGCAGGTGAGCGCGAATGACATCCACTCTGTTCAGGCTTCACCGCACCCTGTGGTGGCGCAGTGTCGCCTCCAACCCGGCGACGCTCATCATGGGGCTGATGATGCTTCTCTACGGGGCTATCGGTCTCGTTTCGCTCGCCTTCATGGTGTATACCGATATCACCACCCCGGGCCACGGTTACCAAGCGCTGACCGTCGGGGTGGCAGGCGGCATGCTCATCTACGTTCTCCTGGCTCTCTTTATGCCGGCGGGGGAGAACCAACTGAGCCCAACAACCCTGGGAGCGCTTCCGCTCACTCCCCGCGAAGTCCTTCCGGGCCTCTTCCTTTCCAGCTTGCTGACCACCCGCGCCATCATGTCGGTTGTCTTTTCCCTGGTATATGCGATCATCGGCAGCATTTTCCTCATCCTGACAGGAACAGGATGGGCCGCAGTGCCCTTCGTCGTCGGCATGGTTCTCTCGTGTGCGACGACCATCATCTTCGGCGAATGCCTTGGCCAAGTGGCTTCCGCCATCGCGGATTCCCAGAAATCCCGCACCCAAATCGCGGCGATGGTGGTCATGGGCTTGCTGGTCTTTGGCATGCTGCAGGCGCAGAGCGTCCTGGAGTCTTTGCCGCCGTTAAACACGGTGGGCACTGCCAGCGCTTGGACCCCGTTTGGTGCAGGGGTGGGGTGGGCGCTCGCGCTTGCCGACGGCCACTTCCTCACCGCCCTAGCCCAACTGCTCATCGCGGTGGCCAGCCTTGGCCTGTTGGTATGGGGGTGGTCCCGTCAGATAACCGGCCTTATGCGCAATCCGGGAGCGGGTGGTGACGCAGCCAGCGAGGTGACGGGCAAGGGAGTATCCAAGTTGGAGTTGGGCGCGTGGTCTTATTCCAGCCCGGCGGCGATGGAATACTCTCGCGCGTTGCGTTATCTCACCCGTGACAAGCGGCAAACAGGCATGCTGTACATGATGCCTCTGTTCGGCGTGGTGACGCTCTATCAGCTGTGGAAGGGCGAGGACTTCGCTGCCTATTTCATGCTGTGCTTCAGCGCAATCGTGCTCTCTTCGCTCTTGGCTAATGATTATGGCTTCGATGGGCCATCGAACTGGGTCCACATGGTGGCGCCGGTTGCCCCGCGCACCATACTTCATGCGCGCCACCTCGCACACGTGACTATTCCTTTGATTGGGTTTGTTCTGCTTGCCGTAGTGGTTCTTGTCTTTGGTGATGACGGCACCTTGGGCATGGTGAGCACAGCTGTGGCCCTAGGAGTGTTTATCTCCACGGCGGCGGTGGGCTTGGGGTTGACGGTGCTCAATCCTTATCCTTTGTCCGCCCCTGGGCAGCACCGGTGGAATGATAAATCTGGCTATTCCGCTGGTGCTTTTCTCACTGCGTTCGTCGGCATGCTGTTGGTGTGGGTGCCCGCGCTGCCCGGCATCGTGGTTTCTGCCTTCGTTTACGAGCGAGGAGGCTGGCTGCTTTACGTTGCGGTGATGGTTTCGCTGCTGGTCCCGGCGCTGGTTTACGCCGTTGTCTGGCGCTTTGCCGGAAACAGAGCGCAGGAGCGAACCCCGGAAATCTACGCGGTGGTCAACCGTTACGTGACCTAGGAGTGAAAGAGATAAAACAAAGCTCCCTTTTAGCAGGCCATTCGTGAACTGCAGAAAGGGAGCTTTATTTAAAGCGAAGAAGCGTTAGTTAGCCACCGGCTTGGCAGCGTGGCGGCCTTCGGTCACACCACGAAGGTGGGCAACGCGAGAAGGCTCGATGTTGAGGGCACGCAGCTCATCATCAGTCAGAGAAGCGTAGACGTTGTGAACGGTCTTCTGCTCGTATGCCCAGTCCGGCTCCTCGTGGCCTACCGGCTTGTTACGGGCGGTCAGGGTGCGCACCTGGGAGAGCTTCGGCTGCAGAGCGTAAATCACCAAACCGAGGGCGATAAGGACTGCCAGGGTGATGAGCCAAATCGTCTCCACGTGGCCCTTGTGGTTACCAAAGTTATAAGCAAGCAGGAACACGACGGACGTCCAACCGGCGATCTGTACGCCCGAGCGGCTGATGCGGGACCAACCGAAACCTGCGGACGGGACGTCATCGGTGGATACGCCGTCGAAAACCTGCGATGCCGGCTTGTGGGAAGACACTTGCTCTCCTTTGCGTGTACATGCAGCTCACCCTGGTTAGAACTTGTTGACTCGAGCGAGCGCACGAAAAATGCCAGTTATTCTGTGTAGTAGTTTAAATGATCCTGCCGACAACCGCGATTAAACACCCCCGCCTTTCGCTATCGGAGCGCCTATGACTCCGGCTAGGGTGAACAGGGTGAGTACCCAACGCATTCTGATTCTCGGCTCTACTGGTTCGATTGGCACCCAGGCTCTGGACGTTATCGCGGATAATCCGGATAAATTCACAGTCGTGGGTATCGCTGCCGGTGGGTCCAACCCACAGCTCGTCATAGAGCAGGCCCGCGCTCTCAACCTTTCGTTTGACCACGTGGCCGTCGCTAAGCCCGAAGCAGCCCGCACCGTTTCCGAGGCTCTCGGCGGCGCTGTGCTGTCGGGCCCAGACTCCGCAGAACAACTTGTCAAGGCCATCGATGCGGATAAGGTTCTCAACGCGCTTGTTGGATCCATGGGCTTGGCATCCACCATCGCCACCTTGGAGAAGGGCGAGCTGTTGGCGTTGGCGAACAAAGAATCTCTCGTCGCCGGCGGCTCCATCGTCACCCGCTTGGCGGGGGAGGGGCAGATTATTCCGGTGGATTCCGAGCATTCCGCCATGGCGCAGTGTCTGCGTGCGGGCAGCGGTGTGGAGCTCGGGCGCCTCGTTCTTACCGCCTCTGGTGGTCCCTTCCGCGGGTGGACCCGCGAGGAGATGTGGGATGTCACCCCGCAGCAAGCAGCGCAGCACCCGACGTGGTCGATGGGGCAGATGAACACCCTGAATTCGGCGACTTTGGTGAATAAGGGCCTTGAGCTCATCGAGGCGACCTTGCTGTTCGACATCCACCCGGACCTTATTGATGTCACCGTTCACCCCCAATCCATCGTGCACTCCATGGCCACCTTCACCGATGGCTGCACGATTGCGCAGTGTTCCCCGCCGTCGATGAAGCTGCCGATCTCCTTGGCGCTGGACTGGCCACGCCGCGTGCCGGGTGCCCAGCCGGCGTTGGATTTTTCCACCGCTCATGACTGGCGCTTCGAGCCGCTCGATGACGAAGCCTTCCCGGCCGTTCGCCTTGCCCGGGAGGTAGCCGCTGCCGGCGGCACGCATGCCGCTGTATATAACGCTGCGAACGAGGAGGCAGCAGCTGCTTTCCTGGCGGGCCGCATCCACTTCCCGGAAATTGTTGACGTTGTTAGCCACGTCGTGGGTGAGGCCTCGGAGTTCGCTGGTGTACCCTCTAGCGTCGATGATGTCCTCGCCGTGGAAGGCGAGGCCCGCCACCGCGCAAATGCGTTGGTGGATTCACTCGCTCGTTAGAAAGCCTCAGAGTTTATGGCAAATGTCCTCGGTATTATCCTCTTCGCTTTGGGGATCGGCATCACCGTTGCCCTACACGAGGCAGGCCACATGTTCACCGCCCGTGCCTTCGGTATGCGTGTGCGGCGTTACTTCATTGGCTTTGGTCCGCGCGTCGCATCCTTTACGCGCGGCCACACCGAATACGGCCTCGCAGCTCTTCCAGTGGGTGGCTTTTGCGATATCGCGGGCATGACGGCGCAGGATGAGTTCCTCACCGAGGAGGAAGAGCCCTACGCCATGTACAAGAAGCCGGCATGGCAGCGCATCATCGTGCTGGCTGGTGGAATCACGGTCAACCTGCTGTTGGGTTTCATTATCCTGCTGATCATTGCCATGACCACGGGCCTGCCCAACCCAGACGCGGATGTGCGCCCGCGCGTTGGTGAAGTGTCCTGCACGGCGAATCAGAATTCCGCTGGTGACCTCGAGCCCTGTCAAGGGAAGGGCCCGGCGGGTGAAGCGGGAGTGGAGCCAGGGGACATTGTTCTAGCGCTCAACGGTGAAACGATGGATTCCTTCGCCCAGCTTCGAGACACCGTCATGACCCACCCGGGCGAAACCGTTACCCTCACAGTGGAGCGCGATGGCGCACCACGTGATTTCGACATTCCCCTGGCCACCGTGACTCGCCTCAACGCTGAGGGGCAGCTGGTGGAGGTCGGTGCCATCGGCATGACCAACCAGATCATCGACATCGTCGAAACCTATTCCTTTATCGAAGCTTTCCCAGCGACCGCTCGGTACACGGGCTTCGTGCTGGACGCTACGGTCCAGGGAATCGCCCAGTTCCCCGCAAAGATTCCAGGTGTGGTGGCTTCCATCTTCGGGCAGGAGCGCGATGTCAACGGGCCGATGTCCGTGGTGGGTGCTTCCCGCGTAGGCGGCGAACTAGTGGAGCGCAGCTTGTGGTCTTCCTTCTTTATGATGCTGGCTACCCTCAACTTCTTCCTCGCGTTGTTCAACCTCATCCCGCTGCCACCTTTCGATGGCGGCCATATCGCCGTCATCATCTATGAGAAGATCCGCGATGCTCTGCGCCGCCTCATGGGCAAGGAGCCGAAGGGGCCGGCAGACTATACCAAGCTCATGCCAATTACCTATGTGCTGGCTTTCCTCCTCATGGCGGTGGGCGCGCTCATCATGATCGCGGATGTGGTCAACCCGATTCGGCTATTTGGCTAGTGATCCCGCTGCCCCGTCCGGTGCTAGAGTGGGGGCGTTAAACCCCAATTAGCAAGGAGCGCACATGTCGACCCCTATTGGTCTTGGAATCCCCGACGGCCCACCTCCTACCTTGGCGCCGCGCCGCAAGACGCGCCAGCTCATGGTTGGCCAGGTTGGTGTGGGCTCTGATCACCCCATTTCAGTGCAGTCGATGACCACGACGAAGACGCACGACGTCAACGCCACCCTTCAGCAGATTGCCCAGCTGACCGCCAGCGGCTGCGATATTGTTCGCGTGGCCTGCCCGAAGACGGTGGACGCGGAGGCTTTGCCGGCAATTGCGCAGAAGTCCCCGATCCCGGTGATTGCGGATATTCACTTCCAGCCCAAGTACATCTTCGCCGCCATCGATGCCGGCTGTGCCGCTGTCCGCGTCAACCCGGGCAACATCAAGGAATTCGATGGCCGCGTCAAGGAAGTTGCGAAGGCGGCGGGCGATGCTGGCATTCCGATTCGCATTGGTGTCAACGCCGGTTCTTTGGACAAGCGCATCATGGAAAAGTACGGCAAGGCCACCCCGGAGGCTCTCGTCGAGTCTGCATTGTGGGAGGCTGGCCTCTTCGAGGAGCACGGCTACGGCGATATCGCCATTTCCGTCAAGCACAATGACCCAGTCGTCATGGTGGAGGCCTACCGCCAGCTCGCCGCTCAGTGTGACTACCCGCTGCACCTCGGTGTTACCGAGGCCGGCCCCGCATTCCAGGGCACCATTAAGTCTTCCGTCGCTTTCGGCGCCCTGCTTGCCGAAGGCATCGGTGACACCATCCGCGTGTCCTTGTCCGCGGACCCGGTCGAGGAGATCAAGGTCGGCGACCAGATTCTGCAGTCCCTCAATTTGCGCCCGCGCAAGCTGGAGATTGTCTCCTGCCCGTCCTGTGGTCGCGCACAGGTGGACGTGTACAAATTGGCCAACGAGGTCACCGAGGGCCTTGACGGTATGGAATTTCCGCTGCGCGTGGCCGTCATGGGCTGCGTCGTGAACGGCCCGGGCGAGGCCCGCGATGCAGACCTCGGTGTGGCCTCCGGTAACGGCAAAGGCCAGATCTTCGTCAAGGGTGAGGTCATCAAGACCGTTCCCGAATCCAAGATCGTGGAAACGCTCATCGAAGAAGCGATGCGCCTGGCGGAGGAGCAAGGCCTCGAGGCCGTGGAAGGCGCTAAGGCTGAGGTTCGCGTTACCAAGTAGCGTTCCTGCGGTGTGGGGTGGCCGCCGCGCCGCCCCAGGCTGCTACGCTGCCCAAGCATGAAGAGGTTCGTGGCGCTGCTGGGTGCGGTAGGTTTCGCGGCGTCGTCTGTAGTGGGATGTACCCCCAAGCCGGTGTCTGCGCGCCCTGTTGCAGAAGAGTTTCTTGAGAGCATGGAAACTCGCAACAATGAAGAGTTGG
This sequence comes from Corynebacterium sp. Marseille-Q2823, assembly GCF_903645345.1. Classification (NCBI taxonomy): domain Bacteria; kingdom Bacillati; phylum Actinomycetota; class Actinomycetes; order Mycobacteriales; family Corynebacteriaceae; genus Corynebacterium; species Corynebacterium sp. Marseille-Q2823. Next base: position 287,241 of record NZ_CAHJXS010000002.1, on the reverse strand, counting down.
TACAGCTGATCGATGACGGAACCACCGCCACGAACACCCTCGACGCCACCTTCGCCGGCCTCCAAGCAGAGGGCCTTGACGTCGAGCTGACCGGGGTAGATCAGGAAGAGGCTCAGGCCACCGCGCACTATTCAGTGACGTGGACTCTGCCGCGTAATCGTTCCCTCCGCTATGACACGTCCATGGCCTTGACTCGCAAGGACAAGGACTGGACTGTCCGCTGGCAGCCCAGCATCATTCACCCTGATCTCGGCGCGCACCAGCACCTCGAGCTGCGCTCGGTTGCACCGAAGCGCGCAGGCGTGGTCTCCTCCGATGGCGTGGAGTTGATGTCACCGGGGCTGCAATACCGCCTTGTTGTCGATACGGAGGCTGTTGATGACCCGCGCCCGCTGGCAGCTAAGGTTTCCGGCGCTTTGAGCCAGGCGCATCGGGAGGATGACTCCATTCCGGAGGTTGATTCTGGCGAACTTGCTACAAACCTCGAAGGGATCGATGGTTCCTACTCAGTCACCATGCTCAACGAGGCCCAGGCAGCGAGGCTGCGTCCCGTCTTGGAAAACCAGAAAGGGATTCGCTTCAATGAGGAGCCGGCGCTCATCACTCGCGATACCGGCCTGGCACCCGACATCCTCTCCCGTGTGCGATCCATGGTTTCAGAAGAAGTCGATGGCAAGAATGGTTGGTCCGTCTCTGTCGTGAACGAACACGGGGCTGCGCTATCCGACGTCGAGTATCACGAGCCCGAAGCGGCTCCTTCCATCAAGGTCTCGCTGGATTATGACGTTCAGCGTGCTGCGCAAGAAGCCATTAATCTACACCCCGGGTACGAGGCCATGATTGTGGCCATGCGCCCCTCCACGGGCGAAATCCTGGCCGTGGCGCAAACCCCGGAAGCGGATAAGAAGGGTGACATCGCCCTCCAAGGCCAGTTCCCTCCCGGCTCGGTCTTCAAGATTATTACGGCCTCGGCGGGCGTCGATAAGCAAGGCCTGTCCACAGATTCCATCGTGCCCTGCCCGGGCACCATGGATCTGTACGGGCGCACCGTGACCAACGACAACGGGTTCTCGCTCGGCTCGGTTCCGCTGCGCCAGGCCTTTGCACAATCCTGCAATACCACGTTCGCACAGATCTCGACCGACCTTCCCAAGGGTGAACTGCGCGACGTGGGCAAGCAATACGGGCTGGGCATCGACTACGACGTGCCGGGGCTTTCGACGATTACCGGTTCTATTCCAGAGGGCGAAACCCCGCTCGAACGCACGGAAGCCGGCTATGGCCAGGGCCTTGACCTTGTCTCTCCCTTTGGCATGGCGCTTGTTTCTTCGACGGTAGCGGCTGGCAAGACCCCGACGCCGACTCTCATCGAGACACGAGAGACCAAGGTTTCCGAGGAGGTCTCCGCGCCGAGTGAGGAGACGCTGAATCAGGTACGGGACATGATGCGTCAGGTGGTCGCGAGCGGTACTGCGGCGGGTATGCAAGCACAGGGAACCATTTATGGAAAGACCGGTGAGGCAGAAATCAACGACGGCTCGCACGCGTGGTTTACCGGTTTCCGCGATGATGACATTGCTTTTGCCACACTCGTGGTGTTGGGTGGTGGCTCGACGATTTCGGTCAACATCACTGATAACTTCCTACAGCGTTTGGACGCCCTCCGCGCGGAAGGCCACGGCGAGGTTGCACCCGCACAAGAGCAGTAGCGTGCGCCCATTAGTGCGCCACTGGTGCTCTTTGTCGGGCGCTGGGGAAGAGGGCTACCATGAGTAGTTATGACTAAGCGCGCGATGCTGAAACAGGAAAAAGATACTCCAATCCGCACGGTACCGAAGGATATTGAACGCCCAGAGTACGTGTGGAAGGACACGGTCCAGGAAGCCCAGGGCGAGCCATTTGTGCAGACTCCGGAGGTCATTGAGGCCATGCGTGAGGCCTCACGCATAGCGGCCAACGCTCTGCAGGAAGCCGGAAAGGCTGTGGCTCCCGGTGTGACCACGGATGAGATTGACCGCGTTGCGCACGAGTATATGTGCGATCACGGTGCCTACCCGTCGACGCTGGGGTACTTGGGCTTTCCGAAATCCTGCTGCGTGTCCCTCAATGAGATTGTCTGCCACGGCATCCCGGATACCACGGTGATTGAGGATGGCGACATCGTCAATATCGACGTCACTGCCTTCAAGAATGGTGTGCACGGCGATACCAACGCCACCTTCCTCGCCGGCAATGTCTCGGAGGAGCACAAGCTGTTGGTGGAGCGCACGAAGGAAGCGATGATGCGCGGCATCAAGGCGGCGAAGCCCGGCCGTGAGATTAACGTTATTGGTCGCGTTATTGAGTCTTATGCCAATCGTTTCGGCTACAACGTGGTTACCGATTTCACTGGCCACGGTGTAGGCCCCACCTTCCACAACGGCCTCGTCGTGCTGCACTACGACTCTATGACCTACCGCGACATCCTTGAGCCAGGAATGACGCTGACCATCGAGCCGATGATCAACCTGGGCTCGCTGGACTATGAGATTTGGGACAACGGCTGGACCGTCCAGAACACCGATGGCAAGTTCACCGCCCAGTTCGAGCTTTTTTTTTTCAAGCAGAAGACGGCATACGAGATCCTTACCCTGCCTGGTGAACTCGACTAGCTAAGAGGCGGTAAGGCTCGGTCTTAAGACAGTACCTCTTAAGACGCACAGAGCTGCCCTTGTTGACGAAAGTGCTCCGGATTCTTCAAAGGATCCGGAGCACTTTCGTCAGTTTGGAGGGGGTGCGTGCGCCCGTTGCGCCAGAGGTCGGAGATAGACAAAGCGCCCACCTCCGTAAAAGGAGATGGGCGCTTTCTAAGGCGCTGAGCTAATCAGCGAGTCCGCGTACTAATTAGCGGCGGAAGATCGGGTCCAGCACGTGTGCCGGGATGATGTGGTTGTACACAGCGAAGTTGTACGCAGCGAACAGGGCACCTGCAATGGCGGAGCCGATAGCAGCGTAGGTGCCCTCACGCCAAGCCTTAGCCCAGGTCGGGTTGGTGGTGCCATCAGCGGTGTTCTCGCCGAAGAGGTCGGCGCCGGCGACCTTCTTGTCACCCTCGGTAGCGTCGCCCCACTTGGAGGACAGGGTAGCGTCGCTGTCGTCCTTCTTGACCTTCTCGTTTGCGGAGGACAGCTCGGAGGAGAGGGAGGTTTCCTCGGTGTTCTCAGCAGCGAAAGCAACGGAGGTGCCAGCGAAAGCAACGGAGGCGGCGGTTGCAGCAGCAACAGCGGCGGTGCGGAAGTTACGCATGAAGTTTAAGCCTTTCGGAAAGTGTGTGGGGCGTCTTAGAAGGACGGGCCGTGGACGAAGAAGTTGTAGACCACGCCGATGAGGCCGGCGATGGAAGCGACGGCGCTAGCAACGCCTACGCCGTAGAAGGTCTTGGCCCAGGTCGGCTGGTCGCCGATGGTGGTGCACTCGCCAGCTTCGCCCTCATCGCAGTGCTCAGACTTGGAGGAACCAAAGATGGCACGGCCGTCAGCCTCGGTGCCGATGTTGTCGTCCTCGTCGACGTTGAACCAGCCGCCAACCTTGGAGGACAGGGAGCCCTCAGGCTTGTCGTAAGGCTGACCGCCCTTTGCGTCTTCGACAGCTTCGGTGGTGTTGGAGCCGTCGAAGGTGGCTGCGGTGGCAACGGTGGAGCCGCCGAAGGCAACTGCGAGAGCGGTAGCGCCGGCGAGGGCTGCATTGCGGATACGCATATCAAAATTCCTTAATGTCGTACGTGCAAGGCCTCCTGGCGGAGGAGCCTCGATTCACAGGGATAGGGATGAGTTTGGTATCCCCAAAACACACTGAGCCGACAGAGACCATCGACTCGTTCCGGTGTCTGTATAAAACCTATCCAACGGTCAGCCAAAATGCACGCTAGTTGGAGCGTTCTTTTACGCAAGCGGCAGGGGTACCCCCAAATTGGGTTAAACCCTGAAAGCTGGCTGAGTGATGTTGCGGGCGTTAAGGCGGCCTTGTAATGCCAATAGATAAATAAGGGGAAATTAGTTCAAGGGTAGTGTGAAATAAATCACTGAACGATCTGTAACGATCACTCTAGCCACTCTAGTCCCAAAACGGCATTTTCGACGACCTCCGGCAACGCCGGGTGGATCCAATACTGTGAACGGGCGAACGTGCGCATGTCGAGGCCGCAGCTCATTGCGGTGATTAACTGTTGTATGAGAGTGGAGGCTTGCGGGCCCATGAGGTGAGCGCCGAGGAGCTGACCGGTCGAGCGGTCGGCGATGAGCTTGCAGACGCCCGTTGAATCCTCCATGGCCCAGCCATAGGCGACATCGCCGAAGTTCTGTACCTTCACTGTGACGTCGTAGCCCTGCTCGCGGGCCTGGGCTTCGGTGAGGCCCACGGTCGCAATCTGCGGGTGGGTGAAGACGGCGGCGGGAACGTGCTCGTGGGGCATGGGCTGAAGATCCTCTGGGTGCAACAGATTGTGCTGCACTGCTCGCTGCTCCGCGTTGGCGACGTGCTTGAGCATGTAGGGCGAGGAGACGTCGCCCAGCGCCCACACGCCCTCACAAGTGGTGCGGCCGTACTCGTCGACCTTGATGCGTCCGTCCTCGTGCATCTCGATCCCACTGGCGGAGAGATCCATCAGGTCGCCGTTAGGCTGGCGGCCGGTGGCGACAAGGATTGCCTCTGCTTCCAGGACGTCACCGTTATCCAAGGTGAGGCGCACACCGTCTGCGGTTTCTTCCACCGCCGTGGCGCTACCGATGCGGACATCGAAACGCTCTCGCAGGATGACGTTGAAGCGTGAGCGTAGGTCTTCATCGAGGAAGCGGAGGAATGTCTCCGAGCGGTTGACCACGGTCACCTTGGTGCCCAGGCCGTCAAAGACATGGGCGAACTCCATAGCGATGTAGCCGCCGCCGACAACGATGAGGCTGCGGGGCTGTTTATCCAGGCGCATGATGTCTTCGTTGGTATGGATCGGGGCAGTTGCGCTGGCATAGGGCTCAGGTAGTACCGGGCGCGAACCGGTAGCGATGACGATGTTGTCGCCAGTGATAATGTCATCGCCCACCTGCAGGGTCTTTGGCCCGATGAACCTCGCGTGTTGGTCAAAGACCGTAATATTTGGGGTCTCCTCGCCGCGGCGGTACTCTTCGCCGCCTTGGGCGATCAGATCAATGCGGTTGTCGAAGACGCGCTTGACAATGCCCTCCCAGTCCACAGCGTCCACGTGGGCGCTGACGCCAAGGCGCGTGGCTTCACGCGCAGCAAGCGCAACGTCGGCCGCATAGACGTACATTTTTGTAGGGATGCAGCCCACGTTGAGGCAGGTACCTCCGAAGGTTCCCTTTTCAATGATGGCGATAGATTTATCGTCAAACTCGGGGGAGGGGATGGAGTTTCCCGACCCGGTGCCGATGATGACGAGATCAAAGTGCTGTGCAGAAGTCATGGCGACCATTCTAAAGGTTCTACAGCCACGGCTTCTGGAGGTCGAAGAGCGCGCAGCGCGCACACTTACTGAGCAGGCTGTTCTGCGTTTATCGGTGCAACGACGCGAAGCCACTCGGCCGCGGCATTCAGCGCGTCCTCCAACGGTTCGGGCCGAGAGAGGAAAAGGTCGTGGCGGCCATCTTTGACGACGTGGAGGGTGTAGCGCGAGCTCAGCTCCTTAGCCCAGCGCTGGCTTTGCCGGACATCGACGACGACATCGGCCGTGTTGGAGGACTCGTTATAGGGCTGATCAAGTTGCGAGCGCGCCGAGGTCATCGTCAGCAGTGGAACTCCAATGGTGATACGCCCGGAATGGATGGCGTCGAAGCCGTGGAAAACAGCAGCGACCCAGCCCAAGTATTTCGCGTGCCCGCCCAGCGGTTTCAAGCGGCGATCAAAATCCCACTCGCCCTGTTCGTGGGAATGGATGGATTCCCCGTAGGTGGTGAGATCCCCGGCGGGTAGTTCGACGCGTGGAGCGATAGCAGCGCCGGCATAAACTATGCGCTTGACCACCTCATAAGCGCCGTCCGACATTCCCATCATGGCCAGCCACGGGCTGTTGAAAACGACACCGGCGATACGGCTGAAACGCGCGGGGTCGTGGCGGCGAAGACGATCAAGCCACAGAGCGATGATGGTGCCGGCTGTGGAGTGTCCCATGATGACGACACGTGGGTTGGGGAGGGCGTCGAGGGCCGCGTTGAGGTCGGCATCGTAATACTGCACATCACTGATGTAGTGCCAGGTTTGTCCCTCCCGGCGGGAGCGACCACATTTGCGCAAATCGACTGCATAGAAGGCGTAGCCGAGCTCATAGAAGTAGCGGGCAATGTGCTCGTGGAAGAAGTAGTCTGTCATGCCGTGGACCCACACTAGAGCGGGGCGATCGTCGTGGGCGTTGGCGGCGGGGCAGTAGCGCACGAGAGTCGCGCAGACATCGCCTTCGCCATCGGGATCGGTGCCGAGCTCGAGCGTGGCAGCCTGAAAGTCTGGGCCGAGAAGATCTTCTGACCATTCGAGTTTGTCAAATGTCATGGAGTTCATGATAGGTCGTGCGGTCAGATCCGTTCGGATGGGCGGGGAGCTGAGCTGATATGCCCTGCACCTCAAAAGGGGTGGTGGTTTGGGATTCGGGCATTTATGTTTCGAGGAATGCCTATTTCGCAGGAAGGGGCGTAAGGTGGAATTAATGCTTGACGGATCTTCCTGAGTGGAGGTCTGTATGCCGGCTTGGCCTTAGCATCGTCGAGCGCTTTCTCACCGCGCCCTGCGCACCCACATGCGCAGGGCATTTGACCACATCGAATACATCGACTCTAAGAGGTAATAAGTACAGTGTCCTCCGATAAGAAGACAGCACAAGTAGTAGACGAGGTTGAGGTCGCACTCATTGGTGCAGGTATCATGAGCGCCACCCTCGGCGCCATGCTGCGTGAACTCGAGCCCAGCTGGACTCAGATGGTGTTCGAGCGCTTGGACGGTCCTGCTCTTGAGTCCTCCTCCCCGTGGAATAACGCCGGTACGGGCCACTCTGCACTGTGCGAGTTGAACTACACCCCGGAGAAGAACGGCCGCATTGACGTTTCCAAGGCCCTGAACATCAACGAGAAGTTCCAGGTTTCTCGCCAGTTCTGGTCCCACCAGCTCAACAACGGCATCCTCACTGACCCGAAGGCCTTCATCAACCCGGTTCCGCACGTGTCCTTCGCGCAGGGTTCCATTCAGGTGGATTACCTGAAGCGCCGTTTCGACGCGCTGAAGGACAATCACATGTTCCCCAACATGCAGTTCAGTGATGATGACGCCACCTTCCAGGAGAAGCTGCCCCTGATGTCTGAGGGCCGCGATTTCGGCTCCCAGAAGGTGGCCATTTCGTGGACCGATGCCGGTACTGACGTTAACTTTGGCGCCCTGGCTAAGCAGTTCTTCACCGCAGCTAAGGCTGCAGGCACCGAGATCCGCTACGGCCACGAGGTCGTCGATATTAAGCGTGACGGTTCCAAGTGGCGTGTGGTAGCAAAGAACCTGCACACCGGTGATTACGAAGCTGTCCACGCCAAGTTTGTCTTCGTCGGCGCGGGCGGTTACGCGCTCGATCTGCTGCGCAAGGCAGGTGTCCGTGAGGTCTCTGGTTTCGCGGGCTTCCCGGTCTCTGGCCTGTGGCTGCGTTCCAAGAACCCGGAGCTGGTCAAGCAGCACCACGCCAAGGTCTATGGCAAGGCTGCCGTCGGTGCTCCGCCGATGTCCGTGCCGCACCTGGACACCCGTGTCATCGACGGTGAAGAAGGCCTGCTGTTTGGCCCCTATGGTGGCTGGTCCCCGAAGTTCCTGAAGAAGGGCTCTTACCTGGATCTGTTCAAGTCCATCCGTCCGGACAACATCACCTCCTACCTGGGCGTGGCAGCACAGGAGTTTGGTCTGACCAAGTACCTGGTGACCGAGGTCCTCAAGGACTTCGACAAGCGCGTCGAAACCCTCAAGGAATACGTCCCGAGCGCCGATCCGGCCGATTGGGAGACCGTCATTGCTGGCCAGCGCGTCCAGGTCATTAAGCCGGCGGGTGCACCGCAGTTCGGCTCCTTGGAGTTCGGTACCACCCTCATCAACAACCCCGAGGGCAGCATCGCCGGCCTGCTCGGCGCTTCCCCGGGTGCCTCCATCACCCCGGCAATCATGATTGAGCTGCTGGAGCGCTGCTTCGGCGAGCACATGATTCAGTGGGGCGACAAGATCCAGGAGATGATTCCGTCCTACGGCACCAAGCTCTCCAAGGACAAGAAGCTCTACGAGGAGATGTGGGAGTACACGCAGAAGACCCTGCAGCTTGAGTCCAAGTAGTCTCGTTTCGCTTCGCAGGTAACTCTCAGTAACTGGCAGGAAGCGTCCAGCGCATCAGAACGCTTCGCCAAGGAGGATGCTCCATACTTATGTTGTGCGTTTGAGAGAGCGCATGCGAGAGATAGAGAGAACCCCAGCCGCGCGGGGCGGTCGGCCTGAGAAACCGACCGGGAGCGCGGCAGTGAAAGATAGAGACACACCACCGCCCCGAGACTCCGTTTCCTTTCCTACGGAGAACTCGGGGCGGTGGTGTGTGTCCTTCTATTTTGCGCTCTTAGGTGCCGCAGTAGGTGAGATAGCCCTCCGTGCCACCGGGCTGTTCATAGTCCGGTGCGGGATCGAAGGGGTGGGTCGTAGCTTGGAGAAGGCGGGAGAACTCATCCAGATCGCCCAGCGCGGCTTCGACCAGACGCGGACGGGGAATCACGCGCGGCACGGTTCGCTCGAGTCGCGCAACGTCGGGGCCACTCGCGCAGTAGGCGTCAACGAACTGCGTGCCCGCGAACGCCTCATAAGCGGCTGCCGGTGTACCTGCCGCGGCGCTGACGAGAGCTCGGTGGGCCTGAGTGAGGTCAGGGCTCGCCTCAGTGAGTGCGGTGCTGTAGCTCCGAAAAAGCTCTTCAGGCATCTGCAAGCGCTGCAGGGCTTCGACTCGACGTGCTTTCTCGAAGCGTTCCGCAAAGGAATTGATGGCTTCCTGGGCCCAAGCGAGGGCGGAGTCAGGGGAGTCGTCGAGAAGCGGCAGCAGGGATTCAGCGAGCCGCGCGAGGTTCCATCCCACCATGTCGGGCTGGCGGCCAAAGCGGTAGCGGCCCTGCGTATCGATGGAACTAAACCAGGTATCGGGATCATAGTTTTCCAGGAATGCGCAGGGGCCGTAGTCGATGGTCTCGCCCGATAGCGTGGTGTTATCCGTATTCATCACGCCGTGGATAAAGCCAAGCTGCATCCATCCGGCGACCGTAGCGGCTTGCGCATCCATGACACGGGTGAACAACTCCTGATAGTCGGCACCGGGGTAGTGGCGTTCAATGGTGTAGTCGGCGAGCTGTTCGAGCATTCCGGGCCGCTGAGACTGCGCGGCGAAGTGAAAGGATCCGACGCGAATGTGGCTTGCGGCTACGCGCACCAGCACGCCCGCCTCCTCCACCACTTGGCGTTGAATGGGGCGGCCGGTGGCAAGGACCACGAGGGGCCGAGTAGTGGGTACCCCCAGGGCATGCATCGACTCGGAGAAGAGATACTCGCGCAGCATCGAGCGCAGTGTGCCACGACCATCAGAGCCGAAGCGCGAGTACGGTGTGGGTCCCGTCCCCTTGGCGTGCAGATCCCACAGACCTGCCGGGTTATGGGGAGCGGTGGGGCCTGTGACCTCTCCCAGTAGGAGAGCGCGGCCATCACCCATGGATGGGTTGTACTGCCCGAACTGAAAGCCGGCGTAGGCCATGGCGTGGGGAGCGATGGGGCCGCGGCCGAGGAGAAACTCCACGCCTTCGTCGCTGCGCAGCCAGTCTGGGTCGAGCCCGAGCGCAGAAGCCAGCTGTTCATTGAGCACCACGATCCGCGCCGCGGGCTGTTCCTCCCCTCGGGCCTCGGCGACGAGGTGGGGTAGGCGGTGGGCGAACTCAGTGTGCAGCTCGAAGGAAAGGGAAGGTTTAGGCATCGCAGGACTCCAGAGTGCCACGGACGCGTACGTGGACGTTGCCGCCCACCCAGATGTTCTCGCCGTCGTCATCGATGAAGACTCGACCAGCGCGTCCTACCTGGCCACCTTGGGCCGCGGTGTAGCGAGCAGGAACTGCATTTTTAGCGCGAAGGAATTGGGCAGCCCCGCCGTTGAAGGACCCGGTGACGGGGTCCTCGAAGTGCCCGGTAATGGCTCGTACTTCATACGCGGGGGCATCACCACCGGTGAGGCCGACCACGCCGACCTTCACGCCAGGCGTGGGCGTGGGGTTGAGTCCGCGCACAGCCTCGGCGGAATCCAGCTGGATGAGGCTCCATCCGGGGCCGTTGTCTACCCAGCCGGAGTCAACGATGCGGTCGACGTCAACTCCGAGAACTGCAGCTGCATCGGCTCGTTCGGCATCGCTGAGAGCCCCCTCGCGCACCAAGGGCGGGGTAGCGAAGGCGAATCGTCCGTCCTCCTGGCGCACGGTGACCAGGCCTACACCGCATTCCTGAATTAAGGTGCCGCTTTTTTCAAGCAGCTCTGCTGCCACTCGGGCGGTGCCCAGCGTGGGGTGGCCGGCGAAAGGAAACTCTTCGTAGGGGGTAAAGATCCTCACCCGGTAGTCCGCGCGTGGATCCGTAGGCGAGCACAGGAACGTCGTCTCAGAGAAATTGGTCCAGTGCGCGATGCGCTGCATCTCTTCGGTGCTCAAGTCATCGGCATCCGCGACCACGGCGAGGGGATTTCCGCTGAACGGACCAGTGGCGAAGACGTCTACTTCAAAGAATCGGTGCTGCATGGACCCCAAGCCTAGTCGCACCGGTGGGTGCGGAGGTCTACGCTGGGCTGCATGAGCGAAGCACTCTTTAGCCGTGTCGAGCCCATCCAAACCATGGCTGATGGGACCGTCAAGCAGGTCAACCCCTTCTCCGGAACGGAGGTGTGGACGGTGCCTGGCCGCGGCAACCGCCCGCTCGCGCATCCGGCACAGGACCCGCAACCGCTGGCGACCGATGCTTTCACCCACACCTGCGCCTTTTGCTCAGGCCGCATGCTGGATACCCCGCCGGAAAAGTCCCGTATTCTGGCTTCGGGGGAGATTCAGCGCGGCCTCCTTCCTCACGAGCTGGATGAGTCCGTACCAGCCTTTCGCCGCGTGCCCAACCTTTTTGAGATCGTGTCCTATGACTATTGGCACGAGAACTATGGCTTCACCATGGACCCCGACGTGGCCCGCCACAAGGAGCGCTACGAGTCCGACGAAGCTGGGCGCCTGCATGTGCTCAATGTGGTGCGCACCAAGCTCAAGGCGGCGGGGAAGGATGCCGCGCTGGACGACGAATCCCTGCTCGCCCTCGCCGATGGCTTCTTCGGAGGTGGCCACGACGTCATCATTTCTTCGCGCCACTTTGTGGAGGGTGCGGTCGATGATAGTCAGCTCGCGTCCTCCGGCACGCTGAGCCCCGATGAGCACTTCCTGCTGACAACATTCACTGCGGAATCGACGCGCGAGCTCTACCAGCGCAACCGCTATGCCTCTTATGTCGCCGTGTTCCAGAACTGGCTAGCACCGGCGGGCGCGTCCTTCGATCACCTGCACAAGCAGCTCGTCGCTATTGACGCCTTAGGTATGGCTGCCCACCAAGAAAACGCGATTCTGCGGGCGCACCCGAATATGTACAACGATTGGGCGGTTGGCTACGCGGCAAAGCGCAACCTCGTTATCGCCGAAAACGACTATGCGGTTCTCTTCGCCGGCTTTGGCCACCGCTATCCCACACTGGAGATCTTCTCCAAGTCGCCGCGCTGTGAGCCCTGGGAGCAGACCCCCGGTGAGGTTCGCGGGATGTCGGACCTTATCCACGCAGCGCATGCCGCTGTGGGTCCGGATGTGGCCTGCAATGAAGAGTGGCACCACCGCCCGCCCAGCGTGGATCTGCCGCAGCCGTGGCGTGTGATGATCAAGCTCAGGGTATCGACCCTAGCCGGCTTTGAGGGCGGCACGAAGGTGTACATCAACACCATCGATCCCTGGGGATTGCGCGATCGCATCGTGGATGCCATGTTCCGCCTGCGCGAGCGCGGCAAGATTGCCTCCGGTATCGCGATTGCCACTGAGTGCGAGCTCAAGCGCAACAGCTTGCGCTATAACCCGCTGGTGTAATCGGCCACGGTTAGTCCACGTAGGTTTGTTCGCCGCCGGTGTGAAGATAATCGCGGAGGTACGGTAGAGCTAGAGCAACCGTGCCGTGCCGTGGGGCGTCGATAAGCCCCTGCTCCAGCAAACGCGCGCGCACTTCACTGAGAGATGTTGTCGTTGTCTTGAGTTCGTGAGCAATAGCGCCAGAGGCGGCCGTCCCCGCCGGCTTAAGGGGCCCTTCCGGTTTTAGAGTGCGTTGATTTTGTCCTGTAGTTGTCCGGAGTGGATCAGGCTCCGCAAGATGTAGTGGTTGAGGTTTTTGAATCCTAGGGCGATGCCGCGTAGGTGTTCGAGTCTGCCGTTGATTGCCTCGACGGGGCCGTTGGAGGCACCGATATCGAAGTAGGCGAGCACATCTTTGCGTCGACGCCACAGGGTGCGTCCTAGTTGGGCGAGCTCTTCTAGGCCTTGTGGTAATCCTTTACGTAGGGTGTGGATGATGCGTTTCATGAGCTTTTTGCCTTCCGTTTTCTTCGGATGCGCGTACGCTGCGATCATGTCTTGGTAGAGCAGCCACGTTACTTCTAGGGCTACGTAGTCGTCATCGGTGGCCCACAGCATTTCTAAGCGTTGCTTTTGCCGCTCGGTGAGATAGTTCGTCCTGGTCAACAGGGTGCGCCGGTGCTTGTACAGTGGGTCATCTTTGCGTCCGCGGCGCCCGGTGGTCTCACGTTGGAGTCGCTGTCGGCAACTGGTGAGCTTGTCGGCTGCTAGATGCACTACATGGAAAGGGTCCATGACTTTGTCTGCTTGTGGTAGTTGCTCTTCGACTGCGGTGGCATATCCGGTGAACCCATCCATGGTCACCACCTGTATCTGCTCCCGGAAGCTGGGGTCGCGCTCTTTAAGCCACCCGCTGAGCACGTCGGCGGACCTGCCTGGTCGCATGTCTAACAAACGTGCAGGCCCACGCCCGTCCACCAGCGGGGTGAGGTCAACAAGTATGGTCACCAGGTTTGATGCCTGGCCTGGTTTTCTGGTGTGTTTCCAGACATGTTCATCGACTCCAAGGACGCGAACTCCGTCTAGGTGGTGAGGGTCGCCGTAGACAAGCTGGCGGCAGGCATCCAGTGCGACCTGGTTGACCAGGTCCCAGCCCACGCCGAGTGCTTTGGCGGTAGCTGACACACTCATCCGATCAATAGCAAGGCGCTGCAAGATCCAGCGGGTGACCCGGTGGGTGAGCTTGGCGCCGTCATCAGCGCAAGCCAGAGATTCTTGGAAGATCTTCCTTTTACATGAGGTGGCTGTGCACTGGAATCTAGGGACTTTTATGTGCAGCCTGGTGGGGAATCCGACGACAGGAAGATCAACGAGTCGACGGGTGGTGTGGTCGCGCAGCTTGCCTGGCTGTCCGCAGTCCGGGCACACGCCGATAACGGCTACGGGCGTGGCCTCAATGATGGTCAGCGGTCCGGCATCGGCAGCACCGGTGATGGCAAGTCCGATTTCCGCGGTACGGCAAATGGTGTCGGCAACGAGGTTTCCAGTAGGCTTCACAGTACGGGTCCCTGGTGGGTTTAGATGGTTGTGTAGGAACTTTCATCTTCACACCAGGGACCCCTATATGTTGTGGTGACCCGCTGAACCCATCGTGTTCTACTTCACCCCGCTACGCACTCCAAAACCGGAAGAGCCGCTTAAGGGACATTTCGTGTGGATTTGCGGCGTGTCGCATTAAGGGACATTTCGTGTGGATTTAGGAGCGTCCGGCCCAGCCTTTTCTTATTCCTAAGCTGGGGTTCCATTCGTTGTCGATGCCGGTGTCGAATGTGGCTGGTCGTCCGTCTGGGTGGCCACGTCGTGTGAGTTCTTCTTTTGCCCAGGCTGCGCGTGCTGCTTTTTTTCCCCTTGGCGTCCGAAGTCTTGTTGCTTGGCTAACTCCAGTGGCGCTACCGGGTCTTCGGTGTGGGTGTAGAGCCACCAGTCCATGGTGATGCGCTGATGCTCATCGAACATGCCACGATGGTTTCCTGCTAGGTCTTTGAGCTGTTTGTTGATGCCACCTTCCAGCAGGTTCGTGGTGGCTTTTAAATCCTGTGTGACACCTTCAGGCGGGTCAAGGAAGGTAAATAATTGTCCGGCGTGGAGGAGCTTTTCTAGCCGTTTTAGAGCCCTGCGGGCGTTGCGGTGGGTGTACCACCATTTCTGGTTGGGGCTGACCCATTTCGGTACTTGGCCTGCTGGTATAGCACTGCGGTAGGTTCGCTCTTTAAGCCAATCAGCAAAGGTAATGCGGGTGTGGTGGACTGCAGCTGTAAACCGCGCAGCATCGTCGGGATTGCGTACTTGGACAAGCATGTAGCCCAGTTTCCGGATTGCTTTATGCGCTGGGTGAATCGGGTTGCGGCTGATATCAGCAAAAGTGTTGCGTTGGACGTGGACTAGGCAGCGCTGGATGGCAACGTCGGGCCATTTAATGCGCAGTGCCTTGAGTGCTCCGCCTGCCCCGTCGGTGGTGACGATGAGTGGTTGCGCGATTTTGTCGAGCAGTTTCAGGTACTCGTAGGAGCTTTCACGCAGGCACCAGTGCCAGGCGATGACGTGTGTTTCGGTGCAGGCTACCAGCAGGCATTTTTTGTGGAAGTAGGTGCCGTCGATAAAGACCTGGTCATAAACACGATAGGGGTCAGTAGTCGTGGGCACGGTGATAAACCACAGCAGCTTGAACCACCGGGTTACAGTCCGCCTTGTTACCCCCAGGCGTTTGGCTAAATGGTCTTCGGATTCGCCGGAAGTAATCCAGTCAATAAATATTTTGAAGTGCCGAATCTCGCTGGTGTGTGCGCGGGTATTAATCGATGAAACGTTGCATTTAGGACATAGCCAGCGTTGGGTTCCTGCCGCGGTTTTGCCGTTTTAACCAGTCCGTGGCCGCACATGTCACACGACGGCCGATTCCTATTAGCCATAGGAATTGGCCTTACCGCACCAGCAGCAGTCCCCTTATCACAGACCTAGGACTATCCGGTGTTGATTTCACAGATCGGGCCGTTGGAACCGATTCAAAATCAAGATCACCGTATTATCCCAGGCTGCCCCAGGAATCCGTATCGGTTTATCCACACGAAATGTCCCTTAAGCCTCCCCGCCTCATCTGCTATGTCCGCCAGCGCGTGTAGGTACTCAAGTTGGCGTTGGCTGAGTGCACGTACCGCAGGATCGTGCACTTGGGATCCCATTGTCGTGATTGCCTCACCAAGAACTGCGTCGACGGTTGTTGAGGAAACGATAGTTTCACTGGCTTGGGATGCAGCGTTCCAGGCCAAGTACCCGATGAGCTGGATGAGGAAGGGATAACCGTGGCTCGCTTCAGTAGCGCGGTCGGCGGCTTCGTCGTTGAAAGCAATCGAAGTCAAAGCTGCCGTATCTTTGAAAGCGCTGGCTGTAGCTTGCGGGTTAACAGAACCGTTAAGTTGGGCGAAAAGGGTTTCCAGTCATGCCGGAAGTATATAGCAGGCAGATAAATTGATAAATAGATAAATCGGCGGGCGTAGATAAATTGATAAATAGATAAATCAGACCACGAGCACCAGCTCGGTGCCGCGCAGTTCGGTATTCATGCCCGCCTCTTGGGCTACGCGGGCGGCATCTTCAAGGGTGGAGACGCTCTCGCCCTTGAGAGCGAGTACGCGAGCGAGCTCCCCCTTGTAGTGCTTGTTGAAGTGAGAGACCACCTTGCGGGAGCCATCCTCTTGCACTGTCTCCACGCGCACGGTGGCGACGTCCTTTAACTTTCCCAGCTGCTGGTAGGTGCCCGAGCGCATATCGATGAGGAACTCGCCAGCGTCGACAAGCGCGCGCAGCTCATCCGTGATGGCCGTACCCCACCGAGACTTCAGCGTCCGCCCGCCCAGTTTCGTGTTACCGGAGAGACGGTAGTGCGGGATGAGGTCATCGGCGCGCACCAGACCAAACAATGCATCGCCCACGGCGAGGTAGCTCCGCGCTTCCGGGGGAAGGGTGGGAGCGTCCAGGGCGTCGTAGAGCACGCCGGTGAAACGCTCCAGCGCGGGCATGGTCGGGGAGGATGCCAACTCGCGGTTAGACTCGGCTTCCCCACGCAGCTTCTCAGAGAGTTTGAGCACTTCCAGCGCTTCATCGACGTCGAGGGAGGACAACTCTGCAGCGATTTCTTGGCGGATCGGATTCAACGCGGGAAAAGAAAGCTCGTCCCAATTCAGGGCCGCGCCGTTGCCGCCGTGTGCTTTGGTCTCAGAAGGAGGGAGGATGATCAGCATGGCTACATGCTAGCGATGTAAACTGAGCAACCATGATTACACGTCTTTCTGAGCTTTTCCTCCGCACTCTTCGTGAGGATCCGGCTGATGCCGAAGTCCCCAGCCACAAGCTTCTCGTCCGCGCAGGTTATGTGCGCCGCGTCGCGCCGGGTGTATACACCTGGCTGCCACTGGGGCTGCGCGCCATGCGCAAGATCGAAGACGTAATCCGTCAGGAGATGAACGCTATCGGCGGCCAAGAGATGCTGTTCCCGGCGTTGCTGCCGCGCGAACCCTACGAGCAGTCGAACCGCTGGACGGAGTACGGCGATAACCTCTTCCGTCTCAAGGATCGTAAGGGCGCTGACATGCTCCTAGGCCCGACCCATGAGGAGATGTTCACCACCGCAGTGAAGGATATGTACTCCTCGTACAAGGATTTCCCGGTCACGCTGTATCAGATCCAGACGAAGTACCGCGATGAGGAGCGTCCGCGCGCGGGCGTGCTGCGCGGCCGCGAGTTCACCATGAAGGACTCCTATTCCTTCGACATGACGGATGAGGGGCTCGATGAGTCCTATGCCCGCCACCGCAAGGCTTACCAGAACATCTTCAATCGCCTGGAGATTGATTACGCGATTTGTAAGGCCACCTCTGGTGCGATGGGAGGCTCGGCCTCCGAGGAGTTCCTCGCCGTGTCTGAGGTAGGCGAAGATACCTTCGTGCGGGCCACCGAGGGCGATTACGCCGCCAACGTGGAGGCCGTGGTCACTCAGGCTCCAGAGGAAATCCCCTTCGACGGCCTGCCGGAGGCACAGGAGCATGAGACTCCGAAATCCGAGACCATCGAAACGCTGGTGGAGTGGGCTAAGAGCGCCGGCATTACTGTCGCCGACCGCGAGGTCACCGCAGCGGACACCCTCAAGTGTATGATGATCAAGGTAGCCGCCCCTGCAGCTACGGAGGAAGAGAAGGAATGGGAACTCGCGGCTGTTCTTATTCCGGGCGACCGCGCGTTGGATGAAAAGCGCCTGGAGGCTTCGCTTGAACCGGCCGAGTTCGAGCTCGCCAGCGATGAGGATTTCAAGAAGAGCGACTTCCTGGTCAAGGGCTACGTTGGGCCGCGCGCTCTTAACGCCCACGGCATCAAGGTCTACGCCGACCCGCGCGTGGTTTCCGGCACCTCCTGGATTACCGGTGCCGATGCCCCGCAGCGCCACGTCGTCGGTTTGGTGGCTGGCCGCGACTTCACAGTGGATGAGTTCATCGAGGCGGCCGAGGTCAAGGAAGGGGACCCGGCACCGAACGGCCAGGGCACTCTGACCCTGGAGCGCGGCATCGAGCTGGGCCACATCTTCCAGCTGGGTCGCAAGTACACCGAGGCTTTCGACGTCCAGATCCTGGATGAGAACGGCAAGCGCGCCGTGCCGACCATGGGTTCCTACGGCATCGGTGTTACGCGCATGCTCGCGGTGCTGGCGGAGCAGCGCCACGATGAGAAGGGCCTCAACTGGCCGGTGGCTGTGGCCCCGTACCAGGTGCACGTGGCCGTAGCGAACAAGGATGCCGCTGCCCTCGAGGCAGGCCAGAAGCTGGTGGAGGATCTGGACCGCGCAGGCGTAGAGGTGCTTTTCGACGATCGCCCCAAGGTCTCCCCGGGCGTGAAGTTCAAGGATGCAGAGCTTCTGGGCATGCCGTTCATCGCCATCCTGGGCCGCGCCTTTGCCGACGGCATCATTGAGCTGCGCATCCGCGGCGGCGAGACCCGTGAGGTCCCCGCAGACTCCATCGTGGACACCTTAACGGAGCTCATCCGCGGTTAGGTGCGTTAAGCGCGTAGGCTCGCGGGTATGAGTTCCCACAACCCCGCACTGACATATTCAATGGCTGCAGCACTCTCTGCCATGGGAGTGCTGCATTTTGCTAAGCCGAAGCCCTTCGAGTCCATCATCCCGCCACAGCTTCCAGGGTCGGCTCGCTTCTACAACTTCACCTCTGGCGCCTGGGAAGTGGTGACCGGTGCACTCCTGGCGAACCCATCGACGCGGCCTGCAGGCGGCCTTTCAGCCCTAGCTTTGCTCGCTGCCGTGTGGCCGGCGAACTTCTACCAAGCCTACAGGGACTTAGAAAGCGGCAAGGCATCAACCGGCAAGAAGATCTACCACGCGGTGCGTCTGCCGTTGCAGATTCCGGTCATGCGCTATGCCTGGTCGCTGTACGCCGAAAAGAACGCCAAACGTCGGTAGCTCAGGAAAATCGAGCTCGCGAGGGAGGAATTAAGCTGCACTGATGCGGTGAGATTGGGCGGCTACAGAAATAAGCCAGCTTCGCCATTCAGCATTGGGTGCCGCTTGGTCGGGCACCTCCTGTGAGGCGGCGGAGGCCCATGTCACCGTGTCACTATGCGCGACGTCGTCAAGGAACGCGCGCGCTGAGGCGGCGTCTACGGGCAGCTCACCGGAGGTCGAGGTGTAGGCCGCTGCGGGCTGTGGCACTGGTCCGATTTTGGCTACTGCTTCTTGGAGCGCGAGGACGCGGTTCTCGTGCAGAGCGAGGCGCTCATCAACCAGCTCTTCGACGTCAGGTGTGACATAGGAACGAGCAAAGTCCAAGGCATACACCTGCCGGTATTCCCAGTCCAAGAGTTCGGTGGCGAGGTCAGCGTCATCCTCCGTCAGCTCCGGCACAGCGCCCGGTTCATCGGTGGAGCGGGCCTCCATTGCGATGGCTTGGGCGACGAGCAAGGGCCGAGATTCCGGGGAGACCGCGTCAAGTTGCTCTTCAATCGATGAAGAAGCTGCGGCAAGCACGGCAGCCGCATCAGTGGCCTCGTATGCTTCACCCTCACGATTCACTTCGCAGGAGCGCGGAACGTGTCCTTCCTCGTCGCGGCCGCAGAGGCGCTCAATTTCGGAGTAAAGCTCGTCTGCGTGCTGCGCGCGCAGGGACGCGGCATCGGGATCGAGTTCCTGCAGTGCGTGGGCGTCGGCGCTCGCATCGTGAGCCAGAGAGGTCAACGTAGGGTCCGCGTGGGGGCCAAAATAGTCCACGATCGCGTCGGTGGCTTGGCAGCCGCCCAACCATGGGGCGGCGCAGGCAAGGAGGGCGGGCACAACTACTCGGCGGTTCACGCGATAGACCCTACCCGTGTGACCTAGTCTAGAGCGCATGGCATTCCCAACACCCGCACAACTGACCGAAATCCTCCAGCCTGTTGCCGCCGCACGCGGCCTCGACATCGAAGATGTCAAGACCACACGAGCTGGTAAAAAGTCGCAGGTCATCATCCGCATCGATGGTGATGAACGTCCGAGCTCCGATCTCATCGAGGAACTTTCGCAGGAGATTTCCGAGTTTTTTGATGCACAGGAGGAAGCGGGCACTCTTAACTTTGGGGCAGGCTACACCCTGGAGGTGTCGACCCCCGGCGTGGATTTTCCGCTCAGCGCACCACGCCATTGGCGTCGGAACCAAGGAAGGCTGGTCGGCTATGCGTTGAGCGACGAGCCCAGCACCACCCGTGTTGCCAGAATCGGTGCTCTCTCCGCGGACGAAGAATCAGTGGCGCTCATCACGACCGTGAAGAAGGAGGTGCGCTATCAGGTCGAGCGATTGGAAAATGTAAGCCGTGCAGTGGTAGAAATTGAATTTGCTCAACCTCCAGCACAGGAGCTGGAGGCGGCAATGCAGACGTTCGACTTCGCCGAGCAGAACTCGGCAACCCGAGAGGACTAACAAGTGAATATTGATCTAGAGGCACTCCGCACGATTCAGCGCGAGCGAGGCGTCCCGGTGAAGGACCTGCTCGAGGCAATCGCGGGTGCCCTTTTGTATTCCTATCTGGATCACCGTGCCGAGTCCGCTGAGACGAAGGCGGAGGGGACAAAGTCCCGCGTGGATATCGACGCCGATACCGGCGCCGTTGCCGTCATCGTGACGGAAAGCGATCTGGAGACCGGAGAGGTCGTCAGCGAGTACGACGACACCCCGGATAACTTTGGGCGCATCGGCGCCCAGGCTGTCCGCGATGCCATCCTGCGCAAGCTGCGCGAAAACGAAGCGGAGCGGACCTATGATTCCTATTCAGAATTGATCGGCACGGTGGTGTCGGGCGTCGTCCAGCGCGATATCCATGCCAACAAGCGCGGCGTTATCGTGGTGCAATTGGGTACCGAGCACGATTCGCAGGATGCTTTCCTGTTGCCGGCCGAGCAGCTGCCGGGGGAGAAGCTCGAGCACGGTGACCGCGTTAAGGCTTATGTCGTGGGGGTAAACCGGAACGGGGCCAAGGTGCAGATTACGCTGTCGCGTACCCACCCAGAGCTGGTTCGCGGCCTCTTCGAGCTGGAGGTCCCTGAGGTGGCCGACGACGCAGTAGAGATCATCGCCATCGCCCGTGAGGCAGGGCACCGCTCCAAGATCTCCGTTCGCGGCCACGCCAAGGGCCTCAACGCCAAGGGTGCATGCATCGGCCCGAAGGGTTCCCGCGTCAGCAACGTGATGCGTGAGCTCGGCGGTGAAAAGATCGACATCATCGATTACAACGAAGACCCAGCCGTCTACGTGGGTAATGCTCTCGCACCGTCGAAGGTTGTGCGCGTAGAAATCCTCGACGAGGAAGCACAGGTAGCCAAGGTAACCGTGCCGGATTACCAGCTCTCGCTCGCTATCGGCAAGGAAGGGCAGAACGCTCGCCTCGCAGCTCGCCTGACCGGATGGAAGATTGATATTCACTCCGATGCCGCTCGTGACTAGCTTTCCAACCTACCTGCGGTGGGATTAAAGGTTTGGCCTATTTTCGCGTAGACTAGACAACGGCCCACATGCAGGAATGCTGTGGCGTAGTAGTAGTGGTGATTCGACGTAAGGAGTGGGATGTCTCAGGGACAGCGACTCCGCACCTGTATCGCCACGCGTCAAAAGCATCCCGACACGGAATTGCTCAGGGTTGTCGCCGATAGGGACGATCCCACAGGAAGCCGTGTTGTTCCGGATCCGCGCCGCCGCCTCCCCGGCAGGGGAGCGTGGATAAGGCCAGATCTGGAGGCAGTAGAGCTGGCGGAGCGAACCCGTGCCTTCAGGCGCGCGCTCCGATTGTCCACAGACGTGGACACAGGTCACGTACGTGAGTACCTCGCTGCTCGGCAGCAGGTGCAGTCGGCGGGCAACAGCCCGTGCGACCCAGAGTTAAAAAGGAAGACCGAACACTGATGAGCGCACAACCATGAAGCAGCATCAGCGATGAAAGTCCATAGCCATTAACTAGGGGTCAAGCCGTATTCCGCGGCCTTGGCTCCTAGAAAGATTAAAGAGGAGACAAGTGCCCGGAAAGCTACGTGTACACGAGTTGGCAAAGCAGCTCGGCGTAACCAGCAAGGAACTACTCGCCACGCTGAAGGAACAAGGCGAGTTCGTCAAGACCGCATCCTCGACCATCGAACCGCCGGTGGTCAAGAAGATGCGCGCACATTATGAAGCTAAGGGTGGCAACGACAAGCCGGCGGAGAAAACCGCGCCGGCAGCCTCCCCGGCTTCTGCTGCCAAAAAGGCGGCAGAGAAGAAACCAGCAGAGAAGCAGCCGGCTACCGCCGCTAAGCCTGGTCCGAAGCCGGGGGCAGCGCCGAAGCCGGGTGCCGCTCCCAAGCCGGGCGGCGCCCCGAAGCCGGGAACTGCGCCTAAGCCGGGCGGTGCCCCGAAGCCGGGTGCACAGCGCAAGAATGCGGACAAGCCTGGCGAGCGCGCAGTTACACCGCGCTCCATGCCGAAGCCTGGTGGTACCCGTCGCGTCGCCAATAACCCGTTCTCTACGGGCGGCTCGAGCGATCGCCCCAGCCCCGGACCACGTCCGGGCGGCAGCAAGGGGCAGCGCTCCGCCGGCAAGCCTGGTGATAACCGCGGTGGCAAGGGCGGAGCACGCCCGCAGGGTGATGGCAATCGCAGCGGCGGACGCCGCCCATCGCCGGCCATGATGCCTTCGCACCCGAACCCGGCCAGCATGCCGTCGAAGGCCGCAGGCAGCGGCGGTGGCGGGCGCGGCCGCGGTGGTCGTGGCGGCGGACCGGGCCAGGGTGGCCCAGGCCACGGTGGTTTCCGTGGCGGACGCGGTGGTCGCCGTGGTGGTACCGCTGGTGCATTCGGTCGTCCTGGTGGCGCACCGCGTCGCGGCAAGAAGTCGAAGCGTCAGAAGCGCCACGAGTTTGAAGAGCAGCAGAAGCATGAGGTAGGCGGCGTACGCCTGCCTGACGGCGGCGGCAAGGTAGTTCGCCTGCGCCGCGGTGCTTCCCTGGCTGACTTTGCCGAGAAGATCGGTGCGGATCCCGCAGCATTGGTTCAGGCACTGTTCAACCTCGGCGAGATGGTGACGGCTACGGCCTCCGTATCCGAGGACACCCTGCAGCTTTTGGGCTCGGAGATTAACTACGAGGTCCAGGTCGTCTCGCCGGAGGACGAGGACCGCGAGCTGCTCGAGTCCTTCGACCTGCAGTTCGGTGAGGACGAGGGCGGCGAAGAAGCCCTTGAGAAGCGCCCGCCAGTCGTCACCGTGATGGGTCACGTTGACCACGGTAAGACCCGCCTTCTGGACACCATTCGTAAGACCAACGAAGGCGCGGGTGAGGCCGGTGGCATTACCCAGGGCATCGGTGCCTACCAGACCACGGTGAATCTCGAGGATGGCCCGCGTACCATCACCTTCCTGGATACACCGGGCCACGAGGCGTTTACCGCCATGCGTGCCCGTGGTGCCAAGTCCACTGACTTGGCCATCCTGGTGGTCGCCGCTGATGACGGCGTGATGCCGCAGACGATTGAGGCGATTAACCACGCGAAGGCAGCGGACATCCCAGTCGTTGTCGCGGTCAACAAGATTGATAAGCCGGAAGCTTCCCCGGATAAGATCCGTGGTCAGCTCACTGAGTACGGTCTGGTGCCGGAGGAATACGGCGGCGACACGATGTTCGTGGACATCTCCGCGAAGAACAACATCAACATCGACGAGTTGCTGGAGGCTGTCATCCTGACGGCGGACGCTGCACTCGAGCTCACCGCTAACCCGGATATGGATGCGCAGGGTTCTGCCATCGAGGCTCACCTCGACCGTGGCCGCGGTCCGGTGGCAACCGTCATCATTCAGCGCGGTACGCTGCGCATTGGTGATTCCATCGTGGTTGGCGATGCGCACGGACGTGTACGTCGTATGCTCGATGAGTTTGGCAACGACGTGGAAGAGGCCGGCCCGTCCCGCCCGGTCCAGGTGCAGGGCCTCAACGGCGTGCCTGGTGCCGGCGACAACCTCTTGGTTGTCGAAGATGACCGCGTCGCTCGACAGATTGCCGCGCAGCGTGATGCGCGTAAGCGTTCTGCTCTGCAGGCCAAGGCCCGCAAGCGCGTCTCCCTCGAGGATCTGGATGCAGTGCTCAAGGAAACTTCGACGCTCAACCTCATCCTCAAGGGCGACAATGCCGGTTCCGTCGAAGCTCTGGAAGATGCCCTGCTGGACATCGAGGTTGACGACGAGGTTCAGCTCAACATCATCGACCGTGGTGTCGGTGCTGTGACGCAGACCAACGTCAGCCTGGCTGCGGCTTCCGACGCCGTCATCATCGCCTTCAACGTTCGCGCTGAAGGCAAGGCGACGGAGGAAGCGAATGCCGAGGGCGTTGACATCCGCTACTACACCGTGATTTACCGCGCCATCGAAGAGGTTGAGGCAGCTCTCAAGGGCATGCTCAAGCCCATCTACGAGGAGCGGGATACCGGTGCGGCGGAGATCCGCGCGCTGTTCAAGTCCTCCGCCGTCGGCACCATTGCCGGTTGTATGGTCACCGAGGGCAAGGTCAAGCGCAACGGCAAGGTTCGCCTCGTACGCGACGGAAACGTCGTCGTCTCCGATGCCAAGATCGAGTCCCTGCGCCATGAGAAGGATGACGCTAACGAGATCAACGCCGGCTACGAGTGCGGTATGGTCCTGTCCTACCCGGACATCCAGGTAGGCGATATCATCCAGGCCTACGAGGAAGTCGAGGTCCCGCGCGACTAATCACATCTGAGCTCTCCGCTCACTAAGAGCGCTCAGATAAAAAGCCCAGCCAGGAAACATTCCTGGCTGGGCTTTAATCATTTCGGCCGAAAGGTGCAGAATCGGTATCCTAGACTAGTTGCCAGTACCCGTACGCAAAGGAGCTTCACCATGGTTGATCACGCACGCGCCGCGCGCATGGCAAAGCGCATTCAGACAATCGTTGCCAGCGCTATTGAACGCCAGATTAAGGATCGTCGCCTTGAGCTTGTGACTATCACGGATGCCCGCGTTACGGGTGACCTGCACGATGCCACCGTGTACTACACGGTGCGCGGCGCGGATATCGAATCCGAGCCGGATTACGATCAGGCTGCTGAGGCTCTCACGCGAGCTAAGGGGCAGTTGCGCAAGATCGTGGGCGACGAACTGTCGGTTCGCTTTACGCCGACGCTGTCCTTTGAGCTTGATACTGTCCCCGAGGCGTCCGCTCACCTGGAGGATGTGCTCGCCCGCGCCCGTGCCCGCGATGCGGAGCTGGCCAAGTTAAAGGAAGGCGCGCAGCCGGCTGGTGATGCGAATCCGTACAAGACCTCGGATAAGGAAGAGGACTAAGTGTCACGAACCAACTACGAAGCCGCAGTTGATGCGCTGGTGCAGGCCAGCAGTATTTGCATTATTACGCACTTGCGCCCAGACGCCGATGCTGTCGGTTCCGCGGCGGCCCTCACTTTGGCGCTGCGCCAGCGCGGGAAGCAGACCCGCACCGTGATCGGGCAGCGCCGCGATATTTCCGCCAACCTATTTTCCATTCCCACAGTGGACGAAATTGAGTTGGTGGATGAGCTTCCACAGGGCTATGACCTTTATGTCACTGTGGACTGTGGCTCGATAGAACGGACAGGTTCGGTAGCGCAGGGGCTCGAGAAAATGGCCGCTGTCGGCCGCGTCCTATGTATCGATCACCATGCCTCTAACGACGGCTTCGGCGCCATCAACGTGGTGGATCCAGTGTGTGAGTCCACCACGGTGGTTCTGCTCGATATCCTGGATAGGCTTTCCATCCAGATCGATCGCGTCATCGCGCACTGCTTGTACGCGGGCCTTGTCACCGATACCGGTAACTTCCGGTGGGGCCGCCCAGCCATGCACGACATCGCCGCGCGCCTCATGCTTTATGGGCTCGACACCAAGCAGATTGCGCTGGAGCTCATGGATTCCAGCACGGCCGATGACCTGCAGATGATCGGACGCGTGCTCTCAGGCCTCAGGATTGAGGAAGCAGGGGAGCACCGACTGGCTGTTCTCTACGTGCCGCATGAGGAAGTTGCGTCCCACGCCGATTCCGCGATTGAGTCTTTTGTCGATTATGTCCGCGCATTGAAGGGCACTGACATTGGAGTGGTCTTCAAGGAACAAGCCCCCAATGTGTGGGCTGTATCCTTGCGTTCCTCCGCGGTCAACTGCGCTGAAGTGGCCCTCACCTTCGGCGGCGGTGGGCATGTTCCGGCCGCTGGGTATACCGCGCACGGAACGCCCGAGGAGGTTATCGCGCAGCTGGTAGGTGCGTTGTCCTAAATGGCTTCCGCGCAACCAGTCAAGGTTTCTGCCGCGGAGGTTTTCCGCCTTGCTGTGCCCGCTTTGGGTGTTCTCGCGGCGATGCCGCTTTATTTGCTCCTAGATACCGCGGTGGTGGGCCGGCTTGGAGCTGAGGATTTGGCCTCGCTGGGGGCTGCGGCCACGCTACATTCCGTGGTCACGACCCAGCTGACCTTCTTGTCTTATGGCACGACCGCGCGAGCCTCTCGTTTATTCGGTGCAGGTAAGCGGGAAGAGGCCGTGGCTGAGGGCGTGCAAGCAACGTGGGTTGCCGTGGGCGTGGGGGTGGTGCTCGCTATCACCATGTGGCTCTTCGCCGGCGTCTTCGCGATGTGGTTGACTGGCAATCCAGATACGGCGCGCGGGACGGCGCAGTGGCTGCGTATCGCCGCCGTCGCGATTCCCTTTACCCTCATCAACATGGCTGGCAACGGCTGGATGCGCGGCGTGCAAAATACCCGCAAGCCCCTCTATTTCACCCTTGCAGGTATGGTTCCTGGCGCCATCGCGGTGCCTATTTTCGTGCACTTCTGGGGTCTGCCGGGCTCTGCTCTGGCCACAGTGCTGGGGATGGGGATCATCGCGGCGTTCTTCGTGGGGGAGCTGCGCCGCGAGCATACCGGCTCGTGGGAGGTTCGCTGGAGCGTTGTGCGTCGGCAGCTCGTGCTGGGGCGTGACCTCATCGTTCGTTCGTTGAGTTTCCAAGTGGCATTTTTGTCGGCGGCAGCGGTGGCCTCACGTATCGGAACGGCCCAGTTGGCTGCGCATCAAATCATGATGCAGATGTGGAACTTCCTGTCCCTCGTTCTGGATTCCCTCGCGATCGCTGCCCAAGCATTGACCGGCGCAGCGTTGGGGGCAGGGTCAGCGCGCTATGCCCGCACTGTAGGAACCAAGGTAACGCTCTACTCCACGTCCTTCTCCCTCGCGCTCGCAGCGGTACTCGGCCTCGGCGCCGGTGTCATCCCGCAGATTTTTACTACGAGCCCGGAGGTCCTCGAGGTCATTTCCGGCCCGTGGTGGGTTATGACTTTCCTCGTCATTATTGGCGGCGTCGTTTTCGCTCTAGACGGCGTTCTCCTGGGCGCTGGGGACGCAGCCTTCCTCCGCACACTCACCCTCGCGTCAGTGCTTCTAGGTTTCCTCCCCGGTGTCTGGTTGGCCCTGGTTTTCGGCACCGGCCTGACCGGGGTGTGGGGCGGAATCGCCGCGTTCATCCTCATCCGCATGGTGGGCGTGGTGTGGCGCTTCTACTCCATGCGGTGGGCGCAGGTCTAGCCCTGTGGTAAAAGTAGAGAGAATGTTTGTGTGAAGGAGGCGCTATGACCACTTTGTGGGCTGTCTCCGATCTCCACGCGGCGGTACGAGTCAACGGGGACCGCATCGACGAACTCGTTCCGCCGAACCCGAATGACTGGTTGATTGTGGCGGGCGACGTGGCCGAGCGCATTGACCTTGTCATCAACACCTTGGCCCGGCTGAAAAACCGCTACGCCACCGTGATCTGGGTGCCCGGCAACCACGAGCTCTTCTCCCGCGGCCAGGACGCGTATCAGGGACGTGAAAAATACGATCGGCTCGTGGAAGGCTGTCGGGAGATTGGCGTGGTTACCCCAGAAGACCCTTTCCCAGTTTTTGGAGGGGTTACTGTCGTACCGCTCTTTACGCTGTATGACTACAGTTTTCGTCCGCCGGGAACAACGGTAGAGCAGGCGCTCGCGAGCGCGAAGCAGAAGCAGATTATCATGACCGATGAATTTGCTATCGCCCCGTTCGTCGATGTGCGCGCGTGGTGCTGGGACCGCTTGGCGTATTCCATCAAACGCTTATCACGGGTTGAGGGCGAGACCGTCCTGATCAATCACTGGCCGCTGGTGCAGGAGCCAACCTTGTACCTGCGCTGGCCCGAGGTGGCGTTGTGGTGTGGAACCCGCCACACGCGTTCCTGGCCGCGGCGCTACAACGCCAAAGCGGTCATCTACGGTCACCTCCATATGCCCAACCGAGCCAACATTGATGGGGTAGACCACATTGAGGTGTCTCTGGGCTATCCGCGTGAGTGGCAAGCGCACGGGCATCTCCAGCCGTGGCCATATCCGGTGCTGAGTATCGATGAGAAGACAGGGAGGGCAGAGCATGCTTGAGCCTTCCCTCTTCCCGGAGTCAGCGCGCTATTGCTATGTGCGTACAGACGAGTCGATGACCGACCTGCTCAATTACAACCACCTATCCCCGGAAGAGCGCTCAGTGGTCTCGCAGGCCGTGGACGTGCGCAAGTCCGAATTTGGGGATGCACGCTGGTGTGCCCACCAAGCCTTGAAGGAGCTCAACTACACCGACAATGAGCCGATTCTGCGCGGCGAGCGAGGCATGCCGCTGTGGCCGGAGGGCTATACCGGATCGATGACGCACACCGAAGGCTTGCGTGCAGCGGTAGCAGCGCCGACCACCCATGTGCGCTCGATGGGGTTGGATGCCGAACCCGCGGAGCCTTTGCCGGAGCATGTGCTGACGATGATCGCTCGGCCGGGGGAGATGCCGCAGCTGGCTCAGTTACAAGCGGCGGGTATTTCCTGCCCGGATCGCCTGTTGTTCTGTGCTAAGGAGGCCACGTACAAGACGTGGTTCCCCATGACCCGGCGGTGGCTTGATTTTGACCAAGCGGAAATTGACCTGCGCTTGGACGGAACGCTGGTCTCTTATCTCTTGGCACGGCCAACTCCAGTGCCGTTTATTACTGGGCACTGGATCATCCGGGATGGCTATGTCATCGTTTCTGCTGCCGTTCCGGCGCTCAACTTTGACAGGTAAACTGGGTCATTAAAGCGTCGAGGGCCGCGCGACGAAAACCGTGGCTAAGCGCTTTCCTTTTTCCTTGATCAAGGCGATCGAGCGTCCCTGCGGATCGACGGCCGCGTACGTGCCTTTCAACCCACGCGGCTCTAGCCACTTGCCCATAGCCAGGGCCTGGGCCTCGTCATCGGTGACTTCTAAAACCGGATAGCTGCGAGCGAGAGCCTCATCGAGGCTGAGGGACAGGGTCGGAGAGTCCTCGAGAGTAGAGAAGGGGAGGGCGTCGTCAAGCGTGAAAGGGCCCACCTCAGTGCGGCGCAAGGCGGTGAGATGCCCGCCGACGCCGAGGGCCTCACCCAGATCCCGAGCCAGCGAGCGGATGTAGGTTCCCGAAGAACACGCGACCGACACGTCCAAATCAATGAACTCGCCGCAGCGCCGCGTATCGAGGATATCGAAGCGACTGACCGTCACTGGGCGCGCGGGGATCTCAACTTCTTCGCCTGCCCGCACCCTTTCGTGCGCGCGTTTGCCATCGATCTTGATAGCGGAGACCGCTGCCGGCCGCTGCAGAATATCGCCGGTCAGCGCAGCAATTTCCTGCGAAATGGCAGAATCCTTCACAGCGGTTGCCGGTTTGCCCCACGTAGCTTCACCTTCCGCATCGTCGGTGTGGGTAGCCATGCCCAGTCGAATCGTCGCGTCGTAGGCCTTGGTGGAGGCCACCATGTGCGCGAGGAACTTGGTGCCACGTTCGAGCCCCACAACGAGCACTCCCGTGGCCATCGGATCAAGCGTGCCCGCGTGGCCCACCTTGCGGGTGTGGAAGAAGCGGCGGAGTTTTCCCACGACGTCGTGCGAGGTCATGCCGGCGGGTTTGTCGACGACCACGAGGCCGGAACGTTCGAGCGGATCAGTCATGCCCTGCAGTCTAGGGCACCGGCCGCAGTGGGATAGCATGGTGCCCGTGGATATTTGGTACGGAATCGATAGCATCCCCGCTGACCTCGGTCCGACGTCGGTGACAATTGGCGTCTTCGACGGCCTGCACCGCGGCCATCAGCAGCTCGTGACGAAGGCCGTCGAGCACGCGCGCAATAATGACCAGCGCGCCGTCATGGTGACCTTCGATCCGCACCCTGTTTCCGTCTTCTTGCCGGAGCGCGCGCCGCTCTCCGTGATTACTTTTGAACGCCGCATGCAACTGGCGGAAGACATGGGCATCGAGGCCGTGCTCGTCATCGACTTCACCGAAGAACTACGGGGCGTTGAGCCACGCGAGTACGTGACGGACCTCCTTGTGGGGCGCTTGCACGCAGAACACGTCGTGGTGGGGGAGAACTTCACCTTCGGCGCAGGCGCGTCCGGCACCGCGGAGGCGCTAGCGAAATTCGGTACCGAGTTCGGGTTCGACGTTGGCATTGTGCCTTTGCTTGACGACGACGGCGAGCGCATCTGCTCCACCAACATCCGCGCCGCTCTTGCCAAGGGCGATATCGCGCGCGCCAATTGGCGCTGGGACGCCACTTTACGGTGACCGGTCCCGTTGTGCGTGGCGCAGGGCGGGGTGGAAAGGAGCTTGGTTTCCCGACCGCCAACCAGTATTTCCCGGAATCCGTCGCCATTCCAGCCGATGGCGTCTACGCGGGCTGGTTCGTGGTCGAGCCCACCGGCGCCCCTTTGGAAGGAGACATGGAGCCCGGCGTTCCTTATCCGGCCGCTGTCTCGGTGGGCACGAACCCCACCTTCGGCGACGAGGAGCGCTCTGTGGAGTCCTTCGTGTTGGACCGCGATGCCGACCTTTACGGCCACGAAGCCACCGTGCATTTCGTTGACCACGTGCGTGACATGGAGAAATTCAATTCCGTGGAGGAACTCCTGACAGCTATGGAACGTGATGTTGCTCGAATTCGTGAGATTCTGGCACGCGAGGCCTAAATGAAGATCATCCTCGACCTCGACACTGGAATCGATGACGCCCTTGCTCTTGCCTATGCCGTTGCACACCCCGACCTCGAGTTGATCGGGGTCACGGGTACCTATGGCAACGTCCCGGTGGCCTTGGGGGTGCGCAACTCGCTGGCGTTGCTCGAGCTTCTCGACGCCGAAGATGTCCCCGTCTTCACCGGCCCGACGCGGACGGGCTTTAGCGTTGCCCCCATTTCAGCTTTCATCCATGGCCGCAATGGCCTTGGGGAAGTACTTCTGCCTCCTCCGCGCCGCAAAGCACACGAGGATGCAGTGGGCTTTCTGATCCGTTCGGTCCGTGAGCATGGTGAGGATTTGGTCATCGTGCCGACGGGACCGTCGACAAGCATTGCAGCCGCCATGCGCAAAGACCCGGACTTCGCCCGCAACGCCCGCATCGTCATGATGGGCGGCGCCCTGACCGTGCCCGGGAACGTCACGCCCTATGCCGAGGCCAACGTCTTCCAAGATCCCCAAGCCACGGACTATGTATTCCGCCATGCTCACGACCTCACGATGGTGGGGCTCGATGTCACGCTGCGCACGTTGCTCACCAGGGAGCACACGCAACAGTGGCGAGGAACGCGGACGGGCCAGATCTACGCGGACATCGTGGACTATTACATTCGCGCCTATAAGACGACCTCTCCGCACCTTGGCGGTTGCGGGCTCCACGACCCTTTAGCGGTAGCTGTGGCTGCCGATCCCTCGCTGGTCACCTGCCTCGACCTCAATCTGCGGTGTGAGGATAGTGGCCGCACGATCGGTGACCCGGAACGCTTGGGTAACCCCACCACCCGTGTGGCCGTTGCGGTGGATGACGCGCGCTTTGTTGATGATTTGATGTCGAAGCTCGGCAGCCTCTATACTTCTACTTCGGCTTGCTGACTGCGGTCCACAGTAGTCACGGGCAGCGCCTCACGGCGCATCATTTCATGTGGACTGAAATACAATAGGAGATTTTCCATGGCTTTGAGCACCGAGAAGAAGGCTGAAATCCTCAAGGAGTACGGCCTGCACGAGACCGACACCGGCTCCCCGGAGGCACAGGTTGCCCTGCTGACCACCCGCATCAACAACCTGACCGAGCACCTCAAGGATCACAAGCACGATCACCACTCCCGCCGTGGTCTGCTGCTCATGGTTGGTCGCCGTCGTGGCCTGCTGAAGTACCTGGCCGCTAACGACGTTGACCGTTACCGCGACCTGATTTCTCGCCTGGGTCTGCGCCGCTAAGCGCTTAACTTTTCAACCCCCGCACCTGTGTGCGGGGGTTTTCTTATCTCATCTGCTAAAATCCTTGGACGTTGTCAGAAAACATCGAAGAAGAGGCGGCACCGAAGATCGCCATGACAGCTCCAAGGAGAGTTACATCCATGAGCGCTAAGAACGCTAAAAAGCAACCGAACAATTCCGTCGAGTTTCTTATCGACGACGATTACGGCATCACCGAGGCCATCGCCACCCTGGACAACGGCGATTTCGGCACTCGCACCATCCGTTTTGAGACAGGCCAGCTGGCTCGCCAGGCCGGTGGCTCCGTGACTACTTACCTGGACGAGGACACCATGCTGCTGTCCACGACCACCGCTTCTAACCAGCCGCGCGAAGGCTTCGACTTCTTCCCGCTGACTGTGGACGTCGAGGAGCGCATGTATGCCGCGGGTAAAATCCCGGGTTCCTTCTTCCGCCGCGAGGGGCGCCCCTCTACTGAAGCTATCCTGGCGTGCCGCCTCATTGACCGCCCGCTGCGCCCGACCTTTGTCAAGGGCCTGCGCAACGAGGTTCAGGTTGTCGTCACGGTTCTCTCCATGGACCCGGAAGAGTACTACGACGTGGTTGCCATCAATGGCGCTTCTGCTTCTACCCAGCTCTCCGGCCTGCCGGTCTCCGGTCCTGTGGGAGGTGTGCGCATGGCACTCATTGCTGATGACAAGCACCCGAAGGGCCAGTGGGTAGCCTTCCCGAATAACGAGCAGCATGAGCGCGCCCTGTTTGAGATGGTCGTTGCCGGCCGCATTGTCAAGAAGGGCAACAAGGACGATGTCGCCATCATGATGGTGGAGGCCGGCGCTGGTGTGAACGTAGCCGAACGCATCAAGGAAGGCGCCCCGGCACCCCAGGAATCCACCGTGGCCGAGGGCTTGGAAGCTGCCAAGCCCTTCATTAAGACGCTGTGTGAGGCTCAGGCAGGTTTGGCTGAGCGCGCCGCGAAGGAGACCCAAGAGTTCCCGCTCTTCCCGGCCTACAGCGAGGATGTATACGAGGCAGTGGAGAAGGCAGCCTCCAAGAAGCTGCAGAAGCTGCTCACCATCCCGGGTAAGCAAGACCGTGATGATGCAACGAACGAGTACATGGAGCAGATTGAAGCCGATCTCCTTGACGAGTTCGATGACCTTGAGGAGGCGGATGCCTCCAAGCAGATCCGTAACGCCTTCAACGCTGTGATGAAGGATATCGTCCGTAACAAGATCCTCACTGAAGGCTTCCGCATTGATGGTCGTGGTGTTACTGACCTGCGTGACCTCGGCGTGGAGGTGGATCTCATCCCGCGTGCCCACGGCTCCTCCCTATTTGAGCGTGGCGAGACTCAGATCCTAGGTGTCACCACCCTGGACATGCTCAAGATGGAGCAGCAGATTGACTCCCTGACCCCGGTGGAGTCCAAGCGCTACATGCACCACTACAACTTCCCGCCATACTCCACGGGTGAGACCGGCCGCGTGGGTTCCCCGAAGCGCCGCGAGATTGGTCATGGTGCGCTGGCTGAGCGTGCTTTGCTGCCGGTTATCCCGTCCCGTGAGGACTTCCCGTACGCTATCCGCCAGGTCTCCGAGGCTCTGGGTTCCAACGGTTCAACTTCCATGGGTTCGGTGTGTGCCTCCACCTTGTCCCTGTACAACGCAGGTGTTCCGCTCAAGGCTCCGGTGGCGGGCATCGCCATGGGCCTTGTCTCCGGTGAGGTTAAAGGTAAGGAGAAGTTCGTTGCGCTGACCGATATCCTCGGCGCCGAGGACGCTTTCGGCGACATGGACTTTAAGGTCGCAGGTACCTCCGAATTCATCACCGCTCTGCAGCTGGACACCAAGCTGGATGGCATTCCTTCGCACGTGCTTGCCGACGCCCTCGAGCAGGCCCGCGATGCCCGCTCCGCCATCCTCGAAACCATGGCTGAGGTTATCGAGGGCCCGGACGAGATGTCCGGCCTTGCCCCGCGCATCACCTCTGTGACCATCCCGGTTAACAAGATTGGTGAGCTCATCGGCCCGAAGGGCAAGACCATCAACACCATCACCGAGGAAACCGGCGCTGACGTCTCCATTGAGGAAGACGGCACCGTCTATGTCTCCGCTGCCACCGGCGAGGCTGCTGAGGCTGCCATCGAGCGCGTCAACAGCATTGCCAATCCGCAGCTACCCAAGGTCGGCGAGCGTTTCCTCGGCACCGTGGTGAAGACCGTGGCCTTCGGCGCCTTCGTATCCCTGACCCCGGGCCGCGACGGCTTGGTGCACATCTCGAAGCTGGGCGGCGATGAGCGTATCGAAAAGGTCGAAGACGTGGTCAACGTCGGCGACAAGATCCAGGTCGAAATCGCGGACATCGATAACCGCGGCAAGATTTCCCTGGTCCCGGTTGAGGAAGACTAATTCCCAAACCTCATAAGCCAGAGCCCCGCTCTCCAGCTCGTTCATGGGCTGCGATGGCGGGGCTCTTAGCTTGTTGGGTGCTAGCTGCTAGTCCTGGAAATCAAGTACAAGTCGTTTGGGGTCCTCGAGAAATGTCACCGAGTACGGAGTCCTCTTCTGCAGACCAATGATGAATTGCGATTGTGACTCAAATGAGCTGGTGTAGACGACCTCACTCACGACTCCAGTTCCAGGAGTAGTTCCCTGCTGAATATGCCGTTCCTCGAGCTCAGGCGTAGATGGCCAAGGAGTTCCCTCGATTCCGACGTCGAGAAAAGCATTTCCTTCTGCCTCAACGGGGTAACCGGAGGCCTGCTGAGTTGGGCTGTCTGTGTAGGTGGTAAACCAGCCCGGTTCGCCGTTTCCCTCGAGATCAATAACTACGCGGGTAAAGCCATTGTGAGCCCCCACACGCACCGTAGTTGGCGTGAGATCTCCAAGCCGTTCGGGCATGTGATGCCGATTATCCAGGGCTGCTGTACCCATGCCCGCAAACTGTGCTGCAGTCATCGCCTCCGAGCTGCTTTGCGCGCCCGAGTCCTCTGAGGCCATTTCTTCACTGGCTGGTGCTTCAGCAACTCGCGGGCTGGATTCAACCGAACTAAAAGCAGGTGAATTTGTGGAGTGCGAACCTCCCTCAGAGCATGCGGTGATGGTCAACGCACATCCGGCAATGATGACCCCGAAGACGGTGGTCGGTGCAATAGAGCGAGTCATATTTTCCCTTCAGCTGTGACAGCAGGATCCAGCTTCCTAGACCATCATAACGAGCAGCAACACGTGGGCATCACTGCGTAACCCCGCTGGACCCCGAGGGGCATTCTCAGGCCATCTAGCCTCCCTAACTCTTAAAAGTTCCGCTCAGTTCCAAAAACTGCGCCGACTTTTTACCATTAGGGAGGCTTTTCTTTATCTCCCTCCGGCCCCGGCTCCCGCGACCCTTCGTCGTTTGATTCGACGGCTTGGGGTTGTGCGGGGTGAGTTTTGGGTTCATCGTTTGTTTCGACGGCGCGGGGCTTATCCGTGTGTTCATCCTTCTTAGTTATGCGTACCGAACGGAGGTTCTATGGATTTGAGAGGACTTTCCATCTACTGTCATGAGTGAAGTGCATTCCCAACGCTAAGAAAGGTAAAGAATATGGTTAAAAAGTCTGCAAGAAAAGTTCGTTTGGCATTGGTTTGTGGTGCTGTCTTGGCTCTTGCCGCCCCCAGTAGCGCGTTTGCTCAGGATGCAGAAGCGACCTTGGATGGTGATACGGTTCCTGCTGCAGACAGTGAATCGGGATTTGAGTTGTCTTCCGGAGAAACCAAGACTGTAGACCTGTCGGATGCCAAGGAGAAACAGTCAGCGGAAATCCATGTGGAAGGTGAGCCGACTATAAGCTTCTATGATGCATCAAACACTGCCCCTGCGTGTGTGTCTGCTGAGCATCATCAAGCTGAGATCAAAATTCGGAATAATTGCCCTACACCTGTTCGGGTGAAAGTCATCATGACGGGTTGGGTGGGTTCTCAGGATATTGAGTGCACAGGGGTTGCCCCGGGCGCTGAAGAAACCGTTTCCAAGTTGAAGGTTCCAGGTATTACTCGCATCGATCGAGTGGAGAATTGCTAATGAAGAAATTACGTGCTTTGGCGCTTACACTCGCTCTTCCTTCTGCAGTGTTTGCTCAAACGCAAGTCGCGCAAGCAGCGGGTGTTGTTAAAAATGAACTAGGCATGATCACCATGAAATGCCAGGTAGTGGAGAATGCCCCCGGCAATCCTATTGTGGGCTTTGTCATAGGTAATCATCCAACAGATCCTAATGCTGCCAAATCCGATGCAAATTTGTATGAAAGCAAGTTTAACAATGCCCATAAGAGGCATTGCTATCCTCAGCGGAAGTACCGTCCGTCGGGTGCCTATGACACGAGTTGGAACCCTAAATGATGTCCAGCGAAATTACCCTGACAAAGACCTATTTCCTTGCGAGAGAAGAGGATTTGCCTCGGTTTTATCAGCGCTATCTTGAACGAGTGGAGCGCGTGAAACAGTTCACGACCGTCTATCTGGTCGCTGATGTGGAGATTGATGAGTCGGATTCCGTTGTGAAAAAGAACTTGCTCCATGATCTCCAGGCTCAGAGTGATGAACCGGTTAACGAGGATGAATGGAATATGTATAGCTATTCCACCGCATTAGGGACGATCGACGAGCCTATTGAGCCTGGGGCGGCTGTGTCACGTTTGTGGGAGGACATGCTTTTGACCGACGATGAGGAGTGGCCTCGGTCTTTTATCAGCTCTGTTGATTTCGCGTCGTTTATGTCACGGCCGAAGTAACGGACTGGAAGCCGTTCGGTGCAGGTGGTGAAGTTTTGTCGAGGGAGTCACGCTTAACGTGACTCCCTGAGCTATTGTTCTCTATTTTTGTGAAGCTAACCCGTTAAGAACATTTGTTCCATCTTTCCAGAGAGTGTGTCTCCCTCCTGTTATATAATCAATAGTGCTTCGCGGGTTGAGCTAAGCAGTGATCTAGGACTCGACATCCTAGGTACCTTAGCAATAGCAGTGTTATACCTGATTGCTCTTTGGATTATTGAAAGTGTAGGTCAGCCTTTTTCAAAGAAGTTTCTTGTTCGCATAAATAAAGAAAAGGAGCAGAGAATGGGTCATAACAATCGCAGTCGCATTATCGCG
Source organism: Corynebacterium sp. Marseille-Q2823 (assembly GCF_903645345.1). Taxonomy (NCBI): domain Bacteria; kingdom Bacillati; phylum Actinomycetota; class Actinomycetes; order Mycobacteriales; family Corynebacteriaceae; genus Corynebacterium; species Corynebacterium sp. Marseille-Q2823. Next base: position 250,068 of record NZ_CAHJXS010000002.1, on the reverse strand, counting down.
TCAATTGAAAATATAGGTACTGGAGCAATCGGTAGCTCACTGCTCATGCTGAACTCGTGAAGCAAAGGTTAGAAGCCCTAGAACCGTTTATACGAATCTAGGGCTTCTTTGTCGTTTTAGAAATTTCGTGCGAGATCTTCCGGGTTATGATTGCGAAGCCTTCATGACCTGATGTCCAACGAGCCGTAGGCGAGGCGGGAGAAGGATACTCGTCATGCTCCTTCAAAGCGCGTGATAATCTGTCGTTTCGTTGGCGCATTAGGGTTTGCACACTCTAATGCGACCATTACTACATGGTGAAGATTATTCATGTTTCAGACCAGAGGTTACGACCGTTTCGTACGGCCAAGCAATTTGAGTTAACTGAGCGAGATCGGTTCCTCTTGACTGTTTGGTTGCGTTTGAAGCTATGGCGCGCGACCACGTTGCCAGGCTGTGGGGAATTTACGATTCGGGAGCTTGTAAGCGTCTTCGATTGCTCCGGGACAAAGGGGCCCTTCCGGTTTTAGAGTGCGTTGATTTTGTCTTGTAGTTGTCCGGAGTGGATCAGGCTCCGCAAGATGTAGTGGTTGAGGTTTTTGAATCCTAGGGCGATGCCGCGTAGGTGTTCGAGTCTGCCGTTGATTGCCTCGACGGGGCCGTTGGAGGCACCGATATCGAAGTAGGCGAGCACGTCTTTGCGTCGACGCTATAGGGTGCGTCCTAGTTGGGCGAGCTCTTCTAGGCCTTGTGGTAATCCTTTACGTAGGGTGTGGATGATGCGTTTCATGAGCTTTTTGCCTTCCGTTTTCTTCGGATGCGCGTACGCTGCGATCATGTCTTGGTAGAGCAGCCACGTTACTTCTAGGGCTACGTAGTCGTCATCGGTGGCCCACAGCATTTCTAAGCGTTGCTTTTGCCGCTCGGTGAGATAGTTCGTCCTGGTCAACAGGGTGCGCCGGTGCTTGTACAGTGGGTCATCTTTGCGTCCGCGGCGCCCGGTGGTCTCACGTTGGAGTCGCTGTCGGCAACTGGTGAGCTTGTCGGCTGCTAGATGCACTACATGGAAAGGGTCCATGACTTTGTCTGCTTGTGGTAGTTGCTCTTCGACTGCGGTGGCATATCCGGTGAACCCATCCATGGTCACCACCTGTATCTGCTCCCGGAAGCTGGGGTCGCGCTCTTTAAGCCACCCGCTGAGCACGTCGGCGGACCTGCCTGGTCGCATGTCTAACAAACGTGCAGGCCCACGCCCGTCCACCAGCGGGGTGAGGTCAACAAGTATGGTCACCAGGTTTGATGCCTGGCCTGGTTTTCTGGTGTGTTTCCAGACATGTTCATCGACTCCAAGGACGCGAACTCCGTCTAGGTGGTGAGGGTCGCCGTAGACAAGCTGGCGGCAGGCATCCAGTGCGACCTGGTTGACCAGGTCCCAGCCCACGCCGAGTGCTTTGGCGGTAGCTGACACACTCATCCGATCAATAGCAAGGCGCTGCAAGATCCAGCGGGTGACCCGGTGGGTGAGCTTGGCGCCGTCATCAGCGCAAGCCAGAGATTCTTGGAAGATCTTCCTTTTACATGAGGTGGCTGTGCACTGGAATCTAGGGACTTTTATGTGCAGCCTGGTGGGGAATCCGACGACAGGAAGATCAACGAGTCGACGGGTGGTGTGGTCGCGCAGCTTGCCTGGCTGTCCGCAGTCCGGGCACACGCCGATAACGGCTACGGGCGTGGCCTCAATGATGGTCAGCGGTCCGGCATCGGCAGCACCGGTGATGGCAAGTCCGATTTCCGCGGTACGGCAAATGGTGTCGGCAACGAGGTTTCCAGTAGGCTTCACAGTACGGGTCCCTGGTGGGTTTAGATGGTTGTGTAGGAACTTTCATCTTCACACCAGGGACCCCTATATGTTGTGGTGACCCGCTGAACCCATCGTGTTCTACTTCACCCCGCTACGCACTCCAAAACCGGAAGAGCCGACAAAGGGTTCATTGACGATAAAAGCGTTTTCACGGGCTTCCCCAGCATTCTCACCATCACCAGCAAAGGCTGCAGGCACAGTAGATGGACGCACATTACTGATAAAGGAAATGTTGTCGGGGATTTCAAGCCTCCTCGCTTTAGCGCGGGTGGAACCCTGGCACACACGCTTTTGGTTATGGATTCAGCTCTATCCTGGTCAATTTATGCGCACACGGTCGTAAGCGAGCGAGTGATAAAGGCCCAGGACCGGTAAGCATCTCAGTAAAGGAAACCACCACCCGGTAGATGCTATCGATAGGTAAAAGGCGGATGCTAGGTGCTGTTAATATCCGGATTTTTTTATCCCTACCGGACTGAAGCGTCCTGATGCTAAAGAAGGCGTCCGGCAGGATGGTGGTGCTCATTGGCGTATCCCCCGAAAAAATAGTGTTAGAAGAAGTGTTCTACAACTAATCCTAGTGCCGGCACAAACCAAGGTCTATAGCCTGCGGGGATAAACTTCACAAACCAAGAAGCATGGGGGTGTTGAGTAATGCTTTAGGTTGTGTGTTCGACTCTTGCCGAGCTGGGGGTATAGGTTTTACTCATACACAACAACGGGGGTAGGTGAATGGTGCGGGCGAGGGGAGTTAGCGCCGCGTGCCCGTTCTGAGCCCTGGATGTCGACAGGGATAGACTGGTCGTGGCTAACAGAACGAACATAGATGAAGGGATTGTGAATGACTATCAAGGTGGGTGTCCTCGGCGCTAAGGGCCGCGTGGGACAAGCAATCGTGGAGGGCGTCAACGCTGCAGAGGATCTGGAGCTTGTTGCTGAAATCGATCGCGATACTCCGCTTGAGAAGCTAGTCGAAGCTGGCGCGCAGGTAGCCGTTGACTTCACCCAGCCTGCTTCCGTTATGGGCAACCTTGAATTCTGTACTCAGCATGGCATTCACGCCGTCGTGGGGACCACGGGCTTCGACGCCGAGCGTCTGGCGCAAGTGGAGGAATGGACAAAGGGAGACGGTGCGGGCCACGTGTTGATCGCTCCGAACTTTGCTATTTCGGCTGTGCTGACCATGGTCTTCGCGGCACAAGCTGCAAAATTCTTCGACAGCGCTGAGGTGGTTGAGTATCACCACCCGAACAAGCTCGATGCGCCGTCCGGCACCGCGGTTCATACCGCACAGGGCATTGCGAAGGCTCGCAAAGAGGCTGGATTGGATGCAATGCCGGACAAGACCGAGCAGTCCCTCGACGGAGCGCGCGGCGCGGATGTTGACAGCGTCCATGTTCACGCAGTCCGCATGCAAGGAATGGTGGCGCATGAAGAAGTTATCTTCGGTACCCAGGGCCAGTCGCTGACGATCCGTCAAGATTCTTATGACCGTTCCTCTTTCACTCCAGGCGTGCTCATGGGTGTGCGGGAAATTGAGTCTCATCCAGGGCTGACCGTGGGCCTGGAAAAGTACTTGGAGCTGTAATGGCTAAGGTCACTGAGCTTGATGTCCAGCTCATCGCGGCCACTTCTTTCCACGCGCCGCAGGGAGTGGACTGGGAGGTGGACGGGGAGGCGTCGGAAAGCGAGGCTCTTGTCGAGTTCGCTGGGCGAGCTTGTTACGAGTCCTTCGATAAGCCGAACCCACGAACTGCTTCGAACCAGGCTTATCTGCATCACATCCTCGAGGTTGGGCATGATGCGCTGCTCGAGCACGCAACCGCGACGCTGTATATCCGTGGCTTGTCGCGTTCGGCAACACACGAGCTAGTTCGGCACCGACATTTCTCTTTTTCGCAACTCTCGCAGCGCTTTGTTCATTCTGAAGAGGCTGAAGTGGTGCTGCCGAAACTCATTGCGGAGGATGAACAACTTACCCGATTGACTCTGCAGGCAGCCGATGATGCGCGTTTCGTCTACGAAGAGCTTCTCGATGCTCTTGAATCGAAGCTCGAGCAGGAACCGAATGCATTGCTGCGCAAGAAGCAGGCACGCCAGGCCGCCCGTGCAGTGCTACCCAACCTGACGGAGTCTCGCATCGTCGTGACCGGCAACTACCGGGCGTGGCGTCACTTTATCGGCGCGCGGGCGACGGAACAGGCGGATACGGAGATGCGGCAGCTAGCGGTGGCATGTCTGAAGCTGTTGAGGAAGCAATCGCCGGTGCTTTTCGACGATTTCAATATCACCACCCTGAGCGATGGCACCGAAATGGCGTCGAGTCCTTACGCCTAAGGAGAAATTTAAGACTCGCGCAACGCCCCGATTCAGCTAATAAGGTGCAAAGCGGGTAATCTTGACGCCTATGAGCACAGGTATGACAGCACAGACAGGCGTCGACACTTTCGGACGCGTGGGCGTAGCGATGGTCACCCCGTTTGACCAGGACGGTGCGCTGGACGTGTCTGCAGGGCGTCGCCTAGCAGCTCATCTTGTTGATAACGGCGTCGACTCGCTCATCCTCTCGGGTACTACGGGTGAGTCACCTACGACGTCGTTGGATGAAAAGCTGGAGCTGTTTGCGGCTGTGAAGGAAGAGGTAGGGGACCGAGCCGCCCTCTGTGCTGGTGCGGGAACCAACAACACCGCTACCAGCATCGAGGCGGCACGCGCCTTTGCTGATGCAGGTGCGGATAGCCTTTTGGTTGTTACCCCGTATTACTCCAAGCCTTCCCAGGCTGGTGTGTACGCGCACTTTACTGCTGTGGCTGACGCCGTGGACCTCCCAATTTGTCTGTACGACATTCCTGGCCGCTCGGGCATTCCGATTGAGACGGAGACCCTTCTTCGTCTCGCGGACGTGCCGAACATCCAGGCCGTCAAGGACGCTAAGGGCGACCTTGTTGCGGCCGCACCGCTTATCCAGGAGACCGGTTTGGCATGGTACTCCGGAGATGATGGCCTTAACCTGCCCTGGCTTGCCCTTGGTGCTTCAGGTGTCATTTCCGTGATTGGTCACCTCGCTCCGCGCGCCCTGGCTGATCTCTACGTGGCCTTCGATGAAGGCGATATTGCACGTGCACGAGAGATTAACGCGAAAACTTTAACCCCGCTCATCCAGGCGCAAGGCCGTCTGGGCGGAGTAACTCTTGTTAAAGCTGCCCTGCGTCTGCAGGGTATTGAAGTAGGGGACCCTCGCCTTCCGGTATCCGCGGCTGACGCGGAGGAGGTTGAGGCTCTCCGCCACGATTTGGAGAAGGCTGGAGTCCTTTAAGAATGACTGAATCCCGTAACCGCTCCCGCAAGGTAACCCGCAAGGCGGGCCCGCCTGCGGAGACTGAGACCGCCTCGAATGAGGCGGCTTCGCCGGTTTTCCAAGCACCGAATGAATCGGCTGCATCCGGCAATAATTCGAACGAGTCTAATAACTCGAATAACTCGAATTCTGAGGACGGCAACCGTCGTTCCCGTTCTCGTGGTTCCCGTGGCGGCCGTGGTCGCGGTCGCGGCGGCAACAACAACCACAACAACGGTGGCCGCAACAACAATCGCAACCGTAATAACAACCGTGGCCGCCGCAACGTTCCCAAGTCCATGCAGGGCGCGGATCTGACGAAGCGTCTGCCGGAGCCGCCGAAGCAGCAGAAGGATTCGCTGCGTATTTATGCCCTGGGCGGTATTTCTGAGATCGGTCGTAACATGACCGTCTTCGAGTACCAGGACGAGATGCTCATCATCGACTGTGGCGTGCTCTTCCCGTCCTCCGGTGAGCCTGGCGTTGACCTGATCCTGCCGGACTTTGGCCCGATCGAGAAGAAGATTCACAAGGTCAAGGCTCTCGTTGTAACCCACGCTCACGAGGACCACATTGGTGCCATCCCGTGGCTGCTGAAGCTGCGCCCGGATATTCCAATTGTGGCTTCGCGCTTCACTATCGCGCTGATCGCGGCCAAGTGTAAGGAGCACCGTCAGAAACCTAAGTTTGTAGAGGTCAACGAGAAGTCCGATGTGAACTACGGTCCGTTCCGCTGCCGCTTCTGGGCAGTGAATCACTCCGTTCCAGATGCACTCGGCGTCATGCTGGGCACCCCGGCCGGCAACATCATCCACACCGGTGACATCAAGCTGGACCAGACCCCGCTGGACAACCGTCCGACGGATCTGCCGGCCTTGTCGCGCTACGGTGATGAGGGCGTGGACCTCATGCTGTGTGATTCGACCAACGCCAACATTCCAGGTGTCTCTGCCTCTGAGGGCGATATTCCGGCAACCTTCAAGCGCCTCGTGGCTGGTGCCAAGCAGCGCGTAATCATCGCCACCTTTGCATCGAACGTTTACCGCGTGCAGGCGGCTATCGACGCCGCCGTAGCAGCCGGCCGAAAGGTTGCCTTCAACGGCCGCTCCATGATGCGCAACATGGAAATCGCGGAGAAGATGGGCTTCCTCAAGGTCCCGCGCGGTACCATTATCCCGATCGATGAGGCAGCCAAGATGGCTCCGCATAAGGTGCTGCTCATTACCACCGGTACCCAGGGTGAGCCGATGGCGGCGCTGTCCCGCATGGCCCGCCGCGAGCACCGCCAGATCACGGTTCGCGATGGTGACCTCATCATTTTCTCCTCCTCCCTGATTCCAGGCAATGAGGAGGCTGTGTTCGGCGTTATCAACATGCTTTCCCAGATTGGCGCTGAGGTCATCACCAACAAAGAAGCTAAGGTTCACGCCTCCGGCCACGGCTACGGCGGAGAGCTGCTGTTCCTGTACAACGCCGCCCGCCCGAAGAACGCCATGCCCGTGCACGGCGAGTGGCGCCACCTGCGCGCGAACAAGGAATTGGCTATCTCCACTGGTGTGGCACGGGACCGCGTGGTCTTGACCCAGAACGGCGTCGTCGTCGATCTGCGCAATGGTCGCGCCGAGGTTGTCGGCCAGATCCCGGTGGGCAACCTCTACGTCGATGGCGTGTCGATGGGTGATGTCGATGCCGATACTCTTGCAGATCGCACCAACTTGGGCGCGGGTGGTGTCGTTTCCATCACCTGTGTCATCGACAACCGCACCTCCCGTCTGCTCGAGCATCCGACGGTGTCCACGACGGGCTTCTCCGACGATGACCGCGGTATCGTGCCCGAGGTAGCTGAGATGGTGGAAAACACCATGAATGACCTCGCCGCCGAGGGGGAGAACGATACCTACCGCATGGTGCAGAAGCTGCGCCGCAAGGTCTCGAAGCTCATGGATTCCAAGTACAAGCGCGAGCCGGTCATTCTGCCGACCATCGTGCCGACGAACTCGGATGTCCTGATGCCTGACGACGATGAAGTCCACGCTTCCCGTGAATCACTCTAACGTCTAGGTAGACAGCGCCCCAGCGTTCCTACCGACCGTAGGTATGCTGGGGCGCATGTCGTTTTCTTCAGCAGAGCGCACCAAGATGGTGGCGTTATTCCATGAACTTGGCCCTGATGCCCCAACGTTGTGCGAAGGGTGGACGGCCCGCGACCTCGTGTCGCACCTCTGGATCCGCGAAAACCGGCCCGACGTCGTCATCAGTTCTTTTGTTCCAGCGCTGACTTCCCATGCGGACAGCATCATGGAGGAAGTCCGTGCGCGAGATTTTGAGGAACTGGTGGATGACTGGGGTAGGGGATTGGGAAAGCTCAACCCTATGCGCTACGTGGATTCAGTGCTCAACACCGCAGAGCATTTTGTGCACCACGAAGACCTACGCCGGGCCAATGGGCACAGCGAACCGCGTGATTTCTCGCTAGCGGTGCAGAAGGAGTTGCTCGCACCGCTAAAGTTTCTCGGGTTAAGGCTGTTGGCGCACTCTCGCCTTCCGGTAGTGCTGGAGCCGGCTGGGTTTGCGCCACTCGTCGCGGCGGATAAACATCGTGTGGCAGCGAAGGGGGACAACGTGGTGCGGGTCCGTGGGGCAGTTTCCGAGTTGCTCCTATGGGCGTTCGGTCGCGAGGCGGCTCGCGTTGAGATTGACGGGGATTCATCCGCCGTCGTTAGGTCAAGTCTGTAGGCTGAACTGGCTAAAATCTTCAGTGCACGCGTGTGGCGCATGTTGTTAATGGTGCATTTGCTACTAAAGTGGCAGGCATGTCTGTCAAGAACGCTCCGTCTCGCGCCTCCGGCCGAGGTCGCACCGCCAATCGGTCGCGGCCATCGGGCCGCACAAGCTATTCGCTGACCTCCGCAACCCGCGCTGCCGAGACCTCCGAAGAGAGGACCGGCAGCGCCTTTCGCGCCGTTGGCCGCGGACTGGGAACCGTTTTTGGCGCTACCGCCCGAGGCGTGGGAAGCATGGCGCGAGGGGTCGGGCACGGCCTTGCCGGTCTCAAGCCGGTAGATACGGGGAGTCGAGATGACGACCTCTATGACTCCGCCTACGATGCTGCTCATGACGAGGGTGCCTACGATGATTACGACGAGTTAAGGGAGCCAGGGGAAATTTCTGGACGCGCGAAGAACAAGAAAAAGAGCAACAAAGTCGATAGCGCTGTTCCGGCAAAGAGCAAGGTAACGCGAGCGCGCGACGTCGACAGTGAGATGCCGACGACGGTCATGGAGCGTCCAGCTCACACTGAGAAGAGCATCCGCGTCTCCAATCCAGATGCGGTCGCTCTTGTGCTTATCGGCGTGGCCATCGTCCTTGCTTGCGCCACGTGGTTCCAGGTGGCCGGCATTATCGGTGAGTACCTCACCAACGCTGTGCGCTATGTGATTGGCGCGGGCGTCTATGTTCTTCCCGTCGCGCTGGTCGCCGTCGCCATTGCGCTCATGATGGATCTGTCCGGTCCAGCTGGCCATTTCAAGCCACGCGTGGTGGGCGGCACGGCCCTCATCGTGGTGTGCATGCTCAGCCTCATTCACATCTTTGCAGGTCTTCCGAAGCTGACCTGGAATAACAATGCCGCCGGGGAGGCTGGCGGTGCTATCGGCTATGCAATAGGTGAACTGTTGGTAGCGGCTTTCTCTAGCTACGTCGCGGTGCCTTTGCTTTTCTTGCTCATTGTGTATGGGGCACTCAATATCACGGGCATCACCCTGCGTGAAGCATATGATTTTGTGGCCGCGCAATGTGCGGCGCTCGTCGGCGGCCTGCGTGACAGGAAGAATCGTTCAGATCAGGAGCTGCTTGACGACGCCCCCGCGGACGACTACGACTACGTCAGTGATGACATCGACGCCATCGCCGAAGGCCGCGAGCGTCCCGCGCGCCCGGCATATACTCCGCGCCCGCGCCCGAAGCAGACCCCGAAGCAGCCCCCAAGGCAGCTACCGGATGAGAACGCCACGGTGTCCTTTGACTCCGCGGCGCAGCCTGCAAACCAGGAGCCGGTGCAGCACGGCCGCCCGAGCTTTGATAGCCGCGCGGATGATACCGACGAGTTCCCCGTCGTACCGGATCCTGAGCCAGCCCCGCAGCCAACTCCGCAACCGGAGCAGAAAGTCGAACCAAAGCCAGAGCCCAAGCCAACACCGATGAAGCGTCCGCGCGTGGACGTCGGCGGTGCTGCCGGTGCGGCACTGGGCGCGGCGGCTGCGGGGGCGTCGGCAAGCGCAGCGTCGGCTGGCTCAGTGGGAGAAGACGTGGTCTCCGCCGCGCATTCCGAGGCAGTGCGGATGTTCCAGGAACGCTCCGGACGTGATGCACGAACGGGCGCCAAGGTTGAGGACGAGGCTCAGAGCGTAGCCGAAGAAACGCCCGCAGCTCCGAGTGGTGCGGAAGACACTGCCCTGGGCGGCGGCTACGATGTGCCGACGACGGACCTGCTCACCGCCGGCAAACCTGCGAAGGCACGCACGGAGGCTAACGATCGCATCATCGAGGCCATCACCGAGGTCTTCGAGGAGTTCAAGGTCGATGCACAAGTCACCGGCTTTAGTCGCGGACCGACAGTGACGCGATACGAAATCGAGCTGGGCCCAGGCGTTAAGGTTTCAAAGATTACGAACCTGCAGTCCAACCTGGCCTACGCCGTCGCGACGGATAACCTGCGCCTGCTCACCCCGATTCCGGGCAAGTCCGCAGTTGGCATTGAGGTGCCCAATGCGGACCGAGAGATGGTGCGTCTGCGCGACGTCCTGGATTCCCCGGCACTGCGTGCCGACCATGACCCCATGCTTATCGGTTTGGGCAAGGACATCGAGGGGCAGTACACCTCATTCTCCGTGAAGAAGATGCCGCACCTGCTCGTGGCCGGCGCAACCGGTTCGGGTAAATCGGCGTTCGTGAACTCCATGCTGGTCTCGCTGTTGACCCGCGCGACTCCGGAAGACGTCCGCCTCATCCTCGTCGACCCGAAGATGGTGGAGCTCACCCCGTACGAAGGTATCCCGCACCTCATCACCCCCATCATCACGCAGCCGAAGAAGGCCGCGGCAGCCCTGCAATGGCTGGTGGAAGAGATGGAGCAGCGCTACATGGACATGCAGGCTGCCCGCGTGCGCAAGATCGAGGACTTCAACCGGAAGGTCCGCAGTGGCGAATACCAGGCTCCTGCCGGCTCCCAGCGGGAGATGCGCCCGTACCCGTACATCGTGTGCGTCGTGGACGAGCTCGCGGACCTCATGATGACGGCGCCGAAGGAAATTGAGGATTCCATCGTTCGCATTACTCAAAAGGCACGTGCGGCCGGTATCCACTTGGTGCTGGCAACGCAGCGACCGTCCGTGGACGTGGTGACCGGTCTTATTAAGACCAACGTTCCTTCTCGTCTGGCTTTTGCGACGTCCTCGCTTACGGACTCTCGAGTCATCCTGGATCAGGGTGGAGCCGAGAAGCTCATCGGTATGGGCGATGGCCTCTTCATCCCGCAGGGCGGCCGCCCGGTGCGTATGCAGGGTGCGTTCGTCTCCGACGAGGAGGTGCAGGCGGTTGTCGACGCCGCGAAGGCACAGGGCTCGCCGAACTACACGGAAGGCGTGACGGACGATAAGGCCTCGGAGGCGAAGAAGGAGATCGACGAGGAGATCGGCAAGGATATGGACGATCTCTTGGAGGCCGTCGACCTTGTGGTCACCTCCCAGCTGGGCTCGACGTCGATGCTCCAGCGCAAGCTGCGCATCGGCTTTGCCAAGGCCGGTCGACTCATGGACCTCATGGAGTCGCGCGGTGTGGTCGGTCCTTCCGAAGGCTCCAAGGCTCGTGAGGTATTGGTCAAGCCGGAGGAGCTCGACACCATCATCTGGATGATCAAGGGCGCTGACCCAGCAGAGGCCCCGAAGGAAGTCCAAGACGCTGAAGGTGCTGGCGGGAGCGAGGATGGATCTGCCGATTCCCGCACCGTTGAAATTTCCGCTAACCCCTCCACTGGCGCGTTCTAAGTTCCGTGTAGGATAGGACGAGTCTTGGAGGGGAGTACCCCAATCCACGGCGTTGATCGTCAACACGGCAACTGCGGTACAGTTCCCGGTCGCGTCGGCTAGCGAGGCTGTGACATCGGCTTGCTAGCGGGGGAGACCTCCGGTCTTTATTGTCGTGTCGACCGGAGGGATATCTCATTATGCATGTGCCACTGTGGGTCTGGGCCATCACCATCGCGGTGCTCCTAGGCTTCTTCATCTTCGACTTCTACAGTCATGTTCGTTCACCACATGAGCCGACCATTAAGGAATCCGGCGGCTGGACCCTGTTTTACATGGCGATGGCCGTCGTCTTTGGCGGTGTCGTGTGGGTGTTGTGGGATAGCGAGCACGCAGCGCAGTTCTACACCGGTTGGGTAACGGAACAGGCGCTGAGTGTGGACAACCTGTTTGTCTTCTCTCTCATCATGGGATCCTTCAAAATCCCGCGCAGTTATCAGCAGAAGGTGCTGCTCATTGGCATCGTGCTGGCGTTGGTCTTCCGTCTGGCCTTCATTCTGATGGGCGCAGCTATCATCGCTGCATGGTCTGATGTCTTCTACATCTTCGCAATCTTCCTCATCTACACCGCAGTGAAGCTGCTCATTGATGAGATTAATGGCACGCCTGAGACCGATCCCAATGACATGCTGGTGGTCAAGTGGCTGCGCAAGGTGGTCCACGTAACCCCGCGCTACCACGGCGACAAGCTCACTCACCGTGAAGAGTCAGGTGAAAAGAAGGGCAAGTTTGCCCTGACCCCGCTTTTTATTGCGTTGGCGGCCATCGGGCTTATCGACGTCATGTTTGCCTTCGACTCCATCCCAGCTATCTACGGCATTACCTCGGAGCCTTTCCTGGTCTTTACCACCAACGCCTTCGCTCTCATGGGTCTGCGCCAGATGTTCTTCCTCATCGATGGTCTGTTGGATCGCTTGGTTTACCTGCCTTATGGCCTGGGTATCATCTTGCTGTTCATCGGTGTCAAGCTGCTCTTCCACGCTTTGCATGAGAACAACGTGCCCTTCATCAACGGCGGCGAGAATGTCAGTGCGGTACCGGAAATTACGACCATGGTGTCGCTGCTGGTCATCGTTGGCGTCCTCCTCGTGACGGTGTTGTTGTCGGTGTGGAAGGACAAACGCGACCAAGCCCAGGGTGGTGTGGTGATTTCCCACAACCACTACGACTGGGACGATTATGGCAACAAGATCGTTCGCAACAAGGAGGGTGAGCTCGTCGGCAAGGCGGACGAGCTTCCCAAGTCCGAGCTGCCCTAAACTCGGGCAGCGGGGTTTAGAAGGAATTGATAACGGGATTCCACTCGCGGAAGGCGCGCCCAGTGACAGCGCCTTCGGTGTAGAAGGGATCCTGATCCATGAGAGCGATGACATCGGCCACCTTTACGGACTCGTCCTCAAATTGCAGGACGATGAGCGCCCCGCCCTTGGAATCGGTGTAGGGACCAGAGCCACAGATCTGGCCCTTGTCGTGGAGCGCGCCGATGAACTCGCGGTGCTGTGGACGCACCTCAGCAATGACCGGGTTAGATGGATTGTATTCATAGGAGACTGCGAAGTACTTCATAACGACCATGGTAGTGCTCGCTCGAGTGGCAGGGAGGCCACGGTAGGATGAAGAGCGTGAATGATTCTCAGGCTGCGCGCAACCAATCTCAAACCACGGATGTAAACCCCGAGGTCTCCAATTGGAACCTGCCCAACATCCTGACGAGTTTGCGCATCCTCTTTATCCCCTTGTTTGCCTGGCTGGTGCTCGGCGGGCATGAGTGGTGGGCCTTCGGCTGCTTCGCGCTCCTCATGCTCACCGACAAATTGGATGGCGATATCGCGCGCTCGCGAGGGCTGATTACCAACTTTGGCAAGATTGCGGATCCGATCGCGGATAAGGCTCTGATGACCGCGGCTTTCGTGTGTCTCAACATTACTGGTGCTTTGCCCGTGTGGATTACCGTCGTCATTTTGTTCCGCGAGTTCGGCATTACCATCTGGCGCTTCTACTTGCTCCGCCAAGGCAAGGTAGTTCCGGCCTCCCAAGGCGGCAAACTCAAGACAGCTCTGCAGACCTTGGCGGTGGCGTTGTATCTTTGTCCGCTGCCAGGGTGGATGGACCTTCCGAGCCTCCTCGTTATGTTGGCCGCCGCCTTCGTTACCGTCCTGACCGGCATCCAGTACCTCATTGATGGCCATAGGGAGAACCAATGAGCATCGAGGCGCAACTAGTATCCACGCTCAGCGAACGCGGTGAAACTGTGGCGTTCTGTGAGTCCCTTACTGCTGGTCTAGCCGCTGCGACTGTGGCGTGCATCCCGGGAGCCTCGGCGGTGCTGCGGGGTGGGCTGGTGACGTATGCGACAGAGGTCAAGGCTCATTTTCTCAACACCACCGTGGAAGAACTTGAGGAGCAAGGCGTGGTGTCTGCTGCGACTGCTGCGCAGATGGCTGAGGCGGCGGTCGTTGAAACGCGTGCAGATTGGGGGGTAGGGCTGACTGGTGTAGCCGGGCCGGACCTCCAGGAAGGCAAACCTGCGGGCACGGTGTACGTGGGCTTGTGCGGGAGAATCAGCGGGGACGTCGCCAAGCGTGGCGTTCTGTATGAGCTTTCGGATGAAGGGCGTAACGCGATTCGTTTCGCTGCCGTTGAGGCGGCATTGAGTCTTCTCCTATCAACTCTTGAAGAAAAGTAGCTGTTTGTGGGAACAAGTAGGGGCGCTGGGACGTTGTACGGAGTGATGAACACTTCAGTTGCACTACTTGACAAGCCCATTCAGACCACGGCGCGATCGACGCGGACTCCAGAGCCGCTTTTGCGCGAGGCCCTCGGATTGACGCTTCGCGCCTTCCGTGCGGATAAGGGAGTAACACTTCGCGAACTCGCCGCTGCGGCGCGTGTGTCCCCAGGATATCTGTCGGAGTTGGAGCGCGGCCGCAAAGAGGTTTCCTCCGAGCTTCTGGCTTCCGTGTGTCATGCCCTTGACGCCAGTGTTTCCGATGTCCTCATCGAGGCGGCTGGATACATGGCGCTGCCATCGATGGATGAGGAGCTCGCGTCCACCGCACCCGCTGCATCGGAACTATAGAACCGCGACGGAATACTGTCTGCTTCGCTACTATTAGGCAAGCAGGAAATATTCTTGTTACACACCTTATTGACACAACGAACTGCTGAGAAAGGCACCTCCTGTTATGGCGAACCCATTCGTAAAAGCCTGGAAGTACTTGATGGCTCTCTTTGATTCCAAGATCGAGGAGAACGCCGACCCGAAGGTTCAGATTGAGCAGGCAATCGAGGAGGCGCAGCGCCAGCATCAGGAGCTGTCACAGCAGGCCGCTGCGGTCATTGGTAATCAGCGCCAGCTGGAGATGCAGCTGAACCGTCGTTTGAGTGAGATTGAAAAGCTGCAGCAGAATACCCGTAACGCTCTGAGCCTTGCGGACAAGGCCCGTGCCGAAGGCGATGCACAGAAGGCGACCGAGTACGAAAACGCGGCTGAAGCCTTCGCCGCCCAGCTGGTTACCGCTGAGCAGTCTGTTGAGGACACTAAGAAGCTCCACGATCAGGCTCTGCAGCAGGCGGAGCAGGCCAAGAAGGCCGTCGAACGCAACGGCATGGCGCTTCGTGAGAAAGTCAACGAGCGCTCCAAGCTGCTGTCGCAGCTCGAGCAGGCCAAGATGCAGGAGAAGGTCTCCGAGTCCCTCAACTCGATGAACGAGCTCTCCGCAAACGGTAACTCGCCCTCGCTGGATGCTGTGCGTGACAAGATTGAGCGCCGCTACTCTAAGGCCCTGGGCCAGGCCGAGCTCGCCGAGAACTCCGTGTCTAACCGCATGCAGGAGATCGAGCAGGCTGGCGTGCAACTGGCTGGCCACTCCCGTCTCGAGCAGATCCGCGCGGAAATGAATAACCCGAAGGCAGTGGAGGGAAATTCCCAGCAGGCAATCGGTTCGGCAGAGACTAAGGCTCAGCCGAACGTGCAGGACGATGCCGTCCAGGCTCGCCTGCGCGAGTTGCGCGGTGAGTAAGGCTTAGTCTCCGACGCCGCGGGCTTGAAGTGCCTCACCCATCGCGCGTGCTCGGCGGATTGAGCGAATGATAACCGGGGTGCCGAAGGCGGTTAGAGATGCCGTGGCACCCCGGGCTTTTCGTGCGTCCAATACTTCGACGACCGTTCCCAGCATGAGCGGGAGCAGACGAATGGTAAGAGACATGGCCAGCGTGATGTTCTCAACAGGGACGCCGAGCCGCCCCAGGGGCGCGAGGGCGCGATCGAGGGAGTCCATCATCTCCGACACTTTCGTTGTCAGCGTCAGCAGCACCGCCCCGCTGATCGCTGCGTAAATGGTGAGAAACATGATCGCAGCTGACAGAAAATCCTTTTGCCACCACTGAAAGGCCGCGAGCGCAACGAGGAGGTAAAGGGGAGGGGCCAGCTGGCCGAGTGCGACGCGAAACGGGATGCGGGCGACGGGAAAGAGCACGAGCGGGAGGAAGAGGCTGGCCGCCGCCCAAGGAAGCGTGTGCACAGCCAGCGAGGTCACGAGGATGAAGCCGATGAGCACAAGGAACTTCACCGCCGCCGGTATGCGATGAATGATGGTATCGGCGTCGACGTAGAAGCCGAGGGGGATGTTTTTAGGCATGACTCTAGAGCGGGCGGGATTTCATGAGTTCGGTGTAGAAGGAAATGACCTTGTCGGGAGATCCGTCGGCTACGACGTGGTGGTTATCGATGCACAGAACGCGATCGAAATCAGAGACAAAATCAAGGTCATGGGTAACCACGATGAGTTGTTGTTCGAGCTGCGCAAATTCGCGGCGAATGCGGTCACGGTTGCGCAGATCCAGCAAGGTCGTGGGTTCATCAGCAATGATGACGGTGGGTTCCATGACCAGGACCGCGGCCAACGCGAGGAGCTGCTTCTGCCCACCGGACAGAGTGTGCGGGGACTGCTCAGCTAACGGTGTCAGGCCGAAGCGCTCGAGGGCGGCGTCGACGCGCGCGGTGCGCTCCTCACGAGACAGCTTGAGCCGGCGAAGGGAGAACTCCACGTCATCGCGCACATGCGGCATCACGATCTGGTTTTCGGCATCGGAAAACACGAAGCCTACCTGGCGGCGAATCTCTTTGCCGTGCTTGGCGACGTCCACGTTATCCACCAAGACCTCACCACGTGAAGGTTCACCAAGGCCGTTGATGAGCCGGACGAGAGTGGATTTCCCGCCTCCATTGGCGCCGATAATACCGATGCGCTGTTCGCTCAATGAGAGAGAAATATCTTCGAGCACAGGTGCTTCGTCGAAGGTGACGGATACGTTGCGGAAGTCAATCTTTGGCACTGGCGCTACTTCGCTTTAGCTCGTCGCCCCATAAGGTCGGGGAATGCTGCGTGCACACCGACGGCGATGACAACCATCACGGCGACTTTGATGAGATCTGGGATGACAAACGGGCCCTGAGCCACGGTGGCTGCCCCGAAGGACATGTCAGAGCGGAACATCAGGCCAAAGATTCCGCACACGTACTGAACCGCCAGGCCGACGACGCCGGCGACGGCGAGGACAACCGTCATGCCTCCCTTGTTTCGCGGCGCGCGGTAGGCGATAAGACCGGCGATGGCTGGGGCGACGACGTAGCCGACAAGGTAACCCACAGTGGGGCCGGCGATGGCGCTCAGGGCACTGCGGCCGCCGGCGAGGATTGGGAGGCCGACGAGGCCGAGGGTCAGGAAGAGTAGGCCAACGAAGAAGCCCCTGCGGCCTCCGAGGACTAGGCCAGCCAGGATGATAACGGCGTTTTGAAGAACGATGGGCACGCCAGCGGTGGGGGTGGGGATAGAGACGAAGGCAAAGACTATGATGAGCGCGGTGAAGACCGCGACGTACGCGATGTCAGTCGCGACGGAATTCTTTTTCATGGGCCAAAGTTTATCTAGAGGGCTAACTGCGCAGCAAATAGGCACTTTTGAACAGTGTTCAAGCACGGCTTTTAGGGATTGAAACTACCCCGAACGGGGTAAGCTCGAGGCATGGCAAATAGAAAGAAGATGGAGCATGTCATAGGGCTTGCTCGTGTCAGTGCGGTAGCGCTTCTTTCCGGTATCGCGCTGGCGAGCGTGGCTGGATGTTCGTTGATAGGTTCCGCGAATGTCATCGAAAATATCGAAGAAGCGGCCGGAGTGGAGGAAGGGGAGCCTGGCAGCGTCGACATGCGCGTCGGCGACATCTTCGATTCCGAATATCACCGTGTAATCTTCATCTGCCCTGGGGCTGTCGAGGACGATGTCATAAACGCTAGTGCAGGAACCTGGCAGGGCGGTACCGACGAGGACGATGAATGGGTGCCGCCAAGCTCGGGGAGTGTTGAGATTTATCGGGATGCGCAGGGGCGTGGAGTGTCGAAGTATATGAGCAGCAGGGCCTCTCTTGATGAGCTGGATCTCTGTAGCGCGCTGGGCGGGGTAGTTGCCGTACTGCCGGCTGATGAGCAGGTGTCTTTCGTCCGTACCGAGCAGGGCGGCCCCTGGAAACTTCGCTAGGTGGCGAGGCGTTGGATTAGGTCTCAGACACGCGCATTGCTCGAATGGCCAATCGAACACTTGTGTGTGTATTGTGGGTTGTGGTCTGGTGGAAACGTTAGGGTACTTTCGTGGCATGTGATGGAACCGGAGCGATGCCGGAAAACACAATGCGACGCGCCTGGGAACCGAAGTTGCTTCATGGCAGTCTAACTAGGTGCCCCCATTAATGACATACAGCACTGCTTAATGACATACAGCACTGCACACTAACTGACGCACGATAGTGAGGAAATAAATGGCTACGAAGAAGAAGTCCTCGGCGGCTAGCAAGGGCGATGATCGTCAGAAAGCCCTCGATGCCGCAATGGCGATGATTGAGAAGGATTTTGGCAAAGGAGCCGTCATGCGTCTTGGTGACGATGACCGCCCGCCGATCCAGGCCATTTCCTCCGGTAATACGGCCATCGACATTGCGCTGGGCGTCGGTGGCTTCCCGCGCGGTCGCATCGTAGAGATTTATGGACCTGAATCTTCGGGTAAAACCACCGTTGCTCTGCATGCCATCGCATCGGCGCAGAAGACCGGCGGCATCGCAGCCTTTATCGATGCGGAGCACGCGCTCGATCCTGAGTATGCGCGTCTGCTTGGCGTGGACACGGATAACCTCTTGGTTTCCCAGCCGGATACCGGTGAGCAGGCTCTGGAAATCGCAGATATGCTCGTGCGCTCTGGCGCTATCGACATCATCGTGATTGACTCCGTAGCCGCCTTGACGCCCAAGGCGGAAATTGAGGGCGAGATGGGAGATAGCCACGTTGGCCTCCAAGCCCGTCTCATGTCTCAAGCGCTACGCAAGATGACGGGTGCTCTGTACAACTCGGGGACTACCGCCATCTTCATCAACCAGCTGCGTGAAAAGATCGGCGTGATGTTTGGTTCGCCGGAAACCACCACGGGTGGTAAGGCACTGAAGTTCTACGCCTCTGTGCGCTGCGATATCCGCCGAATCCAAACCTTGAAGGACGGCCAAGATGCCATCGGTAACCGCACCAAGCTCAAGGTGGTGAAGAACAAGGTTTCCCCGCCGTTCAAGATCGCTGAGTTCGACATCATGTACGGCGAAGGCATTTCGCGCGAGTCTTCCATCATTGACTTGGGTGTCGAACACGGGTTCATTAAGAAATCTGGCTCGTGGTTTACCTACGAAGGCGATCAGCTGGGACAGGGCAAGGAAAAGGCCCGCAACTTCCTCAAGGACAACCCCGATCTGGCGGATGAGATTGAGAAGAAGATCTTCGTCAAGCTCGGCGTGGGTGCTGCCGCAGCCGAAGCTGGTGAGGACGTCGCCATGGATGTGCCGGGTGCAGACGATCCGCTGACGGATGAGGCTGTGGATCTGGTACCGAACGTCGATTTCGACGACGACTAAACAGGCGCAATGGCACAACCTTCACCAGAGAAGCTAGAGAAGCTACGTCAAGCTCTCGAGTCCTATGAATCGGGGGACGCGGGTGGCCAGCTTGTTGATGCGAATGCTGAAGCAGCGAAGGCGCCCGTGCGCTCCCGAGCATTAGGCTTGCTAGATCAACGTGCACGTTCCCGCAAGGAACTGCGTGACCGGCTTGTCGCGGCGGACTTTGAGCCCGATGTGGTCGAGGACGTGGTCGATGACCTTGCAGGGGTGGGGCTCGTTGATGATGAAACCTTCGCCAAGGAGTGGGTGCGGCAGCGCCACGCGCGGCGCGGTAAGTCGGCCCGTGCCCTCAATGTGGAACTCAAGGAGAAGGGTGTTGAGGCCGCCGATCGCGCAGCGGCCCTAGAGCAGATTACCGAGGAATCTGAGGAGGCCGTAGCGCGCCGCGTAGCGGAGAAAAAGGCGCGAACCTTGAAGAGTGTTCCCGCCGACCGCCATGAGAGGGACAAGTTCCTGCGTCGCATTGTAGGAACACTCGCGCGGCGCGGCTATCGCCAGGAGCTGGTGATGCGTATTTCCATCGAAGTGCTGGATGCGCGCATCGCCGAGCTCTCCTAGCTGTTTCTATTCGTCCGGGTTGCGGATTTCTGTATAGCTTTCTGAGTGCCAATCAACGTTGACCTGGTCTTTGGTGTCCAAGCCTTGGTCTGGTTGCTCCGGAACTTTAGCGATGATGTTCCGGCGCGCACGGCCCGCTCGAAGCTGACGTTCGATGCGTTCGGCCAGGAGGCCCAGCCCCCAGTTGATGAGGATCATGATGATCGCAACGACGATGAGCGAGGCCAGGTAATTCTTGTTGTAGGACGCCGATTGGATACCGGAGCGCACCACCTCGACATAGCCAATCTGGTAGCCCAAGGCAGAGTCCTTGAGCGCAATAACCATCTGGGCGATGAGGGCCGGAAGCATTGCGGCTACGGCCTGCGGGAGCAGAATGGTACGCATCGTTTGCCCATGCGAAAGACCCAGCGCTCGAGCGGCTTCAGTTTGCCCCTTGGGCAGCGACTTGATTCCGGAGCGCAGAATCTCTGCGACGACAGAGCCGTTGTAGAGGGTCAACGCGAAGACCACGGCGCTAAACGCCAGCTGCTTCGACGGAACTACGTTATAGATGGCGAAAAGCTGGTAGGCAAAAATCATGAGCAGCAGGACGGGGATGGCGCGGAAGAATTCCACGACCACACCACATACGCCGCGTACGATGACGTTCTCGCTCAATCGGCCTAGGCCGAAGATGACGCCGAACACGATGGCCAAGATGATGGATGCTACAGCGGAAAGGATCGTTCCGCGCAGGCCAGGGAGCAGGTACGTGGTCCACGTTTGGCTGTTAAGAAAAGGGGTCCATAACGCGGAGTCGAGTTGCCCGCGCTCACCCAATGTAGACAGCACCCAATACAGTGCAGCTAGCGAGAGAACGACGGTGATGACGGTATAGATGAGATTGCGCCGCTTGCCCTTGGGGCCGGGGGCGTCGTAAAGCACGGTTGCGCGTACAGCCATTATTTCTTCACCGCCACAGTTTCGGAGAGTTTGCCTAGGCCTAAGCCCATGGGCAAGGTCAGGATGATGAAGCCCAGCGCGAAGATAAAGAAGATGACAAAGAGCTGGCTCGCATGCATCTCAATGGTGGATTTCATCAGTAGGGAAGCTTCCGCCACACCGATTACGGAGGCGATCGTGGTGTTCTTCGTCAACGCGATGAGCGTGTTTCCCAGGGGGACGATTGCCGCACGTACTGCCTGAGGGAAGACGATCGTGCTAAAGGTCTGTGAGAAGCTCAAGCCCAGCGAGCGGGCTGCCTCGGCTTGGCCGAAGTCCACTGTGTTGATTCCCGAGCGCAAGGATTCCGCAACAAATGCCGAGGTGTACAAGATGAACCCGACGATGGCGAGGCGGAAGTTGTTATCCACTAGGAAGGTCGAAGAGTCCCGGCTAGCAAGCGTGAGCCCTAGGTTCTGGTACAGGCCAAAGGAACAAAACAGAATAATGAGAGTCAAGGGGGTATTGCGCACCGTCGTGATGTACGTCGTGGCAATCCACCGCAGGATTCTCACGGGGGAGACACGCATGGCAGTGAGGATGGTGCCGAGGATCATTGCGCCGATGGCAGACCAGAACGTCAGCTGGATGGTAAGCCAAAAGGCTGGCCATAGTTCGGGGCCTAGTGCGGCCCACATGGATTCCATAGAAATCTCCTACTAACGGGCCTGCGCCGAGGCGGTATGTCCTCGGCGCAGGCTAGGTGGGGGCTAATCGAGCGTTTAGGAGTTGAGGAAGGAGAGGTCACCGACGGTGGCCTCGTCGATGCCCTCGCCCTTGTCCAGGTTCTTGGCTACGAGCTGGTCGAATTCGCCGGAGGAATGCAGCTCTTCCAGGGCCTTGTTGACAGCGTCTGTCGCCTCTTGATCATCCTTCTTCAGACCCGCGCCGTAGTACTCATCGGTGAAGGGCTTGCCGTCCTTCTCCAACTCGACGACCTGGAACTTTCCGGGATTCTGGGCGGCGTAGCCGTTAAGGATCGTGGCGTCGGTAGTCATGGCGTCTACGTTGCCCTGACTCAGTGCCTCCACACAGGAGGAGTAAGTGTCGTACTCCTGCAGCTGCACGCTGGGCAGAGCCTCCTTCACCTTCTGCGCTGGGGTGGAGCCGGTGACAGAGCACAGGATCTTGCCGTCGAGGCCCTCGAGCCCAGTGATCTCCTTGTTATCAGCCTGGGTAAGAAGCGCTTGGTGGGTGATGAGGTATGGACCAGCGAAATTAACCTTTTCCGCGCGGGACGCGTTGATGGAGTACGTTGCGGTGATGAGGTCAACCTCGCCGTTTTCGATCAGAGTTTCACGCTGCGCGGACGGAGTCTCGCGCCACTCGATCTCCGGCTCCTCCCACCCCTTATCCTTGGCAATGTGGTTGACCACGTAGGTGGCAATGTCAACGTCGAGGCCGGTCATAGAACCATCGCCCTCGCGCAGGCCCAGACCCGGCTGGTCGAACTTGGTGCCTAGAGTGACAGAGCCAGACTCGATAGCGCCGAGAAGACCCTCGCCTCCGCTAGCGGAGTCGGACGAATCACCACACGCAACGAGCAGAGCGCTGGATGCGGCGATGACGGCGGCGGTGGCAGTAATGCGGTTGAAGGTGCGGGACATGAGATTCTCCTTGATGAGGTGAGTTGAAAATGAATGAAGGTAGAGAAAATAAGGTGAGCTGGTAGCTGTTTAGTGCTGCAGGATCTTGCCCAAGAAGTCCTTTGCTCGTTCTGATTGTGGGTTGGTGAAGAAGGATTCCGGGTCGGTGTCCTCGACGATGGACCCGTCAGCCATGAAGAGGATGCGGTCGGCCGCGCGCCTAGCAAAGCCCATCTCGTGGGTCACCACGACCATGGTCATGCCTTCCTTGGCTAGGTCTGTCATGACATCAAGCACCTCGTTGACCATCTCAGGGTCGAGAGCTGAGGTAGGTTCGTCGAAGAGCATCACCTTCGGCCGCATAGCCAGGGCACGCGCAATGGCGACACGCTGTTGCTGGCCGCCGGAGAGCTGTGCAGGGTACTTTTCTGACTGATTGGCAATTCCAACGCGGTCAAGCAGTTGCATTGCACGCTCTTCGGCCTCGGACCTCTTCATCTTGCGGACCTTGATAGGCCCCAGTGTGACGTTGTCCTTGATGGTCTTGTGCGGAAAGAGGTTGAATTGCTGGAACACCATGCCCACATCCGCACGCAGCTTGGCTAGCTCGCGTCCCTCTTCGGGAAGAGGAGTGCCGTCGATCGCGATAGAACCCTCGTCGATGGTTTCAAGCCGGTTGATGGTGCGGCACAGGGTGGACTTGCCGGAGCCGGACGGACCGAGAACAACGACGACATCGCCGCGGCCAATCTCCACGTTGATATCGCGGAGCGCGTGATAGTCACCGAAGTACTTATTGACTCCGTCCATCTTGATCATCGGGCCGGAATGGTCGGTCACATCACACCTCCTCATTTAGGGTGAGCTGAATCATATGTAGAAGAATAGGCGGGCGGTTAGGGGAGACGGGGAGGTTTGTGTAACAAATCCATAACTCTTATATGCGGTCGCGGCATTATGAGTAGTGGGGTGGGCCAGTTAGAATGTCCCCACGTGAGCTCCCCCGTAACTAATAACCAGCCCCGCACCTATGAGGTGCGGACCTTTGGCTGCCAGATGAACGTTCATGATTCCGAGCGCATTTCCGGCCTGCTCGAGGAGGCCGGCTACTCGGCTGTGCCTCAAGGCGACGAACCCGACCTCATCGTTTTCAACACCTGCGCCGTGCGCGAGAACGCCGACAAGCGCCTGTACGGCACCCTGGGTGCGCTGAAGAAGACGAAGGAAAACCATCCCGGCATGCAGATCGCGGTTGGCGGATGCTTGGCGCAGAAGGATAAGGACACCGTCTTGGACCACGCGCCGTGGGTAGACGCGGTTTTCGGAACCCATAACATGGCGGCCCTCCCGGCATTGCTTGAGCGTGCACGTCACAACAATGAAGCGCAGGTGGAGATCGTCGATGCCCTCGAGGCCTTCCCTTCCGTACTTCCGGCAAAGCGCGAATCCGCCTATGCCGGGTGGGTCTCGGTCTCCGTAGGCTGTAATAACACCTGTACTTTCTGCATCGTCCCTTCGCTGCGTGGTAAAGAGGAAGACCGCCGCCCCGGAGATATCATCGCAGAAGTTCAGGCCTTGGTGGATCAAGGCGTGTCCGAAGTAACTCTGTTAGGGCAGAACGTCAACGCCTATGGCGTCAACTTCGCAGACCCAGACCTGCCGCGTGATCGCTTCGCCTTTTCCAAGCTGCTGCGCGAGGTAGGCAAGATTGAGGGCCTCGAGCGCTTGCGTTTTACCTCGCCGCACCCGGCCGAGTTCACCTCCGACGTTATTGATGCCATGGCGGAGACGTCGGCTGTGTGCCCGCAGCTGCATATGCCGCTGCAGTCTGGATCTGACAAGGTCCTCAAGGACATGCGCCGTTCCTATCGCACGAAAAAGTTCTTGGGGATTCTCGACGAAGTTCGTGAGAAGATGCCCCACGCGGCAATTACCACCGACATCATCGTGGGCTTCCCGGGAGAAACCGAGGAGGACTTTGAGGCCACGATGGACGTGGTTCGCCGCGCCCGATTCGCCTCCGCTTTCACTTTCCAGTACTCGCCGCGCCCCGGCACCCCGGCCGCAGAGATGGATAACCAAATCCCCAAGGAAGTTGTGCAGGAGCGCTTCGAGCGCCTTGTCGCCCTCCAGGATTCCATTCAGGCAGAGGAAAACGCCAAGCTTGTCGGCACTGATGTAGAGCTGTTGGTGCAGGCGGAAGGCGGCCGCAAGGCCGCCGAGACCCACCGCCTCACCGGACGCGCGCGTGATGGTCGCCTTGTTCACTTCGCACCAGTCGATGCCGCGGGCAAGGACATCTCTGCGGAGATTCGCCCCGGTGATGTTGTGCACGCCACCGTGACGGATGCAGGCTCCTTTTTCCTGGTGGCTGATTCCGGAATCAGCGAGCACCGTCGCACGAAGGCCGGCGATATGTCGGCGTCGGGGCAGACGCCCACGACGGCACCGATTGGTGTGGGGCTGGGGTTGCCGGGCGTCGGCAAGCCCATTGCTCCTGCCGATTCATGCGGCTGCTAAAAGGGGGTAGGCTCCGTTTTATGAGTGATGACTTGAAGTCCGTTCACGACGCCGTCGCTGCTGAGAAGCGCGCAGCGCAGACTCTCGAATTGGGAAAGCACAAATATGCGCTCATCGTGTCTGTCCTGGCGTGGGCTGCTTACTTGGTTTTGCCCTATGCCGGTGATGCCCGCGGCTGGGAAGCTCTCTTCGTCGGTGGAACGGCCGAGGGCGTGCGTATCTCCCTCATGGAAACCGTCAGCGCATGGCTAGCGCTGGGTGGAGTGGGGATCTTAACCACCGCCACGATTATCACTCGCCGGACCAAGCTGGCCCTCGTAGCGTGGATGATGACGACGATTTCTTTCTTCGCTAATCTGTGGGGATTTTGGTACCGGGACAGCGCCGCGGATGGCGCGGCCATCGGTATGTACGTGGGCGTCTTCTCGACGTTGGTGGCCTTTCTTGTGTACTGCCAGGTAGCACTGCGCCGCAGCCCCGAGCAGTTGGCCGCCGCGGAACGCGTGCGTGAGGTCGCCGGTCATCTCGATCACGTGGGAGTCCTGCAGACCGAAGCCGCTACCGAGCTGCCGGCAGAACAGAATCCGCTGCTTATCGACGACCGCCGCTCCCGCGCGGCCTCCCGCCATCGGCGCCAGCAGGGCGAGGAATAAGCGTTACGAGATTCGTGTTGTGGAGTGCATGACTACACTCTTCGACTCACTTGAATTGGGACGACTAACCCTGCCAAACCGCGTGACCATGGCAGCGTTGACCCGCTCACGGGCAGGTCGCGATGGCGTCCCCACGCCCCTGCATGAGACGTACTATTCACAGCGTGCCTCCATGGGTCTTATCGTGACGGAGGGCGTATTTCCCACGGTGACAAGCCGCGCTTTCCCTGGCCGGCCCGGTATCGAAACTTCGGAACAGATTTCCGGCTGGCGGCGTGTGGCCGATTCCGTACACGAAGCCGGGGGACGCATTTTTCATGCAGGTGATGAACGGCGGGCGCCTGTCTCATGACAGCCTCCTCGAGGGGGCAGAACCGGTGGCACCTTCTGCGCTGGCGCCAGGCACTGCGGTACGGGATTTCGAATCCCGCAAGGAGTGCCCGGTGCCCCGCGCCCTCGACATCGAGGAGCTACCGCGCATTGTCGATGAGTTCCGCCAAGCTGCCCGCAATGCCATCGATGCGGGGATGGATGGCGTGGAGCTTCATGGTGCGAACGGTTATCTGCTGCACCGGTTCCTTTCTCCGAGCTCGAATCACCGAGAGGATGCCTACGGCGGAACCCCGGAGAAGCGCTACCGCCTGGTAGTAGAGATCCTGCGTGCCGTGGCGAAGGAGATCGGAGCCGACCGCGTAGCGCTGCGCCTGTCCCCGCAGCACAATATTCAGGGCATTGAGGAAACCGACGCTGCGGATGTGCGTGCCACCTATGGTAGGTTGCTGCGCGCTGTCGCAGACCTTGGTTTGGCCTACGTCTCCTTCCTGCATGCAGCGCCTACGGGTGAGCTCATTACTGAGCTGAGCGCCGAAGCGCGTGCTAACGGGCGTACCCGTGTCATCCTGAATTCGGGGTTTGGACAGGTGACCCAGCGCGCGGAAGCCGAGGAACTAGTACACCACGGTGATGCCGTGGCCGTGGGCCGGTTGGCCATCTCCAACCCAGATCTCGTTCGCCGCTGGCAGGAAGAGCTTCCTGTCACTGCGCCGGATGAGACCACGTTCTATACGGGTGGAGCGCACGGCTACACCGACTATCCGTTCTCCACGGTCAACTCGTAGGCGCTGCTCGCCGAGATGACGTGCGCGCCGAGGCGCTTGTAGAGCGCATTCATCGCCGGATCCGCCTGGGCAACTGAGCAGTAAGCCCGGCGGACGTCGGGCCAGTGGTGCGCCACCGCATACTGGGCATGCTGCTTGGCACGTGTAGCCAGGCCACGGCGGCGCTGTTCGCGGTCTGTCACGGTAAGAGTCCACTCGCATACCTCAGGGTCCGCATCGCCGTGGCGGGAGAGCTCGGTGAGTGCGACGACGCGTCCCTGTTCAACAATGCCGACGAGGAGCGTATGCGCTTTGCGCGAGCGCAGCCGTGCGTGCGCTTCATTCAGGCGCTGTCGTGTCCACACGATGGGCTCGACGCTTAAGTCACCGTAGACCGCGTCGGTGGAGGCTAGGGTGAGCAGGCGCAGGACATCATCAAGCAGCTCTTCCGGGATGTCGTAGTCGGGCCACACCTGCGCTCCAACCACCGGAGGAGTGGGGGCTATTTCGACGAACATTTGGCGCTCGGCATGCTTGCGACGAAACCCGAGCTCAAGGTAGGCCTGCGACATTGGGTCATAGGTATGGTCCGCGTCTGGCGGGTACAGTATGCCAACCTGGGCAGTCGTGCGGCCCAGCTGGCGGGTAATCCGGAGTGCCTCGCGGGCGAGGGCTCGCGTCACGTCGAGAGCCTCTGGCTCTAGATCCTCCCCAGGCAAGGGCAGGAGATCCGCGGCGAGGACGCATTCGATATCGGCGTTCTCTGTTTCCTCCAAGAGTGGAAGAGAGATGTGGATGAAGCCATCGAAATCGACTTCGGGGCTGGGCTCTGCCGCTGAGATAACGGGTAGACCTAGTTCACCAGCCGGCCCCAAGGCGGAGTCAGTCAACCCGAAGAGATAGGTGCGAGACTCTGTGGAGCCTTGCAGGCGCTGAAGCACACGGCGCGGGGAACCGCTGGCAGCGGGATCGCCGCTGGCCTCTTGGGCGGCTAGGTTGGCGTCGAAAACGAAGCTACGCAGGCAATCCGCCGGCTCAGCTGAGGCCGAACCCGGCGGCGCGACAATCTGAACGAACACTCAGACTAGGGTGCTACTTGTCGTTGACAGCAGCCGCTGCGGCATCGGCGAATTCCTGCCACTGTTTGGCCTGGGCACGCAGATCTTCCGCCTTCTTGGTGTTGCCCTTGGCCTCGGCAGCTTCTGCCTGCGCGGTGAAATCATCGACCTTGGACTGGAACTGGGCCACGCGGGCCTGGGCCTCTGGGTCCGTCCGGCGCCATTGTGAATCCTCGGCGTCACTCACGCGCTTTTCCAGCGCCGAGATCTTGGCCTCGTACTCGCGCACCTGGTTGCGCGGAACGAAACCGATCTCCTCCCACTTTTCCTGCAGCTCCCGCAGCTTGGCTTTCGCCGAGTCGATCGACTTGGTGGGATCAATCAGGGAGTCATATTCCGCAATGAGCGCATCCTTGGCGGCGGCGTTCTCTGCGAACTGCTTGTCCCGCTCGTCATTAACGGCGTTGCGGGCGTTGAAGAAGTGATCCTGGGCGGCGCGGAAACGGGCCCAGAGCTTGTCGTCGATCTCACGAGGGGCACGGCCCGCAGCCTTCCACTCCGTCATGAGATCACGGTACGTGCGCGCCGTTTCGCCCCAGTTGGTGGAGTCCTTAATGGCTTCTGCGCGCTCTACCAGCTCTTCCTTCTTGGCGCGGGCGGCCGCGCGGTTGCGATCCAGTTCGGCGAAGTGGGAGCCGCGGCGGCGGTTGAAGGAGTCACGGGCGCGAGAGTAGCGCTTCCACAGGGCATCATCCGTCTGGCGGTCGATGCCACGGATCTGCTTCCATTCCTCCAAGATGGCGCGGATACGGTCGCCGGCGGCCTTCCACTCCGTCGAGTTGGCGGCGATGTCCTCGGCCTCGGCAGCGAGCTTTTCCTTTTTGGCAATGGCTTCTTCGCGGCGACGAGCCTTGTCAGCCTGTGCTTGCTCACCGGCTTCCACGGAGTGTTCGATGATAGTGGCTAGGCGCTTGTCCAGTGCCGCGATATCACCAATTACTGCCTGTGTAGGTAGGGACTCTCGCAGTTCCGCAGCAGTCGCCTTGATCGACGCAGCATCGCCCGGATGGGCTGTGAGGCGGGATTCTAGCAGTTCGATCTCGGTGGACAGATCGTCATAGCGTGCACCAAAGTGCGCCAAGCCCTCTTCCGGGGTGCCGGCCTGCCACTCGCCGATTTTGCGTTCGCCTTCGGGGGCTTTGACGAATACCGATCCATCAGCATCAACGCGGCCCCACTGGGCCGGATCGTTTTTTGCGGGCTGCACGGGACGTGCTGCCGGGGCAGAGGAAGACGGGCCGGGACGAGCGCCCTTGCGAGGCATGGCTCCAGGGGAAGGAATAGCGGACATGCTAAGAAACCACCTTCGGTATTATCGCGCCGCGCGACACGGCTGCCAGAACTTATGTGACACAACACTACCGTTTCCGCCGCGCAGCCGCGTGTTAACCCCGAAAAACTAACCTTATAGGATGGGAGTTGATGCAAAATCTCATGGTTATGCCAGCCTCACCGGCCTTGGCGGAAGAACTGTCACCGAGCGATGACGCTTCGCGCGCGCTCCTTAGCGCCGCCTGCGAGCTCGCACGTGATGCCGCACGCGTCAACGGTAGGGCACCGCTTAAGGTCGACATCGTGGGATCGCGCGATGCGCGCTGGCGTACCGAGCGCACGGGAAGTTTGAGAGCGTGGGGCGCACCCCAGGTCGACGTCGGCGGCGGAAACTACCTGCCCGAAATCATGGCCCGCTACGTACTCACTAGCGCGCTCGGGGCAGAAAGCAGTCACCACGCCTTCACGGTGGAAGACTCCCGCGCCTCCCTAGGGGAAGTGCGTTCCGGACGGTTCACAATAGTGTGCGTTGATGGCTCTGCAGGCTTGACAGAGCGCGCGCCGCTCGCCCTCGTCGAGGGTGCGCGGGACACTCACCTGTGGTGCGAGAGCGTGCTGGCCGGCGCGGAGGAAGACTGTGACGAAGAGCTGCTCCATTCGACGGGAGTGCTCGAAACGGCACTGTGGGCGCAGCTAGCAGGCGTGCACCCGCATCATGCAGAACTCCGGGCTGCAGATTCGACGTTGGGCGTGGGCCGCTATGTGGCGGGGTGGCAGTGCTAATGCCAGAGACTCTCAGTAGCGGCCCAACCCCGATTGCCGTCGTAGGGCCGACGGCCTCCGGAAAATCAGCACTCGGAGTCGCCTTGGCGCACGAGCTTGACGGGGAAGTAGTCAACGTCGATTCGATGCAGCTTTACCGGGGCATGGACATCGGCACGGCCAAGCTGACGATGGAGGAGCGCGAAGGTATCCCGCACCACCAGCTCGATGTGTGGGACGTGACGGAAACGGCGTCAGTAGCCCGCTACCAGTCCTCCGCCATCGCGGATATAGACAGCATTCGTGGCCGTGGCAAAACCCCGATCCTCGTCGGTGGATCCATGCTCTACGTCCAATCGCTCGTGGACAACTGGCAATTCCCACCCACTGATGCGCAGGTGCGCGCTCGCTGGGAAGCCCGGCGTCAAGAGATCGGCACCGATGCCTTGCACGCAGAACTTGCCAGCGTGGACCCGGCAGCCGCAGCCATCATCGAAGACAAGGACCCACGCCGTACCGTGCGCGCGCTGGAGGTCATTGAGCTCACGGGCAAGCCGTTCAAGGCCAGCCAGCCGCCGAAGAACGCACCGCCCCGGTGGGGTACAAGAATCCTTGGGCTGCGCACGGACTCCAGTTGGCTGAATCCGCGAATCGAGCTGCGCAGTCGCCTCATGTTCGACAAGGGGTTGGTCGAAGAGGTCGAGAACCTTCAGGCGCACGGCCTGAAGGCTGACTCGACGGCGGGGCGGGCCATCGGTTATGCCCAAGTCCTCCAAGCCCAGTGTGGAGAGCTCACCTGGGAAGAAGCGGTGGAGCGTACCATCACTGGAACCCGTCGTTATGTGCGTCGCCAGCGTGCCTGG
The DNA here is from genome assembly GCF_903645345.1 of Corynebacterium sp. Marseille-Q2823. NCBI lineage: Bacteria > Bacillati > Actinomycetota > Actinomycetes > Mycobacteriales > Corynebacteriaceae > Corynebacterium > Corynebacterium sp. Marseille-Q2823. The sequence goes on along the minus strand of NZ_CAHJXS010000002.1, from coordinate 219,403 downwards.
TTTAACCGTGATAAGCGCATCCACTGGCTGGATGCCGCGGCTGATACGACAACGCAGGCTTTGCGTGTCCTCGAAGAGAGTTAGACTCTACTCCTATGAAGTTTGCTAAAGGCCACGGAACGGAAAACGACTTCGTCATTGTGGAAGGAACCGAGTCGCTACCGCCGGAAAAGGTAGTGGCACTGTGTGATCGCCGCGCAGGGATCGGCGCCGACGGCGTCTTGCGCGTCATACGTGCAGGTGACTTGCTCGCCTCTGGAGAAATCGATGAGCTCGCGCCGGGTATTAACACCGATGACTGGTTCATGGACTACCGCAACGCGGACGGTTCGGTGGCGGAAATGTGCGGCAATGGTACCCGCGTTTTCGCGCATTGGGTGCGCTCCCGTGGGCTGGTGAACACCGATACTTTCACCGTCGGCACGCGCGCTGGGGCCAAGCAGGTCACCGTCCACTCCTTCAACGAGACTGAAGCCGAAGTCAGCGTGGAGATGGGACCTGCACAGGTGCTCGGTGTCTCCACCGCTTCGATGGCGGGGGAGAGCTTCGCCGGGCTCGGGGTAGATATGGGAAACCCTCACCTAGCGGCCGTTATCCCGGGACTGACCGCGGAGGATTTGGCGGCGAAGCGCCTTGAGCAGCCCGTCTTCGATACTGACTTCTTCCCGGCAGGCGTCAACGTGGAGCTGGTTACTCCGCTGCACGATGGCGTGATTCACATGCGCGTCTTCGAGCGCGGCTCAGGGGAGACACGTTCGTGCGGTACCGGAACGGTGGCCGCAGCGTGCGCCGCGCTTGCCGACGCCTCCCACACCACCGGCCGCGTCCGCGTCGTCGTCCCCGGCGGCGAGGTCCAGGTAGAAATCACTGAGGACGGATCTACGCTGACGGGGCCTTCGCGCATCGTAGCCACAGGCGAAACCTCACTATAGGGTTTTCGGGACGGCGTTTAGCGTCCGTCCCCCTTTTTGTAGTTGGTCCCTAGCGCCAAGGCGGCGCGGCGGGCAGCGAGCCACGACTCCTTGAGCTCGGCGGCCCGATCATCGGCCACCTTGAGCAAGGATTCGAGTTCGCTGGTGCCAGTATCTGGCGAGTTAACCCGCGCATCGAGGCGGCGCAAGAAACGCTGCGCGCCATGCATTTTATAGTGGAACGCTTCGATAGTGGGGTTCGTGCAGTCGACGTCGGCAAGCGCTGGGCGGTGGAGCGTGCGGTCCGCCAATGCTTCAGCGTCGTCGCTCGTAGCAAATGTGGCGTAGTCCTCGAGGACGCCCGTGATGTCTTCCACCGTGAGCGCAATGGAAGCCCGCAGCGCCGCATGTTCCGAGGCATCGGGGCGGGCGCCGACAAACAGCCATAGCGCCCCGCAGATAAAGATAGCGAGAATAACTCCCGGCAGCTTCAGCGTCAGAACCAGTACCGTAGCGGTAACCCCGGCAAGGAGCAGGGCAAAACCCTGACGCTGAGATGCGGAAAAACTCATGCTTACGACTCTACGGTATGCCTAGTGGCCGCCGCAGCCTCCAGAGCCGCAGGCGCAGCCGCCGTCGCTGCCACAGCCGCCGGTGGGTAGCGCGATAGAGGCGGTCAGCATCGCCGAACCCGCAAGCACGGAATCCTTCGGCGGCAGCTCGCCAAAGCTCTCCGGCAGACACAGATCGAAGGGGAAGGTGCCATCCATGACGAGGTGCATGAAGCGCTCACCGGTGAGCTGGTTGTGGCGCCACTCGGACTCCATAACCCGAGCGGAAAAAGTGCAGCCCGGGGTAGGGGATTCGGCGCCGGAACCGGCCGCAACAACTGCCGCACCGGTGGATTCAAACGTGGCTGGGTAGGTGCCCTTCTCGGCTTCGTAGGCATCTGCGTTGTCGAACGCGGTGACATCGAGACCCATCGCAGTAAGCTCTACCTGCTGCCACTGCTGGGTGTCCTCATCAGCCAAGAGCGGGCCCTGCGCCAAGTTCGCCGTCGCTTGCGCGAGAACGTTTCCGAAAGGATCGATGATGTCCAGGTAAGCCAAGACATCGTTGATCATAGAGACGTGGGCGAAGCCTTGGGTGACGCCCTCAAACCCAATGAAGGTGGCGAAAGGTTCGACGGCAAGGATATTGAGTTGCGCCCCGGAAGGATCCGAGAACTGAATGAGTTGTCCTCCGCGAACCTCCCCCGTGACTGCCAGCTGGTTGGTCGAAATGGCTGCTTCGACGGCGTCCTGCCAGCGCTCGTAGTTGAGGCCAATGGCCTGCATCTCTGGGTGAGTGGTCTCTTTGACGGTCATGCGGCCCATTGTATCTGGCGCCGCGATGACTCAAAAATGTTGTCGGTGAGCCTTGCCGCCGGGATCGGCACAAGGTCGTGTGCAACGGAGATTCCCTGTTAAGAGGCGTGACGTGCAAGAATAGAAAGCATATGACAAAAGAAACCCATGATGATCTCCTCGCGCAGGCTTTTGGTGAGCCCGCGCCCACCTCACCGGAGCCGACTACCGGTGATCTCGACCTAGCTGAGCGCAACGCCTTCCGCCGAGTAACCCGCGAGACCACCATTCGCGCAGAAGACACCACCGACGGCTACGAAGTGGAGTACCGCAAGCTGCGCCTTGAACAAGTAGTCCTCGTAGGAGTGTGGACTGAAGGCACCGTGGCCGAGGTTGAGGCCACGATGTCGGAGCTCGCGGCGCTCACGGAAACCGCGGGAGCCGAAGTAGTAGAAGCCCTGTATCAAAAGCGCGATAAGCCGGACCCGGGTACCTATATCGGCTCCGGCAAAGTGAACGAGCTCAAGGATATCGTGGCTGCCACTGGCGCGGATACCGTGGTGTGCGACGGCGAGCTAACCCCCGGCCAGCTCTCTGCCTTGGAACGCGCTCTCAACACCAAAGTTATCGACCGCACCATGCTCATCTTGGATATTTTTGCGCAGCACGCCAAGTCCAAGGAAGGCAAAGCCCAAGTCTCGCTCGCGCAGTTGGAATACCTCTATACGCATACCCGTGGTTGGGGCGGCAACCTCTCGCGCCAGGCGGGCGGCCGTGCTGGTTCCAACGGCGGCGTCGGTCTGCGCGGCCCCGGTGAAACCAAGATTGAGACGGACCGTCGGCGTATCCGCACGCAGATGGCGCTGCTGCGGAAGGAGCTTAAGGCGATGAAGACGGCGCGTGAGATTAAGCGCTCGCGCCGTGCGTCATCGACGATCCCGCAGATTGCGATCGCCGGCTACACCAACGCTGGTAAGTCTTCGCTCATCAACGCAATGACGGGCGCTGGCGTGCTGGTGGAGGATGCGCTGTTCGCTACCTTGGACCCCACCACCCGGCGCGCCGAGCTTGCTGATGGCCGCCAGGTCGTGTTCACCGATACCGTTGGTTTCGTCCGCCACCTTCCCACACAGTTGGTGGAGGCCTTCAAGTCCACCTTGGAGGAGGTCCTCGCAGCAGACTTGATGCTGCACGTCGTGGACGGCTCAGATCCTTTCCCGCTGAAGCAAATTGAGGCGGTTAATGCGGTCATCTATGACATCGTGAAGGAAACCGGCGAGGAGGCCCCGCCGGAGATCATCGTCATCAACAAGATAGACCAGGCCGATCCGCTGGTGCTGGCGGAGCTTCGCCACGCCCTCGACCGTGACAACGTGGTGTATGTCTCCGCCAAGACGGGGGAGGGCATCGAGGAGCTCACCACGCGCGTGGAGCTCTTCCTCAATTCTCAGGACGAGCATGTGCAGTTGCTCATTCCGTTTACTCGCGGGGACGTGGTCGATCGCATCCATACTCAGGGTACGGTGCGCGGCGAGGAGTACACGGGGGAGGGCACGCTTGTCGACGTCCGCCTGCCCGCCTCCATCGCCGCCGAACTCAGCGAATTTCGCGTGATTGGTGAGGACGCTTAGGTTTCGGTGCTCCCGTGAGCCATAATTATGGTTCGTGAGTAATTTTGGCTGGGCCGTCCACGGGGACGGAAAAACGATTAAGCCGGGCGCGGTTGTCGCACCCGAAGAACGATTGAGCTGGGGCCGCACTATCGGCATCGGCATGCAGCACGTGGTGGCCATGTTCGGCGCGACCCTGCTGGTGCCCACCCTGACCGGATTCCCGGTCAATACCACGCTGCTGTTTTCAGGCTTGGGAACAATCCTATTCCTCCTGATTACCCGCAACCGCCTGCCTTCCTACCTGGGCTCCTCCTTCGCGTTCATTGCACCGCTGAGCGCCTCCCAGCAGTATGGCATTGGCGCGCAGGCAGGTTCTGTCTTAGTAACTGGCCTGGTCTTGGTAGCCATTGGTTTCGCGGTGAAGGCAGCGGGCCGCAAGGTTCTTGACGCCGTCATGCCGCCGGCCGTAACCGGCGCCATTGTGGCACTGATCGGCCTTAACTTGGCACCCAATGCTGCCAGCAATTATTCGAGCCAGCCTCTAGTTGCCACGGTGACGCTGGCGGTCATCATCCTGGCCACCGTGGCCGGTCGCGGCATGGTTTCGCGTCTGTCGATTCTTATCGGTGTCGTCGTCGGCTGGGCTTTCGCGGCGGCCACGGGCAACCTGGGCGAGGGGGCCGTGGAGTCCATCCGCGAAGCAGCCTGGATTGGCTTCCCGCAGTTCCATGCGCCGGAGTTTCACGTCTCCGCCATCGCGGCAGCACTTCCAGTGCTGGTGGTGCTGATTGCGGAAAACGTCGGTCACGTTAAGGCAGTCTCTGAGATGACCAAGCGCGATCTCGATGATCTGGCCGGCGACGCCCTCATCGCCGACGGCCTCGCTACCTCCTTGGCTGGTGGTTTCGGCGGCTCCGGCACCACAACCTACGCGGAGAATATCGGCGTTATGGCCGCGACCCGCGTCTACTCCACGGCCGCCTACTGGGTCGCTGCTATCACCGCCATAGCTCTGGCCTTCATCCCGAAGTTCGGCGCGCTCATCTTCACCATTCCCACCGGCGTGCTGGGCGGCGCTTGCATCGTCCTCTACGGCCTCATCGGCATGCTCGGCGTGCGCATCTGGATGGACAACAAGGTCAACTTCAACAACCCGGTTAACCTCACGGCGGCGGCGGTGGCGCTCATCGCGGGTATTGGCAACCTCACTCTCGACGTCTTCGGCGTGACGCTGGAAGGTATTGCCTGGGGCTCTGTCGGCATCATCGTGCTCTACCCGGTGATGAAGAAGCTCTACGGCACCATTGGTGAGGGCCGCGGCGCGAAGTACTAGAGGCGCTTACGCCGACTAGCGAGGATAAGGGACCGGAGTAAAGGCACCATCTGGACGCGTATTTACGCAAACCCCAGGTGATTGCGTGCAGAAATCTGTATAAGGTGCGTTTGCTTCGGTCCCTCTGCGGCATGAAGACGCGCATACACATGGTTCCATTCAAACGGTTTGGGTCAGAAGGTTCTCCTGAGGTCAAATGAACCTTCTAGGCACCTCTATATGGTTTCCTTGCCCCCAACAGAACCGTTTGAGTAGAGCCTGATGACTAGAACCTTGTGCTAGACAACCAAGCAACAGAAAGCTCCCGCTACCCTCAGTACAAGAGGGAAGCGGGAGCTCTGCCGTTCTATAAACGGAAAGTGCTTTAGGAAGCGTCGAGGTCCTGCTCGATGAGACCGGCGATCTTCTCCACAGCGGCCTCGTTCTCGGAGGTCACGGTGACTTCGTCGCCCTGCTCGGCGCCGAGAGCCATGATCATGAGGGAAGAAGCGGCATCGGTCTCATCCTCGTCCTCATCGCCAACGAGGGTGAGGAAGATGTCCTCATCGAACTCAGCGGCGGCGTCAGCGATGATGGAGGCCGGACGTGCGTGCAGTCCGACGGAGGAGCCAACCTTGACGGTCTTAGAAGCCATGATGATAATCCTTTCGAATTACGGTATTTCGTGCTTACAAGTGTACGCGGCTTAAGCGCTAGGCGGCAGCCTTGGCTTTGTCTGCCTTCGCAGCAGCTTCTTCAGCAGCCTTGTTCGGCCAGAATTGCTTCATCGCGATGACTGCAATGGCGGAGACGATGACGCCGGCAAGGATAGCCACAAAGTAGGCCCACGCAGGTTCGATAGCGAAGATAACGAAGATTCCGCCGTGCGGGGCGCGAGACATGACGTCCAGGGACATCGACAGCGCACCAGTTACTGCGCCACCGAGCATCATCGAAGGGATGACGCGCAGCGGGTCGGCAGCAGCGAACGGGATAGCGCCCTCGGAAACGAAGGACAGACCCAGCAGCCAGGCCGACTTGCCGTTCTCCTGCTCCGCGGGCGTGAACAGGTTCTTGCGTACGAAGGTAGCGATGGACAGCGCAATCGGCGGAACCATGCCGGAGGCCATAACGGCGGCCATGATTTTCATGGAAGCCTCATCACCCGTGGACAGGCCAGCAGTAGCGAAGAGGTAAGCAGCCTTGTTGACTGGGCCACCCAGGTCGGAGCACATCATGAGACCGAGGATGATGCCCAGAAGCACTGCTGAGGAGCCAGACATGGAGGCCAGCCAGTTCTGCAGACCGTTCATGATGGCGGCCAGCGGGGCACCGAGAAGCAGATACATGAGCAGGCCAGTAATCATCGTGGCGAGCAGCGGGATGATGACCACAGGCATGAGGGAGCCGATCCAGCGCGGGACCTTCCACTTGCCAATCCACATCGCAACGAAGCCAGCGATGAGACCGGTGACCAGACCACCGATGAAGCCGGCGCCCAAGGTAACAGCAATAGCACCGCCGGCGAAGCCCGGCGCGATGCCCGGGCGGCCTGCCAGTGCGAAGGCGATGTAGCCGGAGAGCGCTGCGACGATGAATCCCATCGATGCTTGACCAATCGCGAAGAGCACGGCGCCGATGTATAGGGCGAATCCTGCCTTCTGGAAGGTCATCATTTCGCCATCAACCATGACGTCATGGCCCGGCAGGTTGGTCAGGGAGTAATCAGTAGTGATGGCCTGCCATCCGTTGGCCATGTCGTAACCGCCGAAGAGGAAGCCCAAGGCCAAGAGGAGGCCGCCGGCGGCGACGAAGGGCACCATGTAGGACACGCCGGTCATGATGGCCTGCTGAATGCGCTTGCCCCAGCCCAGTCCTTCGCCTTCTTCCGCGGAACTAGAGGAGGCTGCGCCTGCCGTGCCTGCCACCTTGTGCGCATTGGGATTCTTCGACGCGGCGATGGCCTCATCGAGCATCACGCCCGGTTCGTTGATGGCGCGCTTAACGCCCGATTCGATGACGGGCTTGCCGGCGAAGCGCTCCCGGTCGCGAACGCCGACGTCGGTGGCGAAAATGACGGCGTCGGCAGCCGCGATGGTGTCTGCCGAAACAGCGGTGTTGTTGGAGGAACCCTGGGTCTCTACGGTGAGCTCGACATCGTCGCGCTCCTCGGCGGTCTGGGTGAGGGCGTCGGCCGCCATGTATGTGTGGGCAATGCCGGTCGGGCACGCGGTGACGGCGACGATGCGGGTCTTCTTTGAATCTGCAGCCTTGCTCGAAGCAGGAGCCGTAGCCGCTGCACTCGCACCTGCAGGGGATGCTGATTCGTTAGCCGCAGCCTTCTTCGGCTTTTCGGCGTTAACCACGTCGAGTACCAGGGAGACGATTTCCTCCTTGGTCTGCGCGGTGCGCAGAGCCTCCAGGAAGTCCTTCTTCACCAGCGCGCGGGCAAGCTTGGAGAGGATCTTCAGGTGTGCTTTACCGCCACCTTCCGGGGCAGCAATGAGGAATACCAGGTGGGCGTCACCATCGGGGCCGGAAAAGTCCACGCCGCGCGAGAGGCGGGCGAAGGCCAAGGTGGGTTCAGACACTGCGGCGGAGCGGCAGTGCGGGATGGCAACCCCGCCGGGAACACCGGTGCCGGCCTTGGCTTCACGCTCGATGGCGGGGCCGGCCAGCTCTTCGATGGAGGTGGCGCGGCCGGTGTCATGGACAAGCGTGGCCAGGTTGGTAATGACTGATTCGATGCTGCCACCGAAGTCGGCGTCGAGCGCCACAAGGTCGGTGGTGATGAGTTCTGATGACATCGGGTAAGTACTCCTCAGTACTGCTAAAGGTCGGTGACGGCCTGAACCGTCGTGTGTTCAATATCGAGTTCTTCAGGGGTTGGTATTTGGGTTCCTGGGAGCGCTGCGGCAGCCGAGCCGTAGGCCACGGCCTGGCGCAACGCTTCGGGGTAGGAGGCACCGCTGCGGCGGGCGAGGATATAGCCGGAGAGCGAAGAATCACCGGCACCCACGGTGGAGCGCAGGGTAATGGGCGGGGGAGTAGCGGCCCACGCTTCATCGGCGGTGACCAGGACTGCGCCAGCGCCACCTAGGGTGACGAGAACCTCGGGAATGCCGCGCTTGACGACGACCCTCGCGGCCTCGACCACACCGCTGAAATCACCGTTCTCTGCGGCAGCTTCGAGGGCCTGGCCATCAACGTTGGCTAGCTGGCCAAGCTCAAGGCCATTGGGCTTGATGAGATCGGGGCTGGCTACCTCGAGGTTCTCCCCGAGAGCCACCATAGGGGCATCGGAGGTGTCGACGGCTACACGGATGTTGGGGTTCGCCTCGCGAGCGACAGTGATGAGCTGCGTGTACCAGTCGGTGGGAACCCCCTTGGGCAGGGAGCCTGCCATGACGATCCACTCGGCGTTGGCGCAGTGTTCAGCAACGGCCTGTGCCACGTCTTGCTGAACTGACTCATCGAGCGTGGGGCCGGGACCGTTGAGTTTGGTCGTCCGGCCGTCTGGCTCGGTCAGAGTGGTATTGGTGCGCACCGCGCCGGCCGTGTGTACTGCATGTACGGGGATGGACGCGTCATCAGCAAGGGCCAAGAAAGGATCAGCGGGGGCGGCGGGGAGCAGCGCCAAGCTGTCGACGTTGGCGAGCGTTACGGCATGCGTAACGTTGACGCCTTTACCGCCAGCAACGCTGGAGACAGACTCGGCGCGGTGGACAGCACCGGGTTCGAGCGCCTCGTTCAGGCGCACTGTGGCGTCGATGCTCGGGTTGGGGGTCAAAGTAAGGATCATCGTGGACAATGTCCCCTTTCGCGGAGTGCGTATATTGGGGCAAAAGCGCCGCGGCGGCTCGAACAAGAACTTCGGTGCAGATTGCCCGTGGTCAGCGTGAAACTAATGTTGCTTAATGTTGATTATTGCCCGTATGTGTCCGAATGTCAACGGAATCACTGTGGTTTTCGTTGCATTTTTGACCGACTTGTGATGATCTGGATAGAGAAAACATCGTCTCCGTAAGGATATGTGTCATGGAAAACGCATCCCCATCCACCATTAAAGGCACCGGCGTCGTCGCCGGCGTTGCATACGCTGAGGCGGTGTGGGTCCGCCCACGCCCAGAACTGCCCACGGCGGGAGAAGCCGTGCCGGAGGAGCAGCGTGATGCTGAGTACGATCGCTTCCTCGAAGCGGCGGACATTGTTGCCAGCCGCCTTGAGCAGCGGGCAGCTGGGGCCGAAGGCCAGGCTGCTGAGGTTCTCGGTGCTACCGCCGGAATGGTGAAGGACCGAGGCTGGCACAAGGCTGTACGCAAGGGTATTCGTAGCGGCAAGAACGCTGAGTATGCGGTCGTTGGAGCAACGGACAGGTTCGTCACCATGTTTGAGGCCGCCGGCGGCGTGATGGCAGAGCGCACAACCGACCTTAAGGATGTGCGCGATCGCGTGATTGCACAGCTACGCGGTGAACAGGAACCGGGCCTGCCCATGGTCGAAGGCGAGGCGGTACTGCTGGCGGATGACCTCGCTCCAGCGGATACCGCTACCTTGGACATTGCGCATATCAAGGCACTGGTCACCGAGCTCGGCGGGCCGACGAGCCATACTGCAATCATCGCCCGCCAGCTGGACCTTCCGTGCATCGTCGCAGTTGGCGCTGATCTCCGCTCGATTGAAGCGGGAACCCAGATCTTCGTAGACGGTTCGATGGGCACCGTGGCGCTGGGCGCGGATCGCGCTACCTCCCTCAAGGCGGTAGAAGAATACCGCGAGAAGGCAGCGCGGGTGGCCGAGTGGCGTGGCCCTGCCCAGACCAAGGACGGTCATCGCGTGCAGCTGTTGGCCAACGTGGCCGACGGGAACGCGGCTCGCATCGCCTCGGATTCGCAGGCAGAGGGGATCGGCCTGTACCGCACGGAGCTTTCCTTCCTCTCTGCCAGCGAAGAACCGACAGTGGAGGAGCAGGCACGCATCTACGGCAAGGTATTCAACGCTTTCCCCGAATCCAAGGTCGTCGTTCGAACGCTCGACGCCGGATCGGATAAGCCGATTTCCTACGCCACGTTGGACTCTGAGGAGAACCCAGCCTTGGGTGTGCGCGGCCTGCGCATCGCCCGAAACAACGAGGCGCTTCTCACCCGTCAGCTCGACGCCATCGCACAGGCCGCCGAAAAGCGTGCTGATGGTGCTACCACTTGGGTCATGGCGCCCATGGTGGCCACGGCAGTAGAGGCGAAGTGGTTTGCCGAACTATGCCGTGAGCGTGGGCTCATCGCCGGCGCGATGATTGAGGTGCCTGCAGCGGCCCTGATGGCCGATACCATCATGCCGCACCTCGACTTTGTGTCCATCGGTACCAATGACTTGACTCAGTACACGATGGCCGCGGACCGCCTGTCACCGCAGCTGGCCTACCTGACCGATCCGTGGCAGCCGGCCGTGCTGCGTTTGATCCAGCACACGTGCGTGGTGGGTCGCGATAACAATGTGCCGGTTGGTGTCTGTGGTGAGGCCGCCGCCGATCCCATGCTCGCTTGCGTGCTGACTGGCCTTGGCGTCACCTCACTGTCCGCGGCGTCGACCGCAGTTGCGGGCGTTGGTGCACAACTGGCTGAGCTCACACTTGAGCAGTGCCAGAAGATGGCGGAGGCGGCTATCAACGCCGAAAGCCCAGCGGATGCGCGATCCGCAGTGATTGCGCTGCTGGAGGAATACCAGACTGCCTCGTAGCTCTAGCTTGGTTTAGGCTGCTGCTGAAACAGGGAGGTGTGGTTCCCCGAGAGGCCCCTCGGGGAACCACACCTCCCTTACGCGGTCTTGGGGTGAAACCGCCTACTTCTCCGAAGCGATAATCACGTCGATACCGTGCTCGCGCAGGGTTTCGACGTAGGCGGCTGGAGCAGCGGCGTCCGTAATGACGACATCAATCTCATCGAGCGAGGCAAAGCTGACCAGATAGTCGTTGCCGAGCTTCGACGAGTCACACAAGACGACGACGCGATGCGCGTTGGTAACAAAGGCCGACTTGATAGCTGCTTCCTGTGAGTCCGCCGTGGATAGCCCATGGTCGATGGTCAGGGCGTTAGTGCCGATGAAAGCAACATCTGCGCGCATCAGCGCCATGGTGCGAAGGGCGGTATCGCCGACGACGGCCTGGGTGATCGCGCGCACCGTGCCGCCTAGGAGCTGCACCTCGGAAACACCATTGCTGGCCAACGAGAGGGCGATCGGTAGGCTATTCGACACAATACTGAACTGGCCAGCAGAATAGCGCTGTCCGATGAGGTCAGCGAGGGCGTTGGTGGTAGTTCCAGCGTCGATGAAGATACTGCCTCCGTCGGGAAGCTGCTCTAGTGCGGCGCGGGCGATAGCCATTTTCGCGCCCGTGGCGGAACGCTGACGAGTGTCGAGTGTAAATTCTGCAGTCTGAAATGATTGGGAAGCAACTGCACCGCCATGAACGCGGTGGACAACTCCTTCCCGGTCCAAGACCGCGAGGTCTCGGCGAATCGTCTCAGCGGTAACATCGAAGCGTTCGGAAAGCTCAGTGACATTGACTCGGCCTTCGACGGCGGTCAATGACGCAATTTGTCGGCGACGCTCTTCTGCGTACATAGTTCCTCCCAGTGAAGTTTGCCTGTGGTAGTCGCTGCGCCCGGCGGTGATAATAAGTGGGGCCGGGGCATGTGAGCGAAGAGAGCAACGAATGTTGCGGCGATGCTTCTATTGTCCCACTGAATGCGAACAAAACGGAACCAAACAAATAAAAGCTCACATTGCTGGCGGCAAACGTGCGAGAAAAACAATGTTTATACTGCATGTTTGCAAATGTGTGATGTCGGACGCTTAAACGGCGCGATTCGGACATGTACACACACAAGGGGGTAAAAAGAAAAAATCCCTCCGTCCAGTTCGCCCGCACCGAGTGGAAATAAGCGGTGGCGTGGGCAACCGGTTGGGGGAGGGATAGCTGTGGCTTAGGGGTGCCTAAAGCTTGCGGAACACCGATACAACCTTGCCCATGATTTCGGCCTCATCGCCCTTGATGGGAGCGTAGGCGTCGTTGTGGGGGAGGAGCCACACTCCAGAAGAATCGCGGTGGAACTCCTTTACAGTTGCTTCTTCGCCTTCGAGGAGTGCAGCGACGAATTCGCCTTCTTCGGCGACGGACTGGGAGCGGATAATAACCCAATCGCCATTGAGGATTCCGGCGTCCTGCATAGAGTCGCCGATGACCTGCAGCATGTAAAGCTCGCCGCTTCCCAGGATCTCACCTGGCATGGGGAAGTAGCCGTCGATGTTTTCTTCGGCGGTGATAGGAGAGCCCGCGGCGATGCGGCCGACTACTGGGATGTAGTTCGGCGTTGCTGCATCCTCGGGGACGTCGGGAGTGGACTGCCCTGCTGCGGTGTTGGCCTGCCCGGCTTTGCGGCCTGGCTTCTTTGGATCGTCGGCGCCGGGGAAGTGGCGCACATCAACGGCGCGCGGCTTGTTTGGATCGCGGCGAAGAAAGCCCTTCTCCTCTAGTTGCTTCAACTGGTAGGCCACGGAAGACGTGGACTGTAGGCCTGTTGCATCGCCGATTTCACGAATGCTTGGCGGGTACCCGCGCAGCATGACAGCGTCATGGATGACTTCCAAGATGCGGCGCTGACGGGCGGAAAGTGAGTCGAGGGTAGGTTGGTCGCTTCGCTTCGGCTTGCGGGGCATTCTTACTCCTAGGGCTATCGGTGTGCGCAAAACAGCGCGTCGGGTTGAGGCGTGCAGGACGCTGGTGGGCATCGCGGTGACGTCTCGTTGGTTGCTCATCGTGGCGTGCGCCGTATTGGTGTTTCCGTTTCCTTTTTAGCACGTAAAGAAAAAATGTTCGACTAACGCCGCCTGAATATGGACAAACTTTCGAGCGCCTGCTATAAATCGAACATACAGACCAAATCGAACGGTTGGTCGATGGAAGTGTTCGACGATGTCGAACCTCGCTCTTACACTTCAGGCATCACCACAATGAAGAAGAAGTCCTGGAAAGGAACTGTCATGGCCATTGCACTTAATACCAGCTCTGCTCTGCATGGAGTAACTCCCGAGAAGTCCGGAAAGGGTCCTGTGCTCGTCCCGCCCGCGGCCGTGTGGGAACCTGAGCGGTGTCACTCGTTCGCGTTAACGCGTGAAAGTGGTATGTCGCGTGTTCGAACGCTCGAGCCGAGAGATAGAACACAGGGGCGCACAGATCGAATAGGGGATTCCTCAGTTCCATACCAGCGTGCTGCGTCCCTACCTCGCCGTAGCGGCTCGAACGTAGGTAACTATGTTCTTGGAGCAGTCTTCGGTGCAGCGGTATTTATCGGCACCGTGTGGGGTGGTCTTAGTATTGATGGTGAGGCCCCTAGCGCTAGCGGTGCATCAGCCACAGCGGTTGTTTCTTCGCGCTAGACTTCCCGAGGGGCCGGAAGGCGTCTGCGCAGCGGTCGAGAGGAAGGATACGGCACAGTGTATTGCCCGTTCTGTCACAACGAACAGTCACGAGTCATTGACTCTCGCGTGATCGACAGTGGAACGTCAATCCGCCGACGTCGCGAATGTGCGGCATGCCGAGGCCGGTTTACCACCATCGAGAAGGCTGTCTTGTCGGTGGTCAAACGTAATGGCTTGGCCGAGCCTTTCAGCCGGGACAAGCTAATCCGCGGCGTGAAGCGCGCGTGCCAGGGGCGGGATGTTAGCGATGATGCCTTGAAAAAGCTTGCGCAAGAGGTCGAGGAAACCGTGCGCAGTCACGGATCGTCACAAGTCAACGCCAACGATATCGGCCTCGCTATCTTGGAACCCCTGCGTGACCTCGATGAGGTGGCCTATCTTCGCTTCGCCTCGGTATACAAGTCTTTTGAGAGCGCCGACGACTTTGAATCCGAAATTCGCCTCATGCGCCGGCGCGACCGCGACAGCTTCTAACGTTTTAGCGCAGCTTGTCCGCGGCTTTTTGGATTCTCCGCACGGACACCGCATGCGCGGTACCCAGGCGTTGTGCGAAGAGCGATACGCGCAACTCCTCGATCATCCAGTAGATGTCCTTGACCTCACGGGTCTTCTCGCGGCCGGCGGGCAGCGTGCGCAAACGATTGTTTAGATATGCCTTCGCTTCGTCGACATCGGCTTGGCGGTCGGCATCCCGATCCGGGTCTAGATTCATGTCCTCGAGCCTGATGCGCGCGGCTTGGATATAACGCGGCAGGTGGCGAAGGTGCTGCATGCCGTGCATAGTGATCGCATTCGGGGGCAACAAGAACTTCAGCTGACCGCGAATATCATCGATTGCCGGCCCCTCCCACTGATTGAGCTCAGCGTTGAGGTTCGAATACTCTGCCAAGCCTGGGGCGATCGCGACCACCGCCTGGCGGACGCGGCCTGGCACCTCCGGTTTAACCGCGTTGAGAAGAGTGGTGAATTCACCAGGACTTCGTACCGGCCCGCCCTTCTCCATCATGATGTCGCGTACTGCGGCGACCCGAGCATCGTTGACGAGACCTTCGGCCCCGCCGTGCGGGTAGGCGTCGACAGCAACCCGCTGCTGCAGGGGCAGGCCCTTGACCATATGCTGCGTGTTTACGGAAATCTCTCGGAGTAGCAGCGTCAGGGTGGTGGTGATCATGGAGGCGTCGGCAGCCGCCTTGGTTGGATGCACCTTCAGCGCCACGCCCTCCTTCGTAGCGACAAGTGCAGGATAAGCGGTGACCTCATGCCCATCAACCACCGTGGTCACTTCCTCATCGATAGCGCCCAGCGTGTCTTCCGACCATTCCTTGACGGAAGCGGATTCGGCGGCGCGGCCGACGCGCGACACGGAGGACGAGATATGCCCGGCTTGGCGTTGCACGAGCGCCTTCAAATCGCGATCGGAATCGATGATCTTGCCCCGCTTGTCCACTGCGGCATAGTTCATGCGCAAATGGGGCGGGAGCTGATCAGGGCGGAAGTCAGCCGCGTTGATGCCCTGGCCGCCCATGTCCCGTAACACAGCTGCGAGCTGGTCGATGAGCGCTCCTTCATAGGGAAGGAGCTTGGGCAAGGCCCGCTCAGCGAACTCGGGGGCCGGAACCACAGTACGGCGCAGCGCTTTCGGTAGCGAGCGGATCAGCTCAGTGACAAGCTCTAGACGCAGGCCCGGCACGAGCCAGTCGAATCCCTCAGTATCCAATCCGGCCAGCAGTGGAACGGGAACCCTGAGCGTGACGCCGTCAAGCGGGTCACCTGGCTCGAACTTATAGGACAGGTCGTAATCGATGCTTCCCTTCAACCACCGATCCGGGAAGGCGTCCTCAGTGACATCGTGGTCATCCTCGAGGAGTGCTTCTGGGTCGAAGTCCAGAGAATGCTTGTTTTTCTGTTTCTTCCACCACGAGTCGAAGTGTCGGGCAGTGGTCACAGATTCCGGGATGCGCTGATCGTAGAAGTCGAAAAGCGTGTCCTCGTCTACAACGAGACCGCGGCGCCGTGCTTTTTCTTCGTATTCGGAAGCCTCGGCAAGCTTGCGCTTGTTGTCGTGGAAGAAGTTATGGTGGGTGGTCCAGTCGCCGTCGACAAGCGCATTGCGGATGAACATGTCACGTGCCGCAACGGGATCGACGCGATGGTAGGGAACGGTTCGATCGGCCACCACGGTGACTCCGTAGAGGGTCGAGCGCTGGGTGACTACCGCGGAGCCCCGCTTGCGCGACCACGTCGGGTCCGAATAGTTGTGCTTGAGCAGGTTCTTGGCCAGCTTTTCTACCCAAGCGGGGTCGATGGCCGCTACGTCGCGGGCCCACAAACGTGAGGTCTCCACCAGCTCAGCCGCCATGAGAAATTCTGGCGGTTTCTTTGCTAGTGCTGAACCGGGGAAGATGAGGAAGCGGGTATTTCGTGCGCCAATGAACTCCTTAGAGTTTCCATCGCGTGCGCCGATATTGGACAGCAAGCCAGACAGCAGGGACATGTGGATGTCATCCGCTCGGCGCTCGGTGCTCTCCTGGGCCGTCCAACCGAGCTGCTTAGCGACATCCCTGAGTTGTCGAACCAGATCAAACCACTCGCGGATGCGCATGTAATGCAAGAAGTCTGCCTTCATCCGCTTGCGGAAAGCATTGCCGCTCATCTCATCGCGAGCTTCTTGGACAAAGTCCCACAGGTTGAGCATCGCCATAAAGTCTGAGGACTTGTCCTTAAAGCGAGCATGGGCCTGGTCGGCTTGGGCCTGTTTGTCGATGGGGCGCTCGCGCACATCCTGGATTGTCATCGCGGCAACGATGACCATGACGTCGTGCAGGCATCCGGAGGTGTTGGCTTCAACGAGCATGCGAGCCATGCGCGGATCTACCGGGATGCGGGCAAGATCCCGCCCAATGCGTGTCAGCACCGGTAGCCCGTCTTTCTCCTTGCCCTCGAGTGCGCCCAGCTCGTGGAGGAGGAGCAGGCCGTCACGCACGGCTTTGGGCTCTGGGGCCTGGACGAAGGGGAAATCAGCGATGTCGCCGAGGCGCAGCGAAATCATTTGGAGAATAACGCTGGCTAGGTTAGTGCGCAGAATCTCAGGGTCGGTAAACTCCGGCCGGGAGAGGAAATCCTGCTCGCTATACAGACGGATAGCAATGCCATCGGCCACGCGACCACACCGGCCTGAGCGCTGGTTAGCGCTGGCTTGGGAAATCGGCTCGATGGGCAATCGCTGCACCTTAGTGCGGGTGGAGTAGCGCGAGATACGTGCGGTTCCGGTATCCACGACATAGCGAATGCCCGGCACCGTCAGGGAGGTTTCGGCGATGTTGGTGGAGAGCACGATGCGGCGCCCCTTGTGTGAGCGGAAAACGCGATGCTGCTCCTGGTTGGACAGGCGCCCAAAGAGCGGAGTGACTTCCACGTTGCGCCAATGACGCCCCTCAATCGCTTCCATTGCATCGCGGATATCGCGCTCGCCTGGGAAGAAGCACAGGATATCTCCTTCGCCTTCCGCCATGAGCTCCTCGATGGCTTCACACAGGGCGTCCAGTGGATCGAGGTCAATGGTCTTTCCCCCTGACTCGACTTCGAGGGGACGGTAGCGGATTTCTACCGGGTAGGTGCGCCCGGACACTTCGATGATCGGCGCGGGCTTCCCTTCAGCGTCAGCGAAGTGTTCGGCGAAACGCTCCGGATCGATCGTCGCGGAGGTGATAATGACCTTGAGATCCGGACGCTTGGGAAGCAGCCTCTTGAGATAGCCGAGGAGAAAATCGATATTGAGGGACCGCTCGTGGGCCTCATCAATAATGATCGTGTCGTAGGCGTTGAGGAAGCGGTCGCGTTGCATTTCCGCCAGCAGGATGCCGTCGGTCATGAGCTTCACGGCTGTGGTCGAGGAGACACGGTCATCGAACCTGATGGCGTAGCCAACGGAGTCCCCGATTGATTGGCCGAGTTCCTCCGCAATGCGCTCGGCGACGGTCCGTGCTGCGAGTCGTCGCGGCTGGGTATGGCCGATGAGACCCCGGCGTCCACGGCCGAGCTCTAGACAAATTTTGGGAATTTGAGTGGTCTTGCCCGAACCAGTCTCGCCGGCAATGATGACCACCTGATTATTCTCGATGGCCTCGGCGATATCGTCCCGCCGTCCGGTAACGGGAAGCTGCTCGGGGTAGGAAATCGACGGCACGTTTACGTCGATGGCGCTCACTTTTTCCTGGGCAGATGCAATATCAGCCCCGATAGCTGCAAGCGCTTTGGGGGAGCGAGCCTTGCGGAGGCGGCGGCGGAAAGCACGCTCATCACTCAAGGAAACTGTCGTGAGGGCGTTGTAGAGGTCTTCGCGAGTAGCAGTCATAGTCGACCTAGAAGTCTACTCGGAAGTGCTTTTCGCTCACAGGTCGAGGTGGAGAAATTGGTACTCTTGTGGTGACTGTGTGAAAAGAGATTACAGAAGGGCAGAAGTGTATGACCAATCCTTTTGATCCGAAACCGGATGACAACGGCTCCCACGGCGGGTTCGGCAACAATCCGGGAAACAACGCCAATAACTCCTCGGGAAACAATGGCGGCCTGCCGCGGTATGAACCCACCACGCACCCAGAGGATCAGGCTGGCTTCGGCCAGTCCGGCAGTTATGGCAATTACGGTGGCGAGTCCTACGGCGCTCAGCCCTATGGTGGCAATTCCTATGGCGCCTACAACGCCGGTCAGCCGGGATACGCCGGGGCAAGCTACGGAGGCGATTCCGGATATGAGGGCCCTGGTCCGGGCGCCGGCCCTGCCTACACGGGCCCAGTCAGCGCCCTAGAGGCGATCAAATGGGGCTTCAAGGCTGCGCTGGGTAATGCGATGCTGTGGGTGCTGGGTGCTGTCGTGGTGTTCTTTATTCAGGTTATTCCACAAATTGGCATCAGCGTTGGCGAGCAGAACGCCGATGGTACGGGCGCGAGCGTCATGGTGAGCTTCTTCTCCTTTGCCGTGTCTATACTCTCCATCGTTATCTCTTTGATTGTGTACCGCTTGGCCTATCGCGAGATCGATAAGCCAAGCCCCACGTGGGGCACTCTTTTCCAAGGTGTTCGCTGGGTGTCGCCGCTTGTGGTGAACCTGGTCCTGGGTATTCTTGGCGCTATAGCCCTCGTTATTGTTGTCGTCATTGTGTTTGCTGTGGGCTTCGGCGGGGCCTCTGCAATGGATATGCAGAACGTCGAGAACCTCGGAGACGGGGAGATTCTCGCGCTCGTCGGTTCCATCTTCGGTATTCTCGCCGTGCTCATGCTGATCGGGCTATTCATCCAGCCCTTCTTTACCCTCATGCCCTGGTTGGCAGCGGATACCTCCTCAATCGGTGAGGCGTTCTCGCAGGGGCTCAAGCTAGGCAAACAGAATTACAGCCACATCCTGCTGTTCATCGTTCTTACGGCTCTCATGTTTGCCGCGTCCTTCATCACGTTGGGCTTGGCGCTGGTAGTCATCGCACCGGCTATGCAGCTGGCAACCGCGCACCTGTGCCGCCAGTGTCAAGGGCGTTATGCCCCCGCAGCCTAAACACTAAAGGCCACACGTAGCGCATTTAACGCGCGCCGCCGCCCTGACTGTCCTCTTCGGATAGCCCTTTCACAGAGGAGGGCCTAGACAAGGAGGCCGGTCAGTGGCGGCTTTGGCGTTTTGAGTGTCGCGCTGGGGCACGCGTGTTGATCAGAGGGAGCTGACTAGGGAGACGAAAAGAGGTCCCGAGAGCGCTCGACGGCGTCCTCAAATGCGCTGGTGACCAGTGTCCCGAAAGTGCGGTATTCATCGGCGCGGGCGGCAGAGGAGCGAAAAACGAGCCCCACCTGGCGCTCTGCTGTTACCGAAGGGGCAAAGCGAGCAACGGCAAGCTGCGGGTTCTGGCATTCCGTAACGAGTGCGGATTCAGGTACGAGTGTGGCGCCGAGGTTTCCCATGACAAGCTGCAAAATAGTGGTCAATGACGAGGCGCGCGTGACGGCGTTGGTGGCCTCGGAGGGGTTCACTTTCGCGCGGCGGCACAGGTCGAGGACTTGGTCGCGGAGGCAGTGGCCGTCATCAAGCAAGAGCAAATCGAGATGCTCGAGCTCCGACAGCGTGAGGTCATCGCGCCCTGCGAGTGGATGCGCCGCTGGAGTTACTGCGGTGAAGGCCTCGGTGTAGAGAGGGATCTCCACCATGCCGGGAGCCTCAGTGGGTAGTGCAGCAACGGCTAAGTCAAGGTTTCCTTCGCGCAGCTTACTCAGAAGATGCTGGGTTTGCTCCTCGACGAAGCGGGGCTCCAAATCGGGGTAAGCATCATCGATGGATCGCAACAGACCCGGCAAGATATAGGGCGCGATGGTCGGGATGATGCCGATGGTGAGGGGACCGGTGAGTGTGCCGTTGGCGCCGCGGGCTTGGCTCAGGAAGGCATCGGAGGCTTCGAGGGCCGCCTTTGCATAGGGCAGGAGCATCTCGCCGGTGGACGTCACGATGACCTTGCGGGTGGAGCGTTCAATGAGCTGCACTCCCAGTCCTTGCTCGAGCGCGACGAGGGCTTGGGAGAGCGAAGGCTGGGAGATATCGAGCTTGGCGGCCGCGGAGCCAAAGTGCTTGTTCTCTGCGATCGTGACGAAGGTGCGCAACTGGGCGAGGGTCGGACGATACTCCTTATTGTTCATGCCTATAACTGTAACACTTCTAATTCGTCGGTCCTATTGACGCGCGAAGCCTTCCGTGGCATACTTGGCAGGTGAGCGACCGCGTACCTGCTAAAAGGCAGATTGACGTGTGGTCGTAGAGATTTGCATCACAGTTATGCATTGTTGTGACACTATAAGGAGTTGAGCCTTTAATGCCTATCCTGACCGTTGGCGAGAAGTTCCCAGAGTTCGAGTTGACCGCACTGAAGGGCGGTGACCTCCACGACGTTAACGCTAACCAGCCGGAGGACTACTTCGAGCAGGTATCTCTGGACAAGTACCAGGGAATGTGGAAGGTCGTGTTCTTCTACCCGAAGGACTTCACCTTCGTGTGCCCGACCGAAATCGCCGCCTTCGGCAAGCTGAATGAGGAGTTCTTGGACCGCGATACCCAGGTGCTTGGCGGCTCCACCGATAACGAGTTCGCACACTTCAACTGGCGTGCAACCCACCCGGAGCTGAAGGAAGTTCCGTTCCCGATGTTCTCTGACATCCGCCACGACCTGATCCGTGCCCTTGGTGTGGAGAACGCCGACGGTGTTGCTGACCGCGCAACCTTCATCATCGACCCGGACGGTGTCATTCAGTTCGTGTCCGTGACCCCGGATGCTGTCGGCCGCAACGTTGATGAGGTTCTGCGCGTGCTGGACGCGCTGCAGTCCGAAGAGGTCTGCGCCTGCAACTGGGAGGCTAACGACCCGACGAAGAACATCGACAAGCTCGAGGTTGTTCAGTCCGCTCTGTAAACCAGCAGTAAGCACAACCGCCCAACCTTAAAGGAGTTACATCAGTGTCTATCGAAAACCTGAAGTCCGCGCTTCCGGCATATGCTAAGGATCAGAAGCTCAACATTGGTTCCCTTACACGCACCACCGAGCTGAATGAGGAGCAGCTGTGGGGTAGCTTGGTCGCTGCTGCCGCTGCGACCCGCAATGATCTGGTGCTGTCGGAGATTCTCGAGGAAGCCCGCGAGCACCTCAGTGAGGAAGCAATTGACGCAGCTCTTGGCTCCGCCACGGTGATGGCTATGAACAACGTGGCCTACCGTGCAAAGAGCTGGTTGGGCGATGATTTTGCCCAGGTCAAGTTTGGTCTGCGCATGAATATCATTGCTAAGCCCGGCGTGGAAAAGGCCACGTTTGAGCTGTGGAGCACCGTTGTCTCCGCCATCAACGGCTGCGAGCACTGCCTGTCCGCACACGCTAATACTCTCCTCGAGGAAGGCGTGACCAAGGAGCAGATCTGGGAAGGCATCAAGGTAGCTGGCGTCATCGAGGCCGTGGCCCAGGCGCTGCAGGCCGAAGCTGTACGCTCCGCTGAGTAAAGCCAGCTAGCACTTTCCTAGCTAAACGTAGAGTCCCACTGCCCGCATTTGGCGGGAGGTGGGACTTTCTGTTTTGGGGCCCGTCGGGGAGGGGCGTCGGTGTGCAGAGGGCGCGTGGGACAGTTCTCTTCCTGCCTTTAGCCGACGACCCCGCCGAAAGCGACGCCGATGCCATAAGTGACGGCCAGGCCCAGTGCACCACCGATGACGAGGCGGAGCACGGAACGCCCAGTGTTCGTGTCGGCGAGGCGGGCGGAGACGTAGCCTGTGATGGCAAGAGCGACCAAGGTAACGATGGCGACTGTTGCTGCAGCCATGCTCATGGGGGCGAGGAAGATCGACAACAGGGGGAGTGCGGCGCCGGCGAGGAAAGATATGGCCGACCAGAACGCCGCGTGCCATGGATTTGTCAGGTCTTCGCCGTCGATGCCCATTTCAAGCCGGAGGTGTGCTTCGAGAAGTCTATCCTCGGCAGCGATCTCACGGGCGGCAGTGTCCGCGGTTTCGGTGTGCATGCCGTAGCTGGCGAGCATGGAAACGAGCTCGGCATGCTCTTGTTCGGGGATTTCCGCCAGCTCGCGGGTCTCCTTGTCGATCATCATCCGCTCGGAGTCACGCTGAGCGGACACCGAGACGTATTCTCCGAGCGCCATGGAAGCGGCGCCAGACACGGTGGCTGCCAAGCCTGCGGTGAGGATGGTGCTTGCCGACGCCCCCGAACCCACCACGCCGAGTAGAAGCGCGGCGACAGAGACGATACCGTCGTTGGCGCCAAGAACGCCTGCCCGCAAAGAGTTGAGGCGCGCGTTGTGTGAAGATCCGTGGGGTTCGTTGCCATGGTGGGGCATTGCCAGCTCCTCGATGTCCAGAGTGTCCGCGTCGTGCTCTAGTGCTCTCGCAATTGTCTAGAGAACTTCTTACTCTCCAGTATTGTTGCTGGTCAACGCCCTGTAAAGCGTGTGTAGGCTTAGCTGAATGCAGGGAGCGAAGGCTTAGACAATAGTGCCAGTCCATTCGCCACAGGCGGCGCCATCCACGGACAGCCCCATGGTGAAAACCTGGTCGGTGAGTTCAAAATGAGCCGTTGGCACGGTGACAACGAGCTCCTCGGGGGTGTACGTGTAGTGATAATCGACGGGCCGGTGGGCATCCCTGGTGTCCTCACCAAAAGACGCGATTTCCATGGAGACGAGCTGGTCTCGCTCGAAGTGGATGATGAGTTGAAGATCGAGGGTGTGCAGCTTAAACACGACGTCACGGTGGTGAGGAAGGCCTCCGAGAAGCCAGTGGACCGTGACGGCGTCATCCTGCGTTTCAAAGTGAACGCCCGCGAGGCGAATACTGGTGGCTGGGGAGTCTGGGGTATTCATAGCGCCACCCACTGTACTCCCCACGTGGCTATGTGAAATCGAGAGAAAAGTATTCAGATTTGGTGAGATGCAGGACCTTCTCGAAGAGCCAGCAAAAGAGCAGCGCAAGGGCGAGCGGCAGGACGAGGTAGACAAAGGTGATAATCATTACGTTGCCAGCGCTCCAGCCCCAGCCTTCGTAGTTGAGGGCGGCCAAGGGGCCCATCAGGCCGGAGATGCCGAAACCGGCGGAAATCGGGGTACCGGAAATCCCTAGGGCGCCGCCGACGCCGCCCAGGACGGCCGCGGAACAAATTACCGGGAGGAAGGTCACTGGCTTGGAAAGCATATTGGCCATCTGCACCTTGGGGGAACCGAGGACGTGCAGGATGGAGGTGGCGAAGCCGTTAACGCGCCAACCAGCAACCAGGAGGGTAAATCCGGCGGCCACGGCGCCCAGGTTGGCGGTACCGGAGGCAACGCCGTCAATGAAGATGGCAGTCGCAATGCCAACGGTGGAGACTGGGGAGACAATCATGATGGCGAAGAGGATAGCGAGGATCACGCCCATGAGGACCGGCTGCAAGGTGGTTGCGCCGTTGACCAAGTTGCCCAACCACAGGGTGAAGACCTTAACAACGGGGAAAGTGACTACCCACCCAATCGTGCCCGCGACCAGAGTCACAATGGTGGAGAGCAGTAAGATTGAGTAGTTCTTGAGCTTATCGCCGATAAAAAGAAGCAGTCCCACCGCGATGGCTGCGGTAAGCCCTGAGTTGATCACAAGGCCAGTGCCTTTGAGGAAGAAGCCACCCTCGGGATTCACTGTGGCCACGCCGGAGCCGCAGAACGAGGCAATACCCACCGCGGCGGTTTGGATGGGAGTCATCTTGAATTCGATGCCGATGAGGACGCCGATCATGACGGGCAAAAGGCTAGCGGCCAAACCGGTGAGGGCCATGACGGTGGCGGCGCCAGACCAGAAGGGCAGCAGAGCCTTGGCCAGTTCGCCCAGTAGGGCTTGCGGAACCAGTGACACCACGACGGCGATGGAGATGCCGTTGAGGACCTTCATGGTGAAGGAACCGGGTGTGAGGCGCTCGGCCGCGGGGGCAGCGCTGGCGTGCGGGATAGGGGAAAGCTTGCGTTCGTCTATCTGCTGTGGCGTGCTCATCCTCCAATCATACGCATAATATGCGATGGGTAGAAAATATTAATGCAGAAAAGGGGGTATTAATATTCCCTGCTTATGCGCCCTAGTACTCCACGCTCAGCTCAGATAGCCGTACTTCCCCGGCTTCATCGGAGGCATCGAGATCTACGGTGCCAACGAGCTGATAGGAGTTATCGCCCTCTGGGTCCTTAAGAATCTGACGCACGGTCCACGACCGCGAGCCGCCAACGCCACGAGCGCCCGAGCCCGTGTCGCCCTTGTCCAAGACAAAGTATTCCTGCCCCCTAGCCGCTGGCCCAGTGTCGATGTCATCGTAGTCATCGAAGTAGTCATCGAGGGCACGGCCAAAGTCAGGAATCTCCTCCAAGTAGTCCAACAGGTCGGCCAAGCGCTCTTCCTTCTCCAACGCAAAGAGCTGTGCAAGGCGGAAGAAGTAATTGCGCACCATGATGCTGAAAGCCCGCTGATTAGCGGTCAAGGCGGTGGGATCCTCGACTCCGAAGGCCAACTCGCGGTCCAAATCCTCCTGGGAAATGGGGGAGTCCTCGCCAGCCATCTCAGCCCACTCGTCGACAAGCGAAGAATCGACTTGGCGGATAAGCTCTCCGAGCCAGACGATGATGTCCTCGAGTTCCTCTGTGAGGAATTCCGCGGGGATGGACTGCTTGAGAGTACGCCACGCATCGGTGAGGTAGCGCAAAATGACGCCTTCCGAGCGGGCGAGACCGTAGCTAGCGACGAGATCGGAAAAAGTCATGGCGCTCTCCAGCATGTCGCGCACCACAGACTTGGGCCGCAGCTCGAATTCCTTAGCCCACGGATTGGTCTGGCAGAAGGTTTCATAGGACTGTTCGAGGAGCTCTTCCAGAGGCTTTGGCCACGTGATGTCTTCCACGATGGCCATGCGCTCGGTATAGTCCACGCCCTCAGCCTTGAGCGCCGCGATTTCCTCACCGCGCCGCTGCTTCTGTTGGGCAATGAGCACCTGGCGTGGATCATCCAGCACTGCTTCGAAGACAGAGATGACATCGAGGGCATAGGTCTCGGACTCGGGATCCAGCAAGGTGAGCGCCGCCAGCGCGAAGGGCCCTAAAGGCTGGTTGAGGGCGAAATCGCGCGGCATCTCGCGCACCACGTGGTAGGGGCGGCCGTAGATGTCGAGTCCCTTCGTAGACTTTTGCACCACGCCCGAATTAAGGAGGCCACGGAACAGACTCAACGCTGTGAGGATGTCCTCGTTCTGGCGGGCACGCGTGTTATGGCTCGTGCGGAGCAGGTGCTTAAGGTGCTCGTAGCCGTTGCCGTGGCGGGCGAGCACGTTGAGCAACATGGAATTGGACACTCGGAACTGGGAGGTCAGTTGCTCCGGTTCGGCGTCGATAAGCCGTGCGTACGTCTGTTCCGACCATGACACTTCACCATCGCGCGCAGATTTCTTCTTCAGCTTCTTGAGGCGCGCCGGGTCATCGCCGACGCGCCGCCGCGCCTTGGCGTTCTCAATCTCATACTCCGGCGCCTGCACGACGACGGTGCCTTCCGTGTCATAACCCGCGCGGCCTGCGCGACCAGCAATCTGGTGAAACTCGCGAGACTTCAGAATGCGCTGGCGGGTCCCGTCGTACTTGGCCAAACCCGTCATCAGCACTGTGCGGATGGGGACGTTGATGCCCACCCCCAGGGTATCCGTGCCACAGATGACTTTGAGCAGGCCCTGTTGGGCTAAGCGCTCAACCAAGCGCCGGTACTTCGGCAGCATGCCCGCGTGATGGACGCCGATGCCCTTGCGCAGCAGCTTCGACAGATCCTTGCCAAACGTCGTGGTGAAGCGGAAGCCCGCGAGCTCCGCGGCAATGGCCTCCTTCTCCTCTGCGGTGATGATCTTCGACAGCGAAGTGAGCGCCTGCGCACGCTCTGAGGCTTCGCGTTGGGAGAAGTGGACGACATAGACAGGGGCTTTGCCATCGGCGAGCAATTCTTCGATTGTTTCGTGGACCGCGGAAAAGACATAAGAGAAGTCGAGGGGCACTGGGCGAGTTGTTCCCGCTACCAGAGTCGTCGTGCGGCCGGTACGCTCCGTCAAATCCTTCTCCAGCCAGGCGGTATCACCCAGGGTGGCGGACATGAGCAGGAACTGGGCCTTCGGTAGCTCCAGGAGCGGTACCTGCCAGGCCCAGCCGCGATCGGGTTCGGAGTAGTAGTGGAACTCGTCCATGATCACTTGATCGATGGCGGCTTCCGCGCCATCGCGTAGCGCAATATTGGCCACGATCTCAGCGGTGGCGGCGATAATCGGGGCGGAGCCATTGACCGTGGCATCGCCGGTCATCATGCCGACGTTTTCGGGGCCGAAAATCTCGCAGAGAGCGAAGAACTTTTCGCTCACCAAGGCCTTGATGGGAGCGGTGTAGAAGCTGCGCTGGCCGCGTGCTAAAGCAATGAAGTGGGCGGCGTTGGCCACCATGGACTTACCAGAACCGGTGGGGGTGGCCAAGATGACGTTATCCCCGGCGAGAACACCAAGGGAGGCCTCTTCCTGCGCCGGGTAGAGCGAGATACCGCGGCCAGAAGTCCAGGACAAAAATGTGTCCCAGATGGCCTCATCAACCATCGACTCGGGGACTTCGGCGAGATCGGGCAACATCTGAGAAAGGTTCACCCGTCCCACCTTAGGCGAAAAGCTCTATTAACCAGAGCGTCGGCCCTGCGCCCCAACTTCACTGCCCTGCCTCTAATTGTGCGGCTGAGCAAGACATGCTTAGACGTCGTCATCCATGTCTAAGCCAGGGCCTTCATCGCGGCCGTAGTTGTCTTCGCGGTCATCGATATCTTCGGACAGAATGTCCGAGCTGTCATCGAGGCCAGCAAGAAAGGCCTCAAAGTCCGCACCGATCTCCTCGCCAGTGGGCATGTGCTCCTCACCTGGCATGATGGCCTGCGGGTGGCGGGAGCGGTAGCGCTCCATGTAGGCATCGTACTGCTCTTCTAGCTGACGTACGACGCCAGCGATCTCCTCAGAATCGGTAACCTGCTCCTCCAACTGCTGGTTGATGCGAGCAACGTCCGCTTCCAGGCTGCCCAGCGGAATGTTGAGGTCAACCGCCGAGGCGACCGAATCCAGCAGCCGTAGCGTGGCGGCCGGGTAAGGAGACGCCGCAAGGTAGTGCGGAACATGAGCGGTGTATCCAGCAACGCGGCGGCCCTTCTTATCCAAGGCTCGCTCAATATACAGGGCGGCGGCGCCCGGGACCATCATGGTGGATTCCATGCGCACCATGGAGTTAAGGAGCTCCGGCTCATTGCCGTGCGCCGTGACCACGGTGGGGCGGGTGTGCGGCACCGGCATAGGGGCCGAGTACAGCATGATGGTGTTCTTGATATCGAACTTTTCCACCAAGTTCACCACCGCGTCCGTAAATGCCTCCCAGCGCAAGTCCGGTTCCGGTCCAGAAAGCAGCAGGAAAGGTGTGCCGGAGTTATCCCGGAGCACCTTGATGCCCAGATCGGTGTTCTCAATTTCTACCGTGCGGTCGTGGTCAATGGTGACGGCGGGGCGGCGAGAGCGGTAGTCAATAAGCTCGTCATTATTAAACGAAGCCAGCTGGCGGTTCTCCAACGCGGCTTTGAGGTGATCAGCACTGGCTTCGACGGCCTGGCCCGCATCGGCATAGCCATTCATGGCCACGATCATCGTAGGGCCATTGCCTGGGGCGGAATCGTCCTTGACCACTGGTGCGGGATACTCCAGCTCATACATGCGGCCCTGTTCTTCCTGCATGATTGTGACTCCTCCTTCTATCCGTGCGCTTCTTTAGAAGCGTACGGACCTAATCAGCGTTCTGTGCCTTGCAACGCTGTAGGGCTACTACCTATTCCCAGCTGCGATTGTGCGTTCCTTGCCAAGCCGAGCTGGGATTGATCATGGGCACTGGTGATGATCGTTCAAGCATGCCACATGGCCATCCGTTGTGCCAGCATGTCGAGTTGGTGGGTGTGAATAACTTGGCTCTTTCCCTCGGATTGCAGACCAGTCCGGACTAGTTATCCACAGATTCTCCGTGTGTGGCGTGATCCCCCTAGCGTCCTGTGGCAGCCCTGGTTCAGGGTACAAGTATGAGCACATTCTCAACGCACACAGATAACACCCCACCGATTACGACACCTGGTCATCTCCTTGCTAACATCCCCGGACTCCTTGGCTTCTATCCCACCGAATCGGTGGTATTCATGGCCATTGACACCACCCCGCGCGGCCCGGCCATGGGTCCGCTCGCCCGCGTCGATATCCCCGATGCCGCCGGAGCCCTGCCAGACATCGCGGCGATGCTGGCAGAGAATGCCCGCGAAGGCGTCTTCGCCTTCCTCATTTCGCAGCGCCCGCTTACTGAATTACGGGAGGTGACCCACTGGCTCTACGGCCTGGATCGTTCCTGTGACGGGTTGGAGATTGACGCGGCCTGGTACGCCAAGGAAATCACCAAACATGAGCCCTACGTTCTGTTGCACGGAACCGTCAACGCAGATGGGAGCGGGCCGATGAAAAAGTGGGTAGAAGGCACTATACCGGCGCTTACCGACGCCTCCTCGATGCGCTCCTGCGTCAATCACAATGTTGTTCCAGAGCTCAATAGGGAAGAATTCTTTGCCATTTTCGCGCCGGGAAACCCACACCTCGATTCTGCCGAAGCCGAAGCCCTGAGCCGGCAAGCACGCGATACCGCGACTCAGTTTCGCGCCCAGGTGGCCGCGGCGAAAGGGAAGAAGCGCAAGGAACTCCTTGAGCACTTTGTGGATGATGCTCAGTGGGCGCTTCACCAGGTGGCGTCTGTGGAGGAAGCCGAAGAAGATGTAGAGCTGTTGGCATCATGCGCCGTGTGGCTGTCGACGACGTGGACGCGCGACCTCGTGGTGGGCATCTGCGCGGAGGCTGGCGAAACCGGTGCGTACCTTCTCCTAGCAGCAGCGCGCACATTCGGCGAAGAATTACGGGCGAATGCTCTGACCCTGTTTGCCCTGGCACACATGGAACAGGAGTGGGACATCCTGGCTGGACCGGCACTGCAGCTCGTCACGGAAGAGTTCCCCAGCCATCGCCTAGGCTCGCTGTTGTGCCAGGCCTATCGCCACGGGCTGCATGAAAAGATACGTGCTTCGATCCACGCAGGGGCGCGTAAGGCCTTCGACAACGCGGTAGGGGATACGGCTGGGGAGGGCAGCACTAACGCCGCGCGGAATGAGCCCGCTCGCCGAGCTGCCGGGTAAAGTTCCACGCATCCGTCACGATGGTGGTCAAGTCGGTGCGGCTCGGATCCCATCCGAGCTCGGACTTAATCTTGTCCGAGGAGGCCACGAGGGTTGCGGGATCTCCTGCGCGGCGGGGCGCCAGCTCAGCGGGGATGGGGTGTCCGGTGACTTCGCGGCAGGCCTCAATGACCTGCTTGACAGAGTAACCGTCTCCGGAGCCGAGGTTATAGATGCGGTGTGTACCCGCAGCGTTGCTTTCAAGCGCGAGCACATGAGCGTCGGCCAGGTCACGGATGTGGATGTAATCGCGGACGGCGGTGCCGTCGGCAGTGTCGTAGTCATCGCCGAAAATGAAGATCTTGTCGCGATGGCCAAGTGCTACCTGCAATACAAGCGGAATGAGGTGGGTTTCCACCTCGCGGTTCTCGCCAATGCTGCCGTAGGCACCGGCGACGTTAAAGTAGCGCAACGACGTCGCCCCCAAGCCGTAGGCCTGGGCATATGAGGTGATCATGTAGTCGATTGCGAGCTTGGATGCGCCATAAGGATTCGTCGGCTTCGTAGGCATCGTCTCTGTGATCGGAACCTGTGCAGGCTCGCCGTACGTTGCCGCGGTCGAAGAAAACACAAGGTTGGTGACGCCGAATTCGCGCATGGCGTTGAGCAACTGCAGCGTCGTGACGACATTGTGCTGCCAATAGTCAGCCGGAGCCTCAACGGATTCGCCAACGAGGGAGCGAGCGGCAAAATGCACAACGCCGTCGAAGCCTCCTTCAGACAACACTTCACGAGCAACATCGGCCACGTCACCCTCGACAAGGCGGGCCTGCTCTGGGATAGCTTCGCGGTTGCCGGTGGAAAAATTGTCGATGATGGTAACGTCGTGACCCTTCTCCACGAGGACGGCCGCGCACACGCTGCCAACATAGCCGGCACCGCCAGTGACAAGTAGTTTCATCGCCCTAGTTCTCCTTGACTCGGATAGCGTGCGCGAGGTCGTCGACAAGCTCGACGGTGTGGCCCGACTCCGTGGTCAGCGTAATCGTTCCGCTGTCATTGACCACGGTAACCTTCGAACCAACCTGAATACCGCACGAGTAAAGCTCGTGGAAAGTCGAGTTATCCGCCTGCAAAACCTCGTTGATCTGGACGATGGTGGCTGCAGTCTTTTGCCCGGTGGGAAGATCGATGGCGCGAGTCCCCAGGTCAAGTTCCGCGGGGGTCATGCCAAGCTGCGCCAAACCTGGGATGGGGTTGCCGAAGGGGGAGCGGGAAGAATCCTCAAGAACGGCTATGACTCGCTTCTCTACCTCTTCGCTCATGACGTGCTCCCAACGGCAGGCCTCATCATGAACCTTGTGAATATCGAGGCCTAGGACGTCCGTGAGCAACCGCTCAGCGAGGCGGTGCTTGCGCATGACATTGGTGGCCAGTTCGCGGCCCTGCTGGGTGAGGTCGAGGCTGCGGTCCGTGCGCACGTGGAGCAGGCCATCGCGCTCCATGCGAGCCACAGTCTGGGACACAGTCGGCCCAGATTGCTCTAGGCGCTCTGCAATGCGAGCACGCAGTGGGGTAATTCCTTCCTCTTCGAGCTCATAAATGGTTCGCAGATACATTTCCGTGGTGTCAACTAGATCCCTCACGTGGGCTTACCTTTCTGCGTTGTCGGCGGTCCGTAGCCACATAGGTTTAGGCGCGGTAATAGGAGTGTATTAAGAGAATATCTTAAACAATAGCGTATTTTTTCAGGGCTTAGCGCACGCAGCGCTGCACGCTGCGCGGGGTGAATAGGAAGATATGGACAAAGAGATTCACGGCCCTCGAGAAATGACGAAAGCCACCGAGCATCGACCTCCCCGAGTCCAGCCAACAATTTAGGTGGGCAGGAGGGATGAACCTCGATGGCTAGCGCCAAGCTATGAAACAGAACTTAAAGCGCGTATTCGCGGAGACGATCGGCGCGGTTGCCCTCCCGCAGCTTGGCCATGACCTCGCGCTCAATCTGGCGAACACGCTCGCGGGAGAGACCGAACTTGCGTCCAATCTGATCGAGGGTGCGCGGAACACCGTCGTCCAAGCCATAGCGCAGGCGGATGACATCCTGCTCACGCTCCTCGAGGGAGCCGATGACGGAGCGGATATCAGAGTGGCGCATGGATGCCACCACGGCGGTTTCCGCATCGGTTGCCTCGGCATCCTCAATGAAGTCACCCAACGGTGCTTCTTCATCGGTGCCCACAGGCATATCCAGGGAGACGGGATCGCGAGACTGGCGCAGCAGCATTTCGATCTTGGACTCTTCGATGCCGGATTCCTCGGCCAGCTCCTCATTCGTAGCCTCGCGGCCCAAGGACTGATACATCTCGCGCTTGATGCGGGAAAGCTTATTGACCTGCTCTACCAGGTGCACCGGGAGGCGGATGGTGCGGGACTGGTCAGCCATGCCGCGGGTAATGGCCTGGCGGATCCACCACGTGGCGTACGTGGAGAACTTGAAGCCCTTGGCATAGTCAAACTTCTCCATTGCGCGAATCAGGCCCAGGTTTCCTTCCTGGATGAGGTCCAGCAGCGGCATGCCGCGGCCGGTATAACGCTTAGCCAGGGAGACCACGAGGCGCAGGTTAGCCTCGAGGAGGTGGGAGCGTGCCTTCTTGCCTTCGCGGGCGAGAATCTTGAGGTCGCGCTTCTCGGCGCGGGTCAGCTTTTCGGCATTGGCGAGCTTGTACTCGGCGTACAGGCCCACCTCGATTGCCTGTGCAAGCTCAACCTCGTCTTCGGCGCTCAGCAGCGCAGTCTTGCCGATTCCGTTGAGGTAAACGCGGACCAAGTCCGCGGAGGGATTGTCATTAGTCTGGTTACGGCGTGAGCCGCGGTCAACTTCCTGTCCGTCCTCGTCCTGGACGCTAGCAGCGGATGATGTGGCCATCTCATGCCTCCTAAGTTGCGGCTTGGTTCATCTCCTACAACGGACCTTCGGCGCAGATAGTTCCCACGGTTTGAAAAAAGTTCACGCATCCCGGTCTGCGAGGTGGGTTTTAGGCCATTTTGGGGGAGGCGCGCCGAGGCTACACCTCAACGAGCACGGTAAACGGCCCCTCATTGACGGAGGAGACCTGCATCATGGCTCCGAAGCGACCTTCCTCCACGGTGATCCCGCGCTTCCGCAGGCGAGCGACAACCCCTTGGATCACCGGTTCCGCCGCGTCCCCGGGTGCGGCATCTGACCACGATGGCCGGCGGCCCTTCGCCGTTCGCCCGTAGAGAGTGAACTGGCTTACCACTAGCACTGGAGCTCCACTGTCAACCACGCTGGTTTCGCCCTCGAGAATGCGCAGCTCGGCGATCTTGCGCGCCATCGTGTCCATCCGCTCCTCCAAGGATGGCCCGTCGGCAGGACCAGCTTCGGCGCCTGCCGTGACATCGTCACGAGATACACCAATGAGCGCTAGGATGCCGCCGGTGTCGGGACAGCTGATGGAACCGACAACGTCGCCTTCTACCGTGACGGAAGCTTCAGAAACGCGGGTGAGAACAGCACGCATGGACGGGGATACACAACCTTTCTTGTGGAGAAGTTTTCAGTACGCAATGAGGCTCCTGGGGATACAGCTAACGCGAACTACTTGGTCTACTCGGTGTTGCTAAAAGCTAGCAGCTCCGTGGGGATCAGCAGACCATGGCGGATGAGATCCACGATGGCAGGAAGCGCAGCACTCACCAGTGCGGTCTCATCAAAGCCTTGTGCGGCGGCGTAAAGCTCGATGGTTTCGCCGATGCTCAACCCATGCGGATTAAGCCCGGCGACGATAGCCGCGAGGTGCTCGTCGACATCATGCTGCCAGCGCGGACCGTCGGTCCGGCTCAATCGGAGCGCTGCGCGCTCAAAGCCCATGCCAAGCTCAGCATCTGGCAGGGCCACGTCCTCCCGAGCAACACTGGGGCGCAGCTGAACGTGCTTGGTCTCCAGTTCTCCCGGCACCAAAGCGCGCAGCCATTCGACGCGCGCAAAATACTCTTCTACTTCTGGTCCGAGTGGATCAATGAGCGGCTGTGACATTGTCTCCGCCAGAATGTCCGAGGGCTCGTCGTCCCCAATACGCTGGATGGCTACGAAACCAAACCCAATGCCGGTGACCTCATGGTCGCGGAAGTGCTCGAGCCAACGGCGCGAACGCTCCCTTCCCTCAGGGCTACGAACATCCACGGACTCATCGCTTAACCAGGTGGACACATACAGGGCAGGATCTGCCACGTCGCGTTGAATGATCCATGCGGCTACACCGGTGTCCGGTAACCACGAGGCAACCCGCTGTTGCCAGGACTCCTCGCCTTGATGAACCCACGCGGCGAGCACGTGCGCGGTTCCTCCAGGGGTGAGGTGTTCCACGGCTTGGGACACCACGAGCTCACTAGCACCATCGAGGTTGAGTCCGGAATCTCGGTACACATGGCCGACCTCAGGAAGGCCCACCACGAATGGAGGATTGGCCACGATGCGGTCGAAGCGCTCGTGTTGTACCGGCTCGAACCACGAACCCTGGCGCAGTTCGACCCGTTCCTTTGCGTCCGCTGCAGCAACGGTAGCGCGGGCGAGCTCGAGGGCTCGCTCATGGACATCAGTAGCGACGATGCGCTCTGCAGAATCCAGCTGCCCCAGGACCTGCACGCCAGAGCCTGTGCCCAGATCCAGCACCGATGACACCGGAGTAGTGGGAGTCGAATGAAGTAGGGAAAGGCTGGCAGAGCCGACACCCAAGACGTGCTCGGGACCAGGAACGTGGTCCACGAGGGAAGCATCAACATCGGAAAACACCACGCGATTCTTGCCCACGATGACGTGCGGCCGAATGTCGTATGCCACGTAGACAGTGCCGTGATCGTCGGTAAGCGCGACACCGCTGTCAAGCAATTGGGTGGCTAGGCGGGCACCGAGGACGTCGGAAAGCAGCGTGGCCGGCACGTGCTCGTGCAACACAAAGATGCGGATGAGG
This sequence comes from Corynebacterium sp. Marseille-Q2823, assembly GCF_903645345.1. Lineage (NCBI taxonomy): Bacteria > Bacillati > Actinomycetota > Actinomycetes > Mycobacteriales > Corynebacteriaceae > Corynebacterium > Corynebacterium sp. Marseille-Q2823. Next base: position 184,972 of record NZ_CAHJXS010000002.1, on the reverse strand, counting down.
CGGTCGAGACGGGAGTCGCCGCTAGCACCCAGCGCCACGGCCTCGGGCTCCCCGCGATGTAGGGCTTCGGTGTACTCCGGCCCTAAGTGTCCCGCGATGCCGTCCGCGGTGAATCCCGCGTCAGCAAAGACACGGGCGAGGTCGGCCGCGACATCCGCGACGGGGTGCTCTGGGTTCATCGCCGGGCCAAAAGGAGAAGGCTGTTGTGTGCTCACAAAAGTGTCCTTACATTGCTTCGGGAGGTAAACGGTAAACATCTAGTCTTCGTGGTCGATGGTGTTTTGCTTCGCCGAATCGTCGTGTGATGACGGCGCGCCGGGAAGCGCTCCATGGGACCGGCTTGTCAGTTGCTCGCGCTGGGCCTGCGCCATTTGCCGGGCCATAGCGGGCTTATAAACAGCCTTCTCGCGCTTGTCTTTCTTTTGACCCCGACCATTGCCAATGACCACAGCGATCCAGGGCAGTGGGAAGGTGACGGCCACGACGAGGGCAGCGGGGATCCACCACTGCCAAACATAAACCATGGCCCCGGCTATCAGGAGGGATGGAACGCGCAAAAACTGCAGTATGGAGTAGATGATCTCGCGGCGATGCCGGTCTTGACCGGGGGCGAGCTTGGCAGTCGTGATGAGGTGCGTCTCGCGGCCGAATCGGCGCCCGCGCCGCTGCCCCGAACGTGGGGTATGGCGGGGGTTATCGCGCGAGTTCGAAGGGGTCATGCCTACTAGCGTAGCTGCAGGACTCGCCAACTTCGATACCGATGCGGCATGATAGGGGGCGTGAGTACGACGACTAAGACTATTGAACGCCCTGATGTCCGCGAGGATACGTCGACCAACGACGACACCCCGAAGTTCTTCCACTACGTGAAGAAGAACCAGATCCTCGATTCCGCGGTCAACGGCAAGTACGTCGTTGCCCTGTGTGGAGAGACCTTCCCGGTGACCAAGCAAGCGAAGCCCGGCTCACCCGTGTGCCCAGACTGCGAGCGCATATATAAGAGCTTGCGCCGCCGTTAAGTCTGACGTCGACGCTCATCCTGCGTCGGCGTAAACCGAAGCGTACGAAAAACTTCACAAGAGCGGGATGTTGGGATAACTAGAGGGGGAAAGTCGCTGACCGTGTCTACTCAGACTCCAGCACAGAGATTTGCCAATAACGGTTCGCTGCGCGTATGGCAACGCGCGGCTTTGGATAAGTTCCTAGCCACCAAGCCGAAGGATTTCATGGCGGTGGCAACGCCAGGCGCAGGTAAGACCACCTTCGCCCTGCGGGTAGCCACAGAGCTCATGGCGGACCGCACCGTAGAGCGCGTCATCGTGGTGGTGCCCACCGAGCACCTCAAAGTGCAGTGGTCGGAATCCGCCTCCCGCGTAGGGCTAGCGCTTGACCCCAAGTTCACAAACTCCTCGGGAGTCAACCCCGCGATGGACGGTGTCGTGGTGACCTATGCGCAGGTGGGCATGCACCCGTACAAGCACCGCGCGGTTGCCTCAGCGCGGCGCACCCTGGTGATCCTTGATGAGATTCACCACGCCGGAGATGCCAAGAGCTGGGGCGATGGCGTGCGGGAAGCCTATGATGATGCGGAGCACCGCCTCGCACTGACTGGTACGCCCTTCCGCTCCGATGACTCGCAGATCCCCTTCGTGCGCTATGAGGAGGACGGGGAAGGCCACCTCGTATCCCGCTCTGATCACACGTATGGCTATGGCGATGCGCTTGCCGACGGTGTCGTGCGCCCCGTGGTCTTCCTCAGCTACTCCGGCGAATCCCGCTGGCGCGACAGCGCCGGTGAGGAACATGCGGCCCGTCTCGGCGATATTCTCAATCCGGAGCAGACCGCCCGCGCCTGGCGCACGGCCCTCGACCCGAAGGGCGAGTGGATCCCCACCGTCTTGCAGGCGGCGCACACGCGGCTGATGCAGATGCGCCGCAACATGCCGGATGCCGGCGGTCTGGTACTTGCTACCGACACGACAACCGCGCGCGCCTACGCCAAGATCCTCAAGCAGATCTCCAATACTCCCGTCTCCGTCATCCTCTCCGATGATCCAGGCTCCTCCGCGCGCATTGCGGAGTTCTCTGAATCCACCGACGAGTGGATGGTGGCCGTGCGCATGGTGTCGGAGGGCGTCGACGTTCCCCGCCTCGCCGTGGGCGTGTACGCCACCTCTGCCTCGACCCCGCTGTTTTTCGCTCAGGCCATCGGGCGTTTCGTGCGCTCCCGCATGCCCGGCGAGACGGCCTCCGTCTTCCTGCCCTCCGTGCCGGTGCTCTTGGGCCTTGCCGAGAACATGGAAAAGCAGCGCGACCACGTCCTGGGAGGGGAGAAGAACCCCGACAAGGAAGGCTGGGACGACGAGCTTCTGGAGGACGCTAACCAGAAGAAGACCGAGCCCGATATGCTCGAGCCTTCCTACGAGTCCCTCGGAGCGGAGGCAGAGTTTTCCGGGCTGCTTTATAACGGCTCGCAGTTCACGACGGGCAATATCACGGACGAAGAGGAAGACTTCCTTGGAATTCCCGGGCTTCTCGACGCCGACCAGGTCAAGGACCTCCTGCGCAAAAAGCAGTCCGAAGAGTTGGACCGCCGCGAGGCAGAAGAGAAGGCGCGCCGGGCTGCGGAAGCAGCGGAGGAACAACGCCGCAAGCTCTACGGCACCCCACATGCACCCAAGCGTGGGGCAGAGGCGTCGTCAAGCAGTGCTGGTTCCCAGCCAGGCGTGGTGGATGAGATTTCCGCGCTGCGCAAAGAGCTCAACACGGTGGTGTCTATCACCGCCCAACGCACCGGGCGCCCGCATGGTGCCATCCACACAGAAGCCCGCAAGGCCTGCGGTGGCCCGCCGACTGCGTTGTGCGACGCCGAGCAGCTGCGGGAGCGCATCGATTACCTGCGCAAGTGGTAGCCGGCGCGGCCGCGCTATCAACTAGTTGGTTGATGAGAAACTCAACCGGCTACGCGATGGAAACGCTGTGAGCGCGAAGCAGGATGGATAGCAGATGGTCTAAAGGCCAATCACCATCCTCGACGCAATCGCCACAGCAGCGTGGCTAGGAAGGAACACACAATGCAGTCCCTCTATAGAGCAGCCATCTTCTACCTTGTCATGGGGTTGAGCGCCGGCGTGTTCTACCGCGAGTTCACGCGCGCGAACGATTTCCCGGAGGGACAGTTCACCCAGCTAGGAGTGGCCCACACCCACCTCTTGGCGCTGGGGTTCATGATGTTCCTCATCTTCCTTGTGGTGGACAAGGTCTTCGCCGTGTCCCGCAACAAGAAGCTTTTTAACTCCTTTTTCTGGTTCTACAACATTGGCGTTGTGCTTACCGTTGGAATGCTCATCTGGCACGGTAGCTTAACTGTGCTGGGGGAGGAATCGACCGCGATGATCGCCGGAATCGCCGGCCTCGGACACATCTTCATTACGGTGGGTCTGGCACTCTTCCTCGTCGCACTTGGCCGCGCATTGAACGAGCCCGCTAACCCTGCCGCCGCAACTTCTGTGAGCGCCTAGCTATGCCCGCGGCTACAACAGAATCCAGCACGGTGGCACCAACCCGCCGTGACTGGATAAGCCTTGCGGTTTTATCGGTAGGGCTGGGTGTCATTGTTCTTGATGGCACTATCGTCGGCGTGGCATTGCCCGCCATCATCACGGACCTCAACCTGGATATTACCCAGGCACAGTGGGTCAACAGCCTCTACGCGGTGGTGCTTGCCGCACTGCTACTGTCCACAGGAAAAATCGCGGATAGTTGGGGCCGCAAACGAGCTTTCCTTCTCGGCCTCGCCGTATTCGTAGCAGGCAGCGTGTGGGCTGGTTTCTCCGAAACAGCGGGAATTCTCATCTCGGCACGTGCCGTGCAGGCAGTGGGCGCGGCTTTTATCATGCCCTCCACCCTGTCCACCGTGAACGCCGTATTCCGCGGGAAGTATCGTGCGGCCGCATTCGGCGTCTGGGGCGCCGTCATCTCAGGCGCTGCTGCCGTAGGCCCTCTAGCCGGCGGCGCGCTTACTCAGTGGGTGTCCTGGCACTGGATCTTTCTGCTCAACGTCCCCATCGGCCTTATCGTGGCCGGTGGAGCTGTCCTTACCGTCCGGGAAACCCGCAGCCCAGAGACTCGCCCTGGAGTCGACGTCGACGGCGCACAGTTGAGCGCGATTGCCTTTGGGGCCCTTGTTTTCGCTGTCATCGAGGGGCCCAGCCTTGGCTGGTGGACACCGCAATCCGAATTAACAGTGTTCGGGTGGACGTGGCCTACCACCGCGCCGGTATCCGCTGTGCCGGTGGCGCTGCTCATCGCCGCGGTCGGATTCACTTTGTTTATCCGTTGGGAGAAGCACCGCGAGAGAGTGCAGCGTTCCGCATTGCTGGATCTAGGACTCTTTTCCTACTCTACGTTTTCGTGGGGAAATACCACCGCCGGTGCGGTAGCCATCGGGGAGTTCGCCATCATCTTCGTCTTGCCGATATACCTCATTAATGCGTTGGGCTTAAGCGTAATGTCTGCCGGCCTTGTGCTCGCGGCGATGGCCGTCGGAGCCTTCATTTCAGGTGCAGCTGCACGCCACGTCGCTGGGCGCTTCGGCGCCCCTGGCACCGTACTCATCGGCCTGAGCCTCGAGGTCGTCGGTGCTCTCATACTCGCGTTAATTCTCGGTCCCGACACCAGCGGATGGCTCATCGCGCTGCCGCTTGTGATCTATGGAGTGGGCCTAGGATTCGCTTCTGCGCAGTTAACCGGAACCGTCTTGCGTGACATCCCCGTGGAAAACTCAGGCCAAGCTTCCGCGACACAGAGCACAGTTCGTCAAATTGGTTCTTCCCTGGGAACCGCGATTTCCGGTTCGGTCTTTTCCGTCTCGCTAGCGCTGTCTCTGCCGAAGGCGCTTAATACCATTGGCTTCGATGGTCCGGCTGCGGAAGGAATAGCGGAAGCAGCGCGTCAATCGGCTGGGTCGAGTATCGCTGGGCTGCGTGCGCAGGGTGCCGCCAGTCCCTTCGGAGAGGAGACTGCCGTGTTGGTCCGAGCACTCAGCGACGGTATGAGTGATGCAGCGCGTTGGTCATTGCTGACCGCAGTTGCGTTCTTAGGGCTCGGTTTTATTGGTGCGTTGCAGGTCCGCAAAGCAGCGCAGGGCTAAGCAAGGGGGCGTAGCCCACGGTGTTGGCGCAACGGTTTCAGCGAAACATCCAGCAGCGAAGGGTAGGCTCGGCAGCATTGTGAGAAGAGTGCTCTAGGCCAAAGACAACCTAAGGAGATGGATGATGAAAAAGCTCGTCAACTCGCCGGACAACGTAGTAGCCGAATCAGTAGAAGGCTTCGCGTTAGCCCACGGTGACATTGTGACTCGCAACACGGAACCGCTGTTTGTTGCCCGCGCACAGAAGAAAGAACACGGCAAGGTGGCTATTGTCTCCGGTGGTGGTTCTGGGCACGAGCCTTTGCACGCGGGTTTCGTTGGTTACGGCATGCTGGACGCGGCGGTGCCGGGCGCCATGTTTACGTCGCCTACACCGGATGCAATCCAAGCAGCCACCGAAGCGGTAAGTGCTGGGGCGGGCGTTCTTTACATCGTCAAGAACTATACCGGCGATGTTCTCAACTTTGATACGGCAGCCGAGCTGGCTGACTTCGATGATATTGAGGTCAGCCAGGTCATCGTCGACGATGATGTCGCGGTGGAGGATTCTACGTTTACCGCCGGACGCCGCGGCGTGGCAGGAACCTTGTTGGTAGAGAAGCTGGCAGGTGCCGCAGCCGAGCGCGGCGATGATCTTGCTGCGGTGACAGCGGTGGCTAAGAAGGTAGTGGAGAATACCGCGACCATGGGCGCGGCACTGAGCGCCTGCACGGTGCCGCACGTGGGCAAGCCCTCCTTCGACCTTGGGGAAGACGAAGTCGAACTCGGCGTGGGTATCCATGGCGAGCCGGGCCGCAAGGAAATTCCACTGGTTTCTGCCGATGACGTTACTGATCACCTACTCGACCCCGTCTTGGCAGATCTTAAGCTGAGCGAGGGGGAGCGCACCATCGTCGTCGTCAATGGCATGGGCGCCTCCCCGGCCTCTGAGCTGTACGTGGTCTACCGCCGCGTGGCCCAGCGTCTCCAGCAGGCTGGCATCGCCATTGAGCGCTCCCTCGTGGGTAACTTCGTCACCAGCCTGGACATGGCTGGGTGCTCTGTTACCGTCATGCGAGCGGACGACGAGGACCTCGCGCTTTTCGACGCTCCCTGCCACACCTCCGCACTACGCCAAGGAATGTAACAATCTAACTATGACGAATTCTGAAACTCTTTCAAGCGCGTGGGCACAGGAATGGATGAAAAGCTGTGCCGAAGCCGCGCGTGAACACCGTGAGGAGCTCATCGAGCTCGACCGTGCCATCGGCGATAGCGACCATGGAGAAAACGTCGACCGTGGTTTCCGCGCCGTCGTCGACAAGGTTGCTGCGGATATCTCTTCGGATGACTCAACGGTCGCTGATGTACTCAAACTAACCGCGAAGACTCTCATGTCCACCGTCGGCGGAGCCTCCGGCCCATTGTTGGGCACCGCCTTCTTGCGTGCGGCGAAGGCCGCCGGCACCGGTGACATTGATGCTTCTACGACGGCTGCGCTTATTGAGGCCGCCCTCGAGGGAATCATGACCCGCGGCAAAGCAACGGAAGGGGAGAAGACCATGGTCGATGCTTGGGCGCCAGCGGCGCGCGCTGCCCGCGACGCCGCCGATGCCGCACAGAGCCCCGCCGAGGTCTTGCGCGCGGCTGCCGACGCGGCCGCAGCCGGCGCGGACGCTACTATCCCGATGGTTGCGACTAAGGGACGCGCTTCCTACCTGGGCGAGCGTTCTGCCGGGCACAAGGATCCGGGTGCCGCCTCCTCGGCGCTTTTCCTCGCTGCGGCTGCTGACGCCGCCGACACTACTGGGAAGGGGGCGTAGAGCATGGCACAGCCGCGCGTTGGACTCGTTCTCGTTTCGCATTCCGCGAAGCTCGCAGAAGGATTGGCTGAGCTCGCCGCCCAGATGGCCGCTGATGTCACCATCCTTCCTGCAGGTGGCTTGGAAGACGGCAGTATCGGAACGTCCTATGACTTCATCGAAGGCGCTATCAGCCACGCCATAGGTCAAGGTCTCAGCGTTGTTGTGCTCACGGACTTGGGCTCGGCAACGATGACCGTCGAATCGGTTCTGGAGTTTCTGGACGAAGAGCAAGCACTGTTCGTTGATGCCCCACTGGTCGAGGCCACTATCGCTGCGGCAACCGCCGCCCAGCAAGGCGATGATCTGGGGGCAGTTGCTGACGCCGCTAGACGAGCTATCGAGGCTTTCACTCCTCAGCAGCCTGCTGATCCCGGGACTGTGCGCGAGCAAGACCAAGAGGAAGATCCACATCGATACTCGCTGACTGTGACCATTGCCGATGAAGCAGGACTACATGCTCGTCCCGCGTCCAAGATCGCTGAAATGGCGGCTGAAGCAGAGGGCGATATCGTCCTTACCTATAACGGTGAGGCAGTAGAGGCAGACTCCGCGATGATGCTGATGTCGCTCGGTGCTTGCCAGGGCGCATCGGTGACCATTAGCGGAGATATCTCCGATAAGGAAGTCATCGACCGGATTGCCACGGCCATCGAGCTGGGGCTCGACGGTTAGAAGCGTGCGGGCACTGTCCCCCGTACGGAAGGACGCTCCCACTGCCTTCGAATAGGGTAAAAGGCAGCGTCCTAGTTGAGTTCTCTTGAAAGCGGGGAATCCATGAACCAGCCCGATTACGTACAGGCTTATCCGAATACTTCCCCTTACTCCTCTGCGGGGTCGTACACGTCTCCGATAGAACACCCTTCCACGCCGAATCCCCTCGCGCCGTGGGTACTGGGGCTGGCGGTGCTTCCGCCACTCGTCATCATCGTGCTGACGCTCTTGTGGGGTGCAGTGGGATTCTTGTCGTCGATGCTGACGATCTTTACCGGTTGGTGCGCGGTGGGGCTGGGGATCGTGGCGCTCATCCTCGGATCAGGGCGAAGCCCGGAGCATAGGCGAACCGGCATCACAGTGTCCGGGATGATCATCGGATTCTGTTGGAGTTGTATCGCACCGTTCGTTCCCATGGCCATGATGGTGGTCATGGGACTCAATCCCTAGAGCCGCTAGGAACCCCAGAGCCCTGGAACATACAGAAAGAAAAGTGGCGGCGAGGAAATCTTTCCTCGCCGCCATTGTCGTGTCCGCGGGCTTAGTCGAGATAGTCTCGCAGCACCTGGGAGCGCGAAGGGTGGCGCAGCTTGGACATGGTCTTGGACTCGATCTGGCGAATACGTTCGCGGGTGACACCATAGACTTGGCCGATTTCGTCTAAAGTGCGCGGCATGCCATCGGTGAGGCCGAAGCGCAGGCGAACCACGCCGGCCTCACGTTCAGACAGGGTCGTGAGCACGTCCTGCAGCTGGTCTTGCAGCAAGGTGAAGGAGACCGCGTCGACAGCAATGACAGCCTCGGAGTCCTCGATGAAGTCACCCAGCTGGGAGTCACCCTCATCACCGATGGTCTGGTCCAAGGAGATGGGTTCACGAGCGTACTGCTGGATTTCCAGCACCTTTTCCTCGGTGATGTCCATTTCCTTCGCCAGCTCCAGCGGCGTGGGCTCGCGGCCCAAATCCTGCAGCAGCTCTCGCTGGATGCGGCCCAGCTTGTTGATGACCTCGACCATGTGCACAGGAATGCGGATGGTGCGTGCTTGGTCTGCCATCGCGCGGGTAATAGCCTGACGGATCCACCAGGTGGCATACGTGGAGAACTTGTAGCCCTTGGTGTAGTCAAACTTCTCAACAGCACGGATGAGACCCAAGTTGCCCTCCTGGATGAGATCCAAGAAGGCCATGCCGCGGCCGGTGTAGCGCTTGGCCAAGGACACCACGAGACGCAGGTTTGCCTCGAGAAGGTGGTTCTTCGCCTTGCGGCCATCACGAGCGATGGCACGCATGTCACGCTTTTCCATGGGGGAAAGCTTGGCGGCCTTGTCGCCTTCGGCACGGGCCTTTTCCATCTCATCCATGCGGTACTGAGCGTAGAGGCCAGCCTCGATTCGCTTGGCGAGGGAGACCTCTTGCTCGGCATTGAGCAGGGCGACCTTACCGATTTGCTTCAGGTAGGCGCGGACAGAGTCTGCCGACGCGGTCAGCTCCGCATCCTTGCGGGCTTGGCGCAGGGCTGCGGACTCATCCTCGTCCCAGACCGAGGAACCATCGTCCTCGTCCTCATCAGCGTCGTCGCCCTCGAGGTCATCATCGTCGTCGCCGAACTCGTCTTCATCATCCATCTCGGCGTTGTCCGGATCGAAATCGATATCGGCATCGTCAGTGGTGTCGGCGTCCAACTCGTCGGTCTGATCCTCGGCGAGATCCTCGGAAGACTCGGCAGCTTCAGGCGACGTTGCCTTCGTGGCTGCTGATTTACGCACAGTCTTCTTGGCCGTCTTCTTTGTGGCCTTTTGTGCAGACTTGCGGGTGGTCTTCTTTGTTGCCTTCTTGGCCGTCTTTTTAGCCGTTTTCTTGGCTGTCTTCTTGGCTGTCTTCTTGGCGGTCTTTTTCGCGGTTTTCTTGGCCGTTTTCTTAGCGGTCTTTTTTGCCGTCTTTTTGGCGGTCTTCTGTGCAGGTGCAGATGCCTCGGAGGTGCTCTCGCCCGCGCCGAGTACCTGGTCTGAAGAATCAGTGGCTGCCACGTACGCCCTTTCGACTTGCTCTCTGAGTGGAAACTATGGGGACGCGCAAGTTAGTCGCGACTAGTCCCCGATGCTAGCCCGCCTCCGAGATGAGCAGGGGAGGCGCGCCGCTGGATATTGGATAATCGACAGCCCAGTATAGATCATTTCTTGCACTAGGCGGTGACTGGGGTCAACTCGGAAATGCTGGCCCCCGGTTGCCTTATGGGCGAATACCTTCTTGTGCTGCCATGGCTGCGCCTACTATACCGGCGCGATTACGAAGCTGAGCTGCAACGACCGGCGTTTCAATGCGGAGGTGCTCTCCCCACTTGTCAAACTTGCGGGAAATTCCTCCGCCGATGACGAAGGCTGAAGGGTTAAACAGGGCCTCATACTCGTGGAGCACTCGGTTGACGCGCTTCGCCCACTGCTTGGTTTTGAGCCCCTCGCGGTCCTTGACGGCTGAAGAAGCTTGGTGCTCCGCCTCCTTCTCGCCAACGATGAGGTGCCCAATCTCCGTATTGGGGAAAAGCTGGCCATCTAGCAGGAAAGCGGAACCAATACCAGTGCCCAAAGTGAGGAAGATGACGGGGCCGGAGCGCGCAATCTCGTCGCCATAAGCCACCTCGGCGAGGCCGGCCGCGTCAGCGTCGTTAAGCACGGTAAAAGGAACGTCGAGGTATGAACTCAACAATTCCTGTGCATCCGTGCCGATCCAGGATTTATCAATGTTTGCCGCGCTGCGGATTACCTGGTCTTTTACCACCGCTGGCATGGTAATGCCGACGGGACCGTCCCAGTTCTTCTCTTCGATGATCTGGGCAATCACCTTGGCGACGGCGTCCGGCGTTGCGGGCTGGGGAGTAGCAATCTTGAGGCGGTCACCAACGAACTCTCCCGTTGCGAGGTCGACCTCGGCACCCTTGATGCCAGAGCCTCCAACATCGATGCCGAAGGCGTGGCCTTCGTGCTGCGGGCTCGGTTTCGTGTCCTGGTGCTGTGATTCATGGGCGGTCATACCGACAGTCTATGTGCACTCGCGCGATGATGCGGCACGATCTCAGCGATGAAAAGGGTAGCGTCGGTAATGCCCTGCGGTGTCCGGTGCGTGACGTGCTCCTTGAGCTGGAGGTAGGTGCACATTGTGACGAAATCTTCGCGGCTCGCTAAAGGGCTGGAATTAGCAGGTCACAGGGGTGAAGGAGGCGTAATAGGGGGTAGGATAGTGCAGGGTTTGGTGCCCCCACGGCGGGGCGAGTGTGACACAGAGGCCAGTCTGGTTTAGGATGCCGTCGATAAATACACATACCTATCGATCTGACTCACAGGGGCAAGCATTATGGCCACGGATTATGACGCACCGCGTCGCCGCGCTGAAGACGACCTCGAGGCCGATTCCCTCGAGGGCCTGAAGGCGGCTGAAAACGACAACAATGGCATGGATGACGATGGAGAAATCGTCGAGGCCTTCGAACCGCCGTCAGTGGACCTGACCGGTGAAGAGCTCAACGTCACCGTCGTTCCGCGCAAAGAAAACGAGTTCACCTGCTCTGTATGTTTCTTGGTGCAGTCCAACAAGCGCCTTGACCATGAAGAGGACGGCGAGCCAGTCTGCATGGACTGCGCCTAACAGGCCAGTTTCACCGAGGCGTGGCTGAGGCCTTAATTCAAGCCTTAATTGCTGCGCCTTGTAGCTGCTGCGGCCTGCTCGGGGACAAAGGCTGCGAGGAGTTTTTCGGGGTTGGTGGATCCGATGAGCCAGTAGGGCGTTGGATCTTCGGGGTCATCGAGGACGAGCATGACGTGTTCGGGTACCCAGCCGTGTGTGACGAGGAAGGCAGCCGGATCGAGCTGTGGACCGAGCGCGTTGCGGCGTGCAGTGGCCGGCACCGCGGTACTGCGGGCGACAACATCGTTCGGCAGCTGCGCGTCCTTGACGGTGAGCCACCGTGTGCCGTCGGCATCCTGTTCCACCTGCACCACCGTGTTGGACCATGTCAGTAGGACCCACGCGGCGATGGCACTGAGCAGGATGGCGGGGACGATGACCCACATGATTCCACGGTTGAGGCTGACTGTGGCGGTGGAGATCGCTACAACAAAGGCCGCCATCAGCCACCAGTACCACGGCACCCATTGGCGCTCACGGTAGAGGATCACTGGGGAAGCGGCTGGTGCCGAGGGAGAAGCAGACGAAGAACTCGAAGTCATGACCTTCGAGTCTAGCCGTCGGGGAAGGGGAGAGCCCAACACGCAGAGTAGGCGCGGCTGCCAGGCCGACGCGGCTTCCGGCCCTGACGGTTGGGGATGGAGGGGACAAGGTAGGCTGGGCCGCGTGAATGAGCAACACCCTCTCGTAGATCCAGTTAGTCCCTTCGGCGACATTCAGGTCAAGCGCCTTGATAAGGAGCTTCCGATGCCGCATCGCGCTCACGGCGGCGATGCGGGCGCGGATCTCTACGCTGCTCACGACGTTATTTTGCGGCCCGGCGAGCGCGCTCTTGTCGGTACGGGCATTGCCCTTGCCCTGCCGATGGGCACGGTAGGCTTGGTCCACCCGCGCTCGGGCCTGGCGGCCAAGCACGGCATTTCCGTCGTGAATACCCCCGGCACCATTGACGCCGAGTATCGCGGTGAGATTAAAGTATGCCTCATTAATCACGACCCAGAGGAGACCTTTGAGGTCACGCGGGGAATGCGTATCGCGCAGTTGATTGTCCAACGCGTGGAGCTGGTGGGCTTCCAGGAAGTCGAGGAACTTGATGACACCGCTCGTGGCGACGGCGGGTATGGATCAACCGGCGTTAACTAAGTTCAACAAAGCAGACACGGAATGAGGAAGGCGTAAACAATGGCGATGTGGCCTTTTGGAAAAAAGAAGAAGAACTCTGCCGTCCACCAGGATGAGGCGGCTGCCGAGGCCGTGGCCGAGGACACCACCACAGTGAACCCGGCAGCGGAGAACGCAAATGACGGCGCCGCCGAGGCTGACCCCGAGCCAACCGCTGGTCTTGTCCGTGAGGATGAAGATGATGCTCAGGCTTCTCTAGCCGTGAAGGCGGTGGCTCACGATGCCATCAACGGCGACATGGGTCCTTACGATGGCGATAATGTCGACATCGCTGAGTTTAACTTTGAGGACTTCTCCGTAGGCCTGTTGGATCTGGGCTCACTGCGCATCCCGCTGCCGAAGGGCTCACAGGTCCAAGTGGAGATGGGTCAGGAAGGCCCGCGCATGCTCCACATTCTCACCCCACACGGCCGTATGACCCCAGTGGCCTTTGCCGCGCCGCGCACGCCGGGGCAGTGGGCGGAGTCTGCGGAGGACATCATCAAAGGCTTGGAAGCCGATGGTTTCGCTGCCCACCCGGAGGATGGCCCGTGGGGTTCTGAGATCGTTGGCAGCAGCGAGAAAGGCGGCATACGCATCATTGGTGTAGAGGGGCCGCGGTGGATGTACCGCCTGACCCTGGCCGCACCTGCCGGCAAGGAAGTGGAATTGGCGCAGCTAGGGCGCGAAGTCGTTGCCCGCACCTTTGTCTACCGCGGTGAGGATCCCATCCTGGCTGGCAGCTCCCTGCCTGTCACGCTTCCGCAGCAGCTGGCTGAGCAAGTTCAGCAGGCGCTGAAGGAGCGCCAGCAGCAGGCCGCGCAGGCAGACAGCGCGGATAGTGCAGCGGCAGCGGACACGGCCACGGATACAGAGAAGACCGCGGAGTCCCAGGCCCGCGAGCAGTTGCGCGACCTCGAAGACAACGAGAACAAGTAGCGCACTTCAGCCTGCCGGTCCAGACCCCTCCGGCACTACCGAAAAGGACCCCTTAAGCACGTGACCAGCCCTACTCCCGAAGAGCGCGAGCCTTACCGCACCCCGGCGTCTGCGCATGACCACGATAGCGCCGAGCGCGCTACTGAACCTGCCCCTGAGCCATCCTCGAATCCTGGCGCCGACATGGCGGCGGAACAAGAGACGGTGTCGACAGAAGCTGATCCGGAGCCGTCGTTGCTCGACCAGATGGGTGGGCTGACCGGGCTCGTGTCTGCGACCCTGCCCGTGCTGGTTCTCATTCCGGTCAACAACGTCTGGGGGTTGGGGCCGGCGCTTGTTGCGGCACTGGGCGTGGCGCTGGCTATCAGCCTGTGGCGCCTGGCCCGCAAGGAAACCCTGCAACCAGCCTTTTCTGGTCTGCTGGGCGTGGCCATCTGCGCCGGAATCGCGTGGTTTACCGGGGATGCCAAAGGCTATTTCCTCTACGGAATTTGGATGTCGCTCGTGCTGTTCATCGTCGCGGTCGTTTCCATTATTCTGCGCTGGCCGCTTGTCGGCGTGGTATGGAAAGGCCTCAACGGTGAGGACATGGGGTGGCGCACTGTGCCACGAGCACGACGCTCCTATGCCTATGCCACCGCCGGGTGGGCGACGGTGTTCATCGCCCGTTTTGCGGTGCAACGCGCGCTCTACGATGCCGATGCCACCACAACGCTTGGTATCGTCCGCATTCTCATGGGTTGGCCGTTAACGGGTATTGTCACCCTCCTCACTATCTGGATGGTGCGCCGCGCGAATGCCGCCGTGGAGGAAGCACAGGGCGGCGACACTACGTCGCAGGGCGGCGACAACTCTAAGGAGAAGATCCATGACCGCGACTGATCACAACTCTGCGAAAGATCAGAGCGCCGCTGCTGGAAGCCTGAGCAAAGGGCAGTCATTCGACACCACCATCGAACGTATGGGGCACGGCGGTGTCGGAATCGGGGCGGCCCCCGACGGACGCGTGTGCTTCGTCTCGGGTGCCTTCCCCGGCGACCATGTCACGGTGACTGCGACCAAGGTGAAGAAGTCCTTTGTGGAAGCCGCGCTGAGTTCCGTCGTACAACCTGGGCCCTACCGTGTCGAGTCTGTGTGCCCGGCCGCGCAGCGTGGCGCCGGCTGTTGTGACTTCGCTGAGCTCGATCCCGCGGCGGAGCCAGACATCAAGGTCGCAGTCTTGCTCGATCAGCTGCGCCGCGTGGCTCACATCGAGGATGCTCCCGACGTCGAGACCATCGATGTGGCACCGCATCGCGGGTGGCGTACGCGGGTGCGGTTGGGCGTCGACAAGCAGGGCCGTGCTGGTCTGCGCAAGCGTGGCTCCACGGAGCTCGTCACCGACGTTGCGTGCAGCCAGCTGATTCCGGGGCTCGTCGACGGCCTAGTGGGGCCTGATGCCCGTACCTTTAATCCAGGTGCAGAGGTAATCGCGGTCATGGATAGCGACGGCAATAGGCACGTCGTGGAAACCCGGAAGGCGCCGCGGGGGCGGCGAATCGAGACCATTCGAGAGGTCATCGAGGCGCCAACTGAGAATGTGGTGCAGCGTGCTGACGGCCACGAGTTCCGCTTCCCGCCCACCGCTTTTTGGCAGGCGCACGTCGGAGCACCGGACGTTTACACCAGCCTTGCACGCGAGTGGCTCGGCGCAGAAGGCCACGGGAACGGCGGTGAACCTGAGGCAGCGGACGAGCCCGCTGTACATGCAGTGGCCTGGGATCTGTATGGCGGCGTTGGGCTGTTCGTTCCCGCGCTCGCAGATGTCACCACACCCCAGGGCGGGCACACGGCCGTGTATTCCGTCGATTATTCGCCCGCAGCAGCGGCGCCGCAGCCGGGGCTCGCAGGCATTGACGTGCACTTCCGCACCGCCAAGGTGGAGCAGGTGGCCAGCCAGCTTCCGCAGCCGGCGTCGGTGATTTTGGATCCGCCGCGTACCGGTGCTGGCAACGACGTGGTGGCCGCTGTCGCCGCGGCAAAGCCGCAACGCATCCTGCATATCGGTTGCGATCCCGCTACGTTCGCCCGGGACTTGGCTGCTTGGTCGGAGCATGGTTACCGCGCGAAGCGCCTCGCCATGGTGAATGCTTTCCCCGGAACGCATCACTTTGAAACCCTGGCACTCCTGGTTCCACTGGCCTAGGGCGCACAGGGGGCGCCGCGGGAGTGGTCGGGCAATGATTGACGCGTCACGCGTGTCAACGGGTACGGTGGTAAAGAAGAAAACGATCGATGAAGGGGTTTAAGGCAAGCTCTATGGGCATTCTGGATTCCATTCAATCACCAGGCGATCTTAAAGCCCTGAGCAAGACGCAACTGGTTGAGCTCGCGGCGGAAATCCGTCAGCGCCTTATTGAGAAGGTGTCCGCTACAGGCGGCCACCTAGGCCCTAACCTGGGCGTCGTGGAGCTCACGGTGGCGATCCATCGCGTCTTCGATTCCCCGCGCGATCCCATCGTCTTCGACACGTCACACCAGTCCTACGTGCACAAAATGCTCACGGGCCGCGCCTCCCAATTCGATACTCTGCGTCAGAAGGGCGGTTTGTCCGGCTACACGGATCGCGCAGAGTCAGAACACGATTGGACCGAATCCTCGCACGCCTCGGCAGCGCTATCCACGGTGGACGGGCTCTCCAAGGCTTTCAAGATTCGGGGTGAATCCCACCGCAATGCCGTGGCGGTCGTGGGCGATGGCGCCCTTACCGGCGGCATGTGCTGGGAAGCCCTCAACAACATTTCTGCCGACAAGGACCGCAACGTTGTCATCATCGTTAATGACAATGGGCGTTCCTATTCGCCGACGATCGGTGGCCTCTCAGAGAATCTGGGGCGCATTCGTGCGCAGCACGGATACGACGAGTTCATGGCGCTGGGCAAGAAGCGCCTCAAGTCCATGGGTTGGGTAGGCGAGCGCACCTTTGATGCATTGCACGCGGTCAAGGAGGGTGTGAAGTCGACCGTCATGCCCACGGAGATGTTCCCGGAGCTGGGCATCAAGTACATTGGCCCGATTAACGGCCACGACATTGAGGCAGTTGTGCGGGCGCTGAGCTACGCCCGCGACTATGACGGTCCCATCATCGTGCACACGGTCACCGAGAAGGGGCATGGCTTTGCTCCTGCGGTCAACGAGCCGAAGGACCAGATGCACTCCACCGGCGCCATCGACCCGGTCACCGGTGTATCTAAGGGACAGAAGCAACCGGGGTGGACCGCGGCGTTCTCGGAAGAATTGATCAAGGCGGGCCACGCCCGCGAGGACATCGTTGCCATTACTGCCGCCATGGCTGGGCCGACGGGGCTAACCCCCTTCCAAGAGGAGTTCCCGGAGCGCTTTTTTGATGTCGGCATCGCTGAGCAGCATGCCATGGCTTCTGCATCCGGTCTGGCGCTGGCCGGGATGCACCCGGTGGTGGCGGTGTACTCTACGTTCCTCAACCGTGCGGTGGACCAAGTCATCATGGACATTGCGCTGCTCAAGCTGCCAGTGACCATTGTCCTCGACCGCGCCGGTGTCACGGGCTCTGATGGCGCTTCACACAACGGTGTGTGGGATATGGCGCTCATGAGCATCGTCCCCGGCATGCGCATCGCCGCCCCGCGCGATGGTGCCCGCCTGCGGGAACTCTTTAACGAAGCCATCGCAATCGAGGATGGCCCGACCGTGGTGCGCTTCCCCAAGGGCAACCTCCTTGATGACCGCGACGAACTCAAGCGGCTCGATGACGGGGTAGACATCCTGAGCTATTCCGATGCTGCTGCCGCTACGGAGGAGGCTACTGATGTGCTTATCGTCGCCATCGGTGCCATGAGCGCGCGTTCCCTGGGTGCAGCTGAGCTGCTCGAAGCCCAAGGCTTCAACGTGACCGTCGTGGACCCGCGCTGGCCGGTACCGGTACCGCAATCCATCATCGCGTTGGCGGCCGATCACGATCTCGTGGTGACGGTGGAGGATGGCATCCTGCGGGGCGGTGTGGGGTCCATGGTGGCCGAGGCCCTCGACGCCGCCGATGTGGACACTCCAGTACACAGGCTCGGCGTACCCGGCTGCTTCCCCAAGCATGCCAGCCGTGGAGAAATCCTCGAGGACTTTGGCTTGACCCCGGAAGGCATTGCGAACTCAGTGCGTGAGTGGGTAGCTGCACGCGATGCTGAGGAGTCTGCTAAGAGCGCGGGGGAGTAGGGCGCATCCGGGCTAACCCGCGCTGCAGGAGCGGCGTGGCCAGCTCGACTTGCCAGTCGCGCGCGCCCTGGGAGCGCAGGAAATCGGGGATATCGGCATCTTCCGCGATCTCCCCCGCGACGCCGCCTTCTGGCCCGAACGCTGCCCACACCGCTGTACGTATCAGACTGGGTTTGAGGATCAGCTCGTAGCTCATGCGCAGTTCGTCACCGAGGTCCTCGAAGTCATGGCGGATCTCGCAGTAGAGCTGCCACAGCTCGGGAAAATCCCGGTTAAATACTGATTTGGAGGGCACCGGGCGGGGGCTGCGCAGTGGCTTTGGCCACTCCTGGCGCGGGCTGTCCAGCGCAGTCGTGACGGCATCGAGCCAGCGCAACGTAGCCCCACCGCGGCGGCGGGGGAACCCTTTAATCTGATTGATGTCGTGCGGGGTGCGAGGCACGCGGCGCGCTATGTCCACGAGCACGCGGTGCGGCAGCACCCGGTTGGGGGCGATGTCCTGGGAACGTGCGATGGATTCACGGCGTTGCCACAACTCGCGAGCCACGGCGAGCTGTTCGCGTGTGCGTAGCGAAGACACACCTTTCAGCTCCCGCCATGTTCGAGGCTCAGGGCCGGTAATCCCGGCGTGCTCGTCGACGATCCGGTCGAATTCTTCAAAGGCCCAGTCGAGTTTGTCTTCTTCCGCAAGGATGTCGCGCAACGTCACAGCAAGCTCGTTGAGCAGCTCCACGTCGAGCGCCGCGTAGTTGCGCCATGTCCGGGGAATGGGGGTTTGGGACCAATCGGAATCCCCGTAACCTTTTTCCAGTTCGACGTCGAACAGCTCCAGCACCATCGCCCCCAGGTTGGGATGTGCAAAACCGGCGAAGCGGGCGGCGAGTTCGGTATCGAACAGCGTTCCGGGGTGTAGCCCCAGCCAGGCCAGACAGGGAAGATCAGAAGGGGCGGCGTGGACTACCCAGTCCTGGCCGTTGAGCACCGGCGCTAGCGCGGAACTCAGTTCATGCCGACGATTCTCCGGGGCAAACAAAAGCGTGCCTGCGCCTTCCCGGCGAATTTGCACTAGAAAGGCGCGGTCATCGAAGCGGTAGGCCGACGCGCGTTCGGTATCAATGGCGAAGGGTCCAGTCCCCGCGGCCAGGCGCGCGGCACCCGCCTGGAACTCACGGGGAGAAAGCAGGACTTTTGGCGTGCCGTCGACGGGGACCTGGCGCAGTTCGCTCATGTTAGCGCCCGAGCTCGGTGACGCCCTCGGGCGGCAGGCCTGCGACGAGAGAAAGCACCTGTGCAAAAGCCTCGACGTGTGGGGCAAGATCCAGGTCGGCTGCAGTCCAGGACGCGCGCATTTCCAACTGATAGGCGCGCGGAGGGCCTCCGATCTCGCCGAAGCGCACCGAAGCAGTCGAGGTGACAGTACCTCCGAGGTTGGTGTGTGTTGCCTCGCGCACGTCGAGGGATTCGGTGAGCCACTCCCAGGCGACGTCGGGAAGCAGCGGGTCCCCGGCTACGGCATCCTCCAAGTCTGCCTGGATGTAGGCCACCAGGCGCATCGCACCTTCCCAGGCTTCCTCAGCGCCTGGGTCGTGCAACAGGATAAGGCGGCCGAAGGCATCACCCTCAGAGTCGGTGGGGATAGCTTCCTCCTGCTCGTGACGCTCAACCTCCAGGCCAATGGCATGGCTGAACGGGGCCAGTCGCTGCGGGGGTCGGATGGTGCCCAAGGTGATTTCTGGGCGCAGCTGCGCAGCGTGGAGGGACTCGACGGCCTCCGTGAAGGCAGCCGGAGTGCTCGGTTCTGCGGGGCGCGATTCGGCGGGAGAGGCGGCGGCGCGATCGTGCAGGTTGGTCGGTGCCCCTGCAAGGTTGCGCGAAGAAACGTCGGAATTGCTCACGGGGATCAAGGTATAAGCTCCGCCCGTGTGGCGGTGGAAGGCGCGCCGAAAGGCTAGTGGCGCGCGAGGGCGTCTCCAACTTATGATGGATAAGAAACTTTGTCGGTTGAAAAAAGGAGAGAGGCATGTCGAAGGTCAACTTCGCCGAGCTCAACAAGGTCCAGCGCTACTCGCAGCACGCGGTGTTCCAGGTCATCCCGGGGGCGCTGGGCACTGAGCGCGAGGAGATCGTAGCGCAGGCGCAGAAGTTCTTCTCTGAGCTCGAGGAAGCAGGCGTGGTTACCGTGCGCGGTATCTACGATCTGTCCGGAATGCGGGAGAGCGCTGACTTCATGATCTGGTGGCACGCTGAGGAATTCGCCGACATCCAGAAGGCCTTCGCGGACTTCCGCCGCGAGACCGTCCTGGGCCAGGTCTCCGAGGTGACCTGGGTGGGCAATGCACTGCACCGCCCGGCGGAGTTCAACAAGTCCCACCTGCCGTCCTTCATCATGGGCGAGGAGCCCGGTGAGTGGATTTCCGTCTACCCCTTCGTGCGCTCTTACGACTGGTACACCATGGACGAGGAAAAGCGCCGCCGCATCCTCATGGAGCACGGCATGCAGGCGCGTGATTATCCGGACGTGCGCGCGAACACCGTGCCGGCCTTCGCGCTGGGTGACTACGAGTGGATCCTGGCCTTTGAGGCCCCGGAGCTGCACCGCATCGTGGATCTGATGTACCTCATGCGCTACACCGAGGCGCGCCACCACGTGCGCGAGGAGATTCCCTTCCACACCGGTCGCCGCGTGAAGGATGTGGCTGAGCTCATCGCGATTTTGCCTTAAAGGGTCGTTATAGCGCCGGAAGCCGGTTGAGGGTTTAGTCCTCGACCGGCTTTTCTTCTAGGTTGAGGCAGATGGAATTGATGCAGTAGCGCAGGTCCGTCGGCGTATCGTATCCCTCGCCTTCGAAGACGTGGCCTAGGTGGGACTCGCAGTTGGCGCACAGCACTTCAATGCGGCGCATGCCCAGTGAATTGTCCTCGCGCTCAATGACGGCGTTGCCAGCCAAAGGGGAGAAGAAGGACGGCCATCCGCAGTGCGATTCAAACTTTTCCGTGGAGCGGAAGAGCTCGGCGCCGCAGGCTCGGCAGGAGTACACGCCTTCGGTGGTGGTGTTGGTGTATTCGCCGACGTGCGGTGCCTCGGTGCCGGCCTCGCGCAGGACGTGGTACTCCTCAGGGCTCAGGCGCTGGCGCCATTCGGTATCGGCAATGAGCTTGAAATCAGTCATGCGGGAATCTTATCGCTCGACTGAGCTTGCCGGCTAGCCCCTCGTTCCGCGCTCCACCAGCCGGCCACGGAGGCAGCGGTCACGACGATGAGCAGGCCCCACCCGATGGTGGCGATGAAGACGCTCATCCAGTGTGCGGCGGTGGGCATGCTTGTCGACGTCCACTCGAGCGGCGCCAAGAATAAAAATGCGGCCAACCATGCTCCCCACGTGTGGAAGACCGAGCGTCCGAGCATCACCGTAAACAGCATGGGGATAAGCCACATGGAGTAGTACTGCTGACCCAGGGAGGAAAGGAAGAAGATGCCGACCATGATGGCACCACTTGTGCTCAGTGCCCAGAAGGTGGGCTCGCTGTCGCGCCAGCGCAGCAGGCCGAGGATCGCCACTGCGGCTAGCGCCGCGAAAAGGATCCAGATGGGGTAGTAGATGATGCCGGGGAGATCGAAGTAAGCGCGCACGCCCGGCCACGAGGCGTTGGCATAATCGCGCGTGGTGGACAGGTAAGGAAGAAGGTTGGCGCGGAAGCCCTCCACGCCGGGGACGAACGGCCAGGCTGCAAGGTTGGCTACCAGCGGTACAGCTACACCCAGACCTAAGGTGAGCCAGCGTTTGCGCACCAAGGCGAGGAAGAGCAGCGGGGCAAACTGTGGCTTGACCAGAATTGCCAGACCGATGCACAGCCCGGCGGCCCATCCGTGCTTGTCCAACAAGACCAGAAACGCCACCATCGCGAGCAGCAACAAGCCATTGATGTTGGTAAAGACCAACGTGTTGATGACTGATTCGGTAGCGAAGGCAGCGGCGATGCTCACCGGTAACAGCGGGCCCCGCAGGCTGTGACCTACGAAGCGGGTCAGCAGAGCCAAGGCAGCGACGATGGCAGCGGCGTTGGCCAGAATGAAGGCGATGCGCGCGTGTTCCTCAGACACGAGTCCTAAGGGAGACAGCAGGACGGTGGCCCCTGGGTTATACAGGTAGAGCGGTTCCACGAAGGAATAGTTCTGTTCATAAACCGGGTTGCCTTCCCACAACCTCCGGATCGCGCGGTAGACGGTGCCGAAGTCATCAGTCACCGAGCCGTTAACAGCGAGCACGAACACGCGGTGAAGGACTAAGACGATGGCGGCGGGCCACGCGGCGGCCGTCCACAGTCGCGCGGAAGCTGGGAATGAGGGAGCCGGAGAAGTCACGGCAGCAAAGTTTACGGGGTTTGTGCGCGCCGGTAGCGCAGAAACACCGTGCTGTCGACGGTGTCGACGTTCTCCAGCTCGAGCTTGAGCGCGGGGGAGGTGGCCTCGCCGTCGACGACGGGCTTTTCGACGGAAGGGGAAAGGTGCGGATCGAGCGTCAGATAAAGCTGGTCGACGAGGCCTTCTGCGATAAAGGCGGAATAAACGGATGGGCCACCTTCGCAACTGATGCGGCGCGCGCCTAGAGCGTGAAGAGCTGAAACAGCCTCGCTCATGGTTCCGGTACCTGTGCTGATGACTTCGGCGCCGGCGTCGGCCAAGCGCTGTGCCTCGGGCGAAGACGCGCGCTCTGCCGGGGTAAGCACGATGGGGCCTGCTGCAATGAAATCCTCGAAACCGGCAAAATCGAGGGAGTGGCTAAGCACGGCGAGGCGCGTGCTTGTCGACGGCCCATATTCCTCCGCCTTCACCGTGGCTGAGCCGACGACGGCAATATCGGACCACTCGCGTAAAGCCGCCAAGAGCTCGGCGTCAGTGTCGTTACCCATGGGACCGGAAGTGCCATCGATGGTGGCGGAGCCGTGGAGCGTACTCACCGCAATCAAGCGGATTCCTTCTCGGTCTGGCCCCAGTAGGCGTTCTATCAGCGCAGTGTCACTCATGGCGCCCCACGGTACCGCAAAGGGTGGCTACTGCCTGGGGAAGTGGATCTCATGCCATTAGGCGCGCTGGAGCCGCCATGTGCCGAAGCGCAGCGCGCAGGCTCCCCAATGGAGCAATAAGAGCACCAAGAGAACGAAGGACAACCGGTGCCAGCCTTCATTCCATGAACCTAGGCACAGTGTTCCGACCGGGAAGGTCGAGCCCCACCAGCCGGGGCTGTAGGGAGTCCACTCGAAGACCGCTCGGTAGAAGCAGTACATTGCGAATGCGACGCAGGGTGCTCCAATGATGAACATGATGATGCCGTAGAGGTGGGCGTCAAAAAGCAGTGTCGAGGCTGCCGTTGACTGTCCAACCACGCCGAGCGGGATCCACGCTGTACCTGCAGCTGCCCCGCGCGGCCTTTCTCGGCGTTGTACAAGGGACCAGTAACAGTAGGCGAATAGTGGAATTGCGGTGATGAACGTGAGGAAGAAGCATAGCTCGCCGGCAAAGTGGTAGAACTGCCCGTGGTTCATAGCCAACTGACCTGCGGAGGTCGCCGCCACCATGGGAGAAACAAGTGCCAGGCCCCAAGGAAAAGCGGGCTTGTCGTAGAGGTGCGGCTGCTTGAACAACCCCCATAGCTGCCACAAACAGACCACCACCGATAGCGGTGCACCAATCCACCAACTTGCCAACTGGAAGGCATTGCTTCCAGTCAACGCGGTCCATGCCGAGCCGCACGCCAGCAGCCCCATCGTGTACATGCCCCACGCCGCCATGTTCTGGTGCCGGGGAGGCTCATTCTTCGTCCCCGCGGTAAAAATCACCAGCAGCACCGCTGCGATAAAAGCGAAGACGAACTGCGCTACGCCTAAACCATGCAACCCCGACAAAGTCGATGCAATCGAGGTACCCATCAAGGCACCGGCCCAGGCCGGGCCACACTTTGGCAACCGCACAAAATCACCCTATTCCTGCACTTGTTGCTATCGAACCCTTATGGAGCAATCGGATAAGTGTGCGAGGGGGACAGGTTCAATGTCATGCAGTCTTGTGTAACCGTGCCGTGTCCCCAACGCGTTGAGGTTTTCGTCTAGCCCTTGTGGCCAAGATGAGGCACAATGAGAAAACGCCCCGCGAGAAACCATGAATGTAGATTTATAATCCATATAGTATCCACGCGAAGGCTTGTACCTCATGCCGGAGGTCTCTGACCTGCAGTTATGATGGTGGTTCTAGCTGGGATTGAACCAGCGACCTTTCCGGTGTGAACGGAACGCTCTCCCACTGAGCTATAGAACCTCGGTGCAGCACTTAAGGTACACCGCGCGTGTGGTAACCCCCTAATCGTCCAGCTCAAACGCGCTTTAAACTGTCTGTGTGGGTGTTAGTGTCGTGGTGGGGTCGGTCCAGGGCTTCCTGTTGCCATCGCTGCCGCTCGCTGTAACCGCAGTCTCAATCACACTGATGTAATCCGCAGGCTTTGGGGAGTCTGGGGATTAGTGCCGTGGGCTGCGGATTTGGAAACTACGGCGGCGCACGATAAAGTTTCTTCTCGCACCACGGCATACCGGCCGGGAACGTGCAATGCGGATGTAGCGCAGTTGGTAGCGCATCACCTTGCCAAGGTGAGGGTCGCGAGTTCGAGTCTCGTCATCCGCTCCAAGACCTTCTTGACGCCAAACTTTTTGGCATAAGTGAGTGGAGGGTCTTGATAAATACATATGCGCGATTAGCTCAGTGGGAGAGCGCTTCCCTGACACGGAAGAGGTCACTGGTTCAATCCCAGTATCGCGCACAAGGACTTTGTCCTAGAAACCGGGCCTGGTTTCGAATGCGGATGTAGCGCAGTTGGTAGCGCATCACCTTGCCAAGGTGAGGGTCGCGAGTTCGAGTCTCGTCATCCGCTCCAGCACATGTAGTGTGTGAGGCGGTATCGCCACGGTGGAATGGCCGAGTGGTGAGGCAACGGTCTGCAAAACCGTGCACACGGGTTCGATTCCCGTTTCCACCTCAAATGCTGGCGCCCAAACAGGGCGCTGCGAGCGCGTTTAGCTCAGCGGGAGAGCGCTTCCCTGACACGGAAGAGGTCACTGGTTCAATCCCAGTATCGCGCACAAGGAGTTCCTTGCGGGCTCCGTGGCAAGCTCCGGCTTGCCACGCGGATGTAGCGCAGTTGGTAGCGCATCACCTTGCCAAGGTGAGGGTCGCGAGTTCGAGTCTCGTCATCCGCTCCGGCGAAAGTGTCCCTCCATGACGGAGGGGCACTTTTTCAATTTCTTCGCCCTTGCGTTTGGGGGTAAGGTTTTGCCTGGGTTCGGGGTCATTCACGGTAGATAGTGGCACAAAATCGCAGATTTTTGAGGCCTTGTTTACCGTGAGCGCTCAGGTTGGATAAGTTTGCCCGGGAGGTTGCCTGGGAGATGTCCAGGTTTGAGGTGGGGGCGTGTTGGAAGGGGACTTTTCCCCGTCGGTGGCCGAGCTTTTCGCCAGCCATTTATGATGTTTCTCACAGACTTGTCATCTCAAAGAAATGGACATCATGAGAGCATTCGCCCCGTTTTTGCCTTCCAGGCAGAGCGCAGTACGCACCTTTTTCGCCGTTTTCGCCGTTGCGCTTCTCGCATTTCTTAGCGCGATAGCCGTGCCAGCGTTTGCACAGAATCCCACGGGCGTCACGCGCAGTGAAGAGCCTGGGTCCGCTCCCACGGCTGACTCCGAGTCTGCACCGAGTGGAGATTCAGCAGAGGCACAGAGCGGTGCGACGATGCTTGTGCTCGACTCTTCGGGCTCTATGAATGTCCAGGATGCTGGCGGGCAGACCCGCCTTGATGCCGCGAAGGACGCAACGAAGAACTTCGTCTCCGAACTCGGCGGCACCATCCCGTTGGGACTCGTCACGTATGGTGGCACGGTCGACGAAGCCCCTGAGAATCAGGAAGCCGGATGCCGTGATATCCACGTGGTGAGTGGGCCTAAGGAGGACGTGGGGGATTCTTTCACTGGGCCAATCGATGACCTTCAAGCTAAGGGGTATACCCCGATTGGTGATTCCCTGAAGAAGGCCGCCGAGGAGTTGGGCGGTCAGCACGGAACGATCGTCCTTGTATCGGATGGGATTGATACCTGTGCGCCGCCGCCAGTATGTGAAGTAGCCAAAGAGCTTCACGAGCAGGGCGTTGATCTCGTCATCAACACCATTGGCTTCAATGTTGACGAGGAAGCCCGCAAGGAGCTTTCCTGCATTGCAGATGCCGCAGGCGGCGAGTATCTCGATGCCGGGGATGCAGATTCCCTGGCAGCGATGATTAAGAAGGCCGCCGGACGCGCTGCGGACATCTACCAATCCGATGTCAAACAGATTGAAGGCAGCGAAGATATCAGTCAACCAACGCCGCTTCCACGCTGGGAGTCTGGCGAGGACTTCATCTTCCGTGCTGAGTTGGATGCCCCGCCGAACGGCGGCGAAGACTCCCGCAAGGATTTTCACGCTGAGTCGTGGTCCATTCCCGTCAAACCAGGGGAGCGCTATGTGGCGACGATATACAAGACCCTCGAAGGTTCAGTAGGAACACCGAACGACCTGTATTTGAAGACATTTTTCGGCGATGGTACAGAACCGCCAACCGGTACGCATGGTGGCGACGAAGGCGCAGATGATTGCACAGCTGACTGGGACAGTGCGGACACCGGCTCTGTATCTGAGGCCTTGCCAAACACTAGCGCGTATACCTACGAAATCGGTTCCAAGAATTGCCAGGGCGACTTAGTCTTGACGGCGATGCGCGCAGGCCAGTACAAGGCCGATGAACCATTAGACGTGGAGATCCTGCTTCACCGTGTTGACCCAGTATCCAACATCGACGAGCTTGTAAGTGGTCTTAGCAGCGAGCTGGACGGCGAACTCCATGCCAACGCCAACGGTGCCGACCAGATGGCTCCCGGAAACTGGTTTGACAGTGCTGCGGAGCTTCACAGCGGCCAGACCATCGAAACTGACATTGTTCAGGGCGAAGCGCACGTTTACAAGGTCCCCATGCAGGAAGGTCAGCAGCTGGCTGCCGCAATCAAAGCTGGAGAGGTTTCGGACAAGCGGGCTCTCCAGTACTCAGGCCTTGACGTGACTATCCTCAATCCGGTCCGAGAGAAAGCTGGGGAGCATGAATTTTTGATCTGGCCTGGTGAGGGGGATGAGGGATCGGCTTCGGCAGCAAGTCCTATCGCTTTCACCAACCGCTTCAGCTCCGATGCGGCATCCTCTTATGGCAACGCGAACTGGTTGGAGGGTGACTACTACATCGTGGTGACGCTGGATGCAGGTAAGGGGAATGACCTAGGGGAGAGCGAAGGAAATCTCACTGACAAGCGTGCCACCATGAAGTATTACCTCACGTCCAAGGTATTGGGGGATCCAATTCAAGGGCCCATCTATGAGCCTGTCAAGGACGAGACTGAGGCACCGAAGAGTGATAGTGACGAAGGAAATGTGGACCAAGCAGCAAGCGCCGACGAGGATAAAGGCTTGGGTCTTGGCACCCTAGGTTTTCTCTTGGCCGCAGCCTTGGGCATCATTGCGCTTGCCGTCATCATCTTGGTGGTCATCCTTCTTCGTGGCCGCAGCCGCTAGCGCTACCTGCGGGAACTGCGGCAGAATCCACGCTTGAGTAGGCATAGGGAACTTTTCTGTCGCGTGCAACGACTACTTGATAACCCCACGCACTCCACGTGGGGTTAAGGATTGGCTAGGAGATCCCTCCCAGCGATAGGATGAGGGAACCTTCAATCAAAAGTTTCATCACGCCATCAAGGAGTCATCCAAGAAATGCAGTTGCGTCAGGTCACCACAGTAGTCGCCGCTGGGGCCGTGAGCCTCGTGATTGGGCTGTCCGCGCCACTAGCCGCGGCACATGACTCAGTCATTGGCGGCAACGTGGTGGGTGACGCACCGCTGGAAGAATTCCCCCGTGAAATCACGCTGGAGTTCTCTGGCATTCCTCGGGATGACTTCAACACTTTCGCCGTGAGCGACACAACCTCCGGCGACGTGCTCTTTGATGCCACACCCACCATTGACGGCCGCAACCTCACCATTGAGGTTCCCCAAGACATCGAACCTGGTGACGGCGAATACCAAGTAGGTTTTCGCATTACCTCCTCCGATGGTCACTCCACACTCGGCTCGGTGCCGTTCAGCGTAGCTTCCGGTGCTGCCGGAGGGGAGGCAGGCAATGGGTCGTCTGGAGCCTCTGGCCAAAGTGACGCGGATGCTGCCGCGGAAGACGGCGGTGCAGAGGACTCCCCGGACCCCTTGAGCTCCCTGCCCGCAGCTGCCAAATGGATCATTGGTGTCGGGGCAGTTCTCGTCGTCGGTGCGGCAGTCTTCGCCTTCGGGGCGAAAACACGTCGCTCCGATGGCGCAGGCTAGGCCACACAGGGCCTCGATGACGCGCGAGCCAATCCACTTCATCCCCTTCAGGTAATTACTCCAGAAAGGCATGTTCCATGCTGAAATCCCGTTCTTTCTTCCGTACCTCCGTAGTTGCTATCGCGGCTGTCAGCCTCACCTTGGCTGGTTGCTCGCCGAGCGAGGAGGACTCGACAGCTACCGCGACGAGCACCGCGGCCAGCGCTGACAGCAGCGCAGAGAAGGGTGCGGAAACCAGCACGTCGGCTTCTTCCTCCGCTGAGTCTGACGTAACTTTCGAGGATGCTGTCGTGCGTGCCATGGAGAAGGACTCCGATATGACCGCTATCTTCGGCACTCTCCACAACAACACGGACAAGGACATCAACGTAGTTGGCTTCAGCTCTTCGGTGAAGGCGAAGCACTACGAGATCCATGAGGTTGTCGATGGCGTCATGCAGGAGAAGGAAGGCGGCTTCGATATCCCCGCCGGCGAATCCCTCGAGTTCGCGCCGGGTGGCTTCCACTTCATGCTGATGGGAGTGACCGAGCCCGTCATGGCCGGTGAGACCGCAACCCTGACGCTGGAGCTTGCCGACGGCTCCACGATCGAGCTCGGCGATATCCCGGTGCGCACCATTGGTGCCGGCGATGAAGACTACGGCGACATGGGCCACATGAACCACGGCGATATGGACCACGGATCCATGGATCATGGTGAGCACATGGACCACTCGGAATCCGCAGACATGTCTGACATGAAGAAGGAAGAGCACGCGCACTAGAAACCAGCGTGTTCCGGGCCAAGGTAGGCAAGAAATCGGTTCTCACGAGATAGGGAGATATCAAAGATGAGCGGGTTCGAGGAACCTGTCAGTCGGCGTGGACTGCTCGCCGGAAGCGCTGTGGCGGCAAGCGCGGTAGCGCTTGCAAGCTGTGCGAAAGGGGATGAACCTGGACAGGCATCTGCTGATGCCTCCGCGGATGCCTCTCGCGCAGCGCAGGCTGGGGACGCCGGAAGCACCGGCCCGGAAAGCCACGAGGAGACCATGGGCGGCGATATCGTCGCCTTCGATGGCAAGCACCAAGCCGGCATCCAAACTCCGGTCCAGGCGCACGTGGAGCTGGTGGGCTTTAACCTGAAAAAGGGGACCACCGCTCGCGGCGCGGCCGCGCTCATGCGCCTGTGGACGGAAGATGCCCGTCGCCTCTGCACCGGTGGGAACCCGTTGGGCAGCCTCGAACCCGAATTGTCTACCACGCCAGCAAACCTCACCGTCACGTGCGGTTGGGGAGAGGGATTTTTCGACACGGTGGACGTCGCCAAGCCCAGCTGGCTGCGCGATATCCAGGCTTTTGACCATGATGACCTCCGCCCGGAATGGGGCCAGACGGATATCGTCCTGCAGATCTGCAGCGATGATCCTTTCACTGCCGCCTTCGTGTTGCGGCATATGACCCGCGCGGGCAAAGATTACGCCGACGTTGCGTGGATTCAGCAGGGATTCAGCCATGCCTATGGTTCGGCACCGAAGGGAGCAACTCCACGCAATCTCTTCGGGCAGAAAGACGGCACGGTCAACCCCCGCAGCGATGAAGATTTCAACGAGCAGGTGTGGATCGAAGATGGCCCCTTCGCCGGCGGCAGCGCCATGGTGGTACGCCGCATCCACATGAACCTGGACACATGGGAGCAGCTTGATCGCGCAGCACGTGAGAACTCGACTGGGCGCACTCTCGATACCGGAGCTCCTATAGGTGCTAAGGACGAGTTCGACCCGGTGGATTTGGACGCCCGCAACGAGTTTGGGCTCAAAGCCATTGATGAGAACTCTCATGTCGCCAGAGCGCATCCGCCGGCGGAGCATCCAGAGCAAAAACTGTTGCGTCGCCCGTATAACTACAACCTGCCGCCGACTCCGGAGACCACCCAGCGCGGTGAGCTCAGCAACGCCGGGTTGATCTTTATTTGCTACCAGAAGGACCCTACGACCCAGTTCGAGCCTATTCAGGCGCGCCTTGACGAAGCTGATCGGCTCAACGAGTGGATCACCCACATTGGTTCGGCCGTGTACTTCATGCCAGCCGGAACTGAAGGCGAAACCTTCTGGGGCGAGTCGCTCATACGCAGTTAAGAGGGGTAGACTAAGCCGCTGTAACTTTCTCGATGAGTGCTGCTCGGCCAGGTATGTCGAGTGGCGCGTGAGCGCAAAGGAGCGCACCAAGTCATGGCGGAAATGATTCCAGCAGTCCCGGTGAACTACGACCCGATCACGGTCCCGGCCGGGACTGCCGTGGGAGCAGCGATGCGCGAGCATGAGCTGCCCAACAAGGGCCCCGAAGCAGTTGTCGTCGTCCGCGGCGCCGACGGCACCCTCTACGACCTTTCCCACACCCCGGACACGGACGCCGAGTTCACCCCGGTTGCTGCCTGCGAGGAAGATGGCCGCGCCGTTATCCGCCACTCCTGCGGACACGTCATGGCCCAGGCAGTACAGGCGGAATTCCCCGGCACCAAGCTGGGCATTGGCCCGGCCATCGAGAATGGCTTCTACTTCGACTTCCAGACCGCTGAGCCCTTCACCCCAGAGGACCTCAAGGCCATTGAGAAGCGTATGAAGAAGATCATCAAGGGCGGCCAGCGCTTCGAGCGCCACGTCTATGCCACCACCGAGGAGGCTGAGGCGGCATTGGCCAACGAGCCCTTCAAACTGGAGCTGGTCCAGGACAAGGGCAACGTGGACCCAGATTCCGATGAGGCCGCCGAGGTGGGTGCCGGAGATCTGACCCACTATGACAACGTCAACCCGCGCACCGGCGAGGTGGAGTGGTTTGATCTCTGCCGCGGCCCGCACGTGCCGACCACCAAGTACATCCCGGCATTCACCCTGACGCGTTCCTCTGCTGCCTACTGGCGCGGTGACCAGTCCAAGGCTGGTTTGCAGCGCATTTATGGCACCGCCTTCGAATCCAAGGAGGCCTTGGAGTCCTACAAGACCATGGTGGAAGAGGCCGAAAAGCGTGACCACCGCCGCCTGGGTGCTGAGCTGGACCTATTCTCCTTCCCGGATGAGATTGGTTCCGGTTTCCCGGTATTCCACCCCAATGGCGCTACCGTGCGCATGGAGATGGAGGAGCACTCCCGCCGTCGCCACATCGCGGACGGCTACTCCTTCGTGTCCACCCCGCACCTGACCAAGGGAGACCTGTTCAAGAAGTCCGGTCACCTGGATTTCTACGCGGATGGCATGTTCCCGCCGATGCAGCTCGACGGTGAGTGGGACGAGGATGGCAACTGCACCAAGCAGCCGCAGGACTACTACGCCAAGCCGATGAACTGCCCAATGCACAACCTCATCTTCGCCTCCCGCGGCCGTTCCTACCGCGAGTTGCCGCTGCGCCTCTTTGAGTTCGGAACGGTCTACCGATACGAGAAATCTGGCGTTATCCACGGCCTGACCCGCGCTCGCGGCTTTACCCAGGATGACTCGCATATTTACTGCACCCCGGAGCAGCTCGAAGAAGAGTTGACCAAGGTTCTGGAGTTCATCATTTCCTTGCTCAAGGACTACGGCCTGGATGACTTCTACCTTGAGCTGTCCACCAAGGACCCGAACAAGTACGTTGGCTCGGATGAGATCTGGGAGCGCTCGACGAAGATCCTGCAGTCGGTGGCGGAGAAGTCCGGCCTTGAGCTGGTCCCGGACCCGGCAGGCGCGGCCTTCTACGGCCCGAAGATTTCCGTTCAGGCTCGCGATGCCATCGGCCGTACCTGGCAGATGTCCACCGTGCAGCTGGACTTCAACCTGCCTGAGCGCTTCGAGCTCGAGTACACGGCGTCGGATGGCTCCAAGCAGCGCCCGATCATGATTCACCGTGCGCTCTTCGGCTCCATCGAGCGTTTCTTTGGCGTGCTCCTAGAGCACTACGCGGGTGCATTCCCGGCGTGGCTGGCTCCGCACCAGGTGGTGGGCATTCCAGTCGCTGATACCTTTGCCCCGCACCTTGAGGAAGTTTGTGCACAGCTGCGTGCACGCGGCCTGCGCGCTGACGTGGATACCTCCGATGACCGCATGCAGAAGAAGATCCGTAACCACACCACCGGCAAGGTGCCATTCATGCTTCTGGCCGGTGAGCGTGACGTCGAAGCGGGTGCGGTCTCCTTCCGCTTCCTCGACGGCACCCAGGTCAACGGTGTGCCGGTCGAGGCGGCAATCAACGTCATCGAGGCGTGGGTTCGTGAGCGCAATAACGAACAACCGACCAAGGACAGCATCGCCGAGCGCGTCTAGATGCATATGCATCTAGGCAGAGGCTAGAAAGGGAGAACATACAGAGTGGGAGAGTACGTCGATACCGGCCTGGGAACGCCCGACCGCTTAGAGCGCCTGTGGGCGCCGTACCGCATGAGCTACATCAAGCGTGAGGGCGGCGCCGGCGACGTGCCGAAGAAAGCCCACAATCCGTTCGTGGAGATTCCGCAGATGTCGGACGAGGACGGGCTCATCGTGGCCCGCGGCGAGCTTGTCTACTGTGTGCTCAACCTCTATCCCTATAACGCTGGGCACATGATGGTCATTCCGTACCGTCAAGAATCTGAGCTGGAAAACCTTACCGAGGAGGAATCCCGTGAGCTCTTCCAGTTTGCCCAAGCAGCTATCCGGGTTCTCAAGAAGGTCTCCGGCCCCGATGCCGTCAACGCTGGATTCAATCTGGGGCGCGCCTCCGGTGGATCGGTGGGGCAGCACCTGCACATGCACATTGTTCCGCGCTGGAGCGGGGACTCTAATTTCATGACTATCGTGGACGGCGTCAAAGTGCTGCCGCAGCTCCTGAAGGACACCCGTTCCCTTCTTGCTCAGGGATGGGCGGAGCTCGCCGCCGAAGGAATCATCTCAGGAGAAGCGCATGCTTAGTGTTCATGGGCGCAAGCCCGCCGCCGTGGTTGTGGTACCGGTGGCCAAGCTCTTCCTCAAAATGGGCCTGACTCCCAATATCGTCACCATCGTGGGGACGATTGTCACCATTGCTATCTCGGTCATCCTCATCCCGCTCGACCACCTTTTCGCCGCAGCGCTACTCTCGGGGCTTTTCGCAGCCTTCGACATGCTCGACGGCACCATGGCACGCCTGACTACGGGCGGTTCCAACTTCGGAGCTACTCTCGACGCCTCCTGTGACCGCATTACCGACGGCGCATTGTTCGCCGCGATTGCCTTTTGGATGGTGTACGTCGACAATGCTCACCCGCTAAACTTCGCCGCCTGCATGGTGGTGCTCGTGAGCTCCCAGGTAATTTCCTATGTCAAGGCGCGCGGTGAGGCCTCCGGCTTTAAGATGGTCGGCGGACTCGTCGAGCGCCCCGAGCGCCTGATTCTGGGCCTCGGCGGCGTGGGTCTGGAGGGACTGGGGGTTCCTTATGCCCTAGAAGTCTCGCTCTGGCTCCTAGCTGTCGGTTCTGTCTTCACCATTTACCAGCGCATGCGCCAAGCGGCGCGCCAGGACACTAAAGCGCGTTTCAAGAAGGATCTTTAGCCTAAGTAATCGCTCCGCTCAGCCGGCACCCGACCCCGGCCCGCACAGAAAGGCTTCTTAACCGTGGCTCTAGTGGATCGTGAACGCCTGACGGCCGCCGCGTACATCGCGTGTTGGAAAGTTGTACGTTTTCTCCCACAGCCGCTGGCTGCCTGGCTGTTTGAGCGCGGCGCGGATCTGGCCAGCGACAATGGCAAGGGCATGGAGCAGCTGCGCCGCAACCTCAGCCGCGTGGTGGGCGCCGAAAACGTGACGCGCGAGCTGGTGCGTGACTCGATGCGTTCCTACATGCGCTACTGGCTCGAGGCCTTTCGCCTGCCTGCCATCCACTCGGACCCCGAGTTGCAGGAACGCCTATTGGTAGGGCTGCGCGGCAAGGAGCACGCGGACGCCTCCGTGGCATCGGGCCGCGGGGTGATCTTCGCCCTTCCGCACTCCGGCAATTGGGACATGGCGGGTGTCTTCTGCGTGGGTCATTATGGCAGATTCACCACCGTGGCCGAGCGCCTAAAACCCGAGGCGCTTTTCGACGCTTTTGTGGACTACCGCGAGAGCCTTGGCTTTACCGTCCTGCCGCTGACCGGCGGAAGTTCCTCGCCTTTTCCGCGTTTGAAAGACACCCTGGAGCGCGGTGGCGTGGTGTGTTTATTGTCCGAGCGTGACCTCACACGCACTGGTGTGCCGGTAGACTTCATGGGCGAAGAAGCCAACGTTGCGGCAGGCCCCGCCCAACTCGCCATCGAGACGGGAGCGGCCCTCCACGTGGTGCACTCGTGGTTCGATGGTAAGGAATGGGGCTTGTCCGTCAGCCCCGAGGTGGAAGTTACCACTCTTCACGAGACCTGCCAGCGGCTCGCAGAAGGCTTCGCAGAAAACATCCGAGCGCATCCAGAGGATTGGCACATGCTGCAGCCGCATTGGAACGCCGACGTAGAACGTCGGCGGGCGGCGCGCGCGAAGAAATAGAAAGACAGAACACATCATGCGGATCGGTATCATCTGCCCCTATTCCTTCGACGAACCTGGCGGCGTTCAGGCCCACATCCTTGACTTGGCTACTGTTTTTATTGAACAGGGCCATTATGTGGAGGTGCTGGGGCCGGCGTCGGCAAGCACGCAGGTCCCCAGCTTCGTGCGCAAGGGAGGCTGGGCGGTGCCGATCACCTATAACGGATCTGTGGCCCGCCTGTCCATCGGCCCGCACGTGCGCCGCAACATCAAGCGCTTCATCCGCGAGGGCAACTTCGATATCCTCCACATTCACGAACCGAACTCCCCAAGCTATTCCATGGCAGCCTTGGCACTGGCGCGCGGGCCGATCGTGGCGACGTACCATGCATCCGCCTCCAGTTCTCTCGCGCTGACCCTAGCTAAGCCTTTCCTGCGCCCATATCTGGAAAAGGTCCGGGGCGGGATCGCGGTCTCGGAGATGGCGCGGCGCTGGCAGGTGGAGCAGCTTGGCGGTGACCCCGTGCTTATCCCCAATGGCGTGGATACCTCCGTGTATGCCCGCGAGCGGGAGCGGGCTGAGCGTGAGCGACGCGATTCGGAGATTGAAATTGTGTTTTTGGGACGCCTCGATGAACCGCGCAAGGGGTTGGACATTCTTCTCGAGGCCCTGACGCTCCTCCCAGAGCCCGTCCGCGTGACGGTCATGGGAGGAGGGCATCCGCGAAGCGCCCCAGGGGTTGAATTCGTGGGCCGGGTTAGCGATGCTGAGAAAGCAGCCATCCTCGGGCGCGCCGATATCTATGTGGCTCCCAATACGGGCGGCGAAAGTTTCGGCATCGTCCTCGTTGAGGCGATGGCCGCCGGCTGCGCGGTCGTGGCTTCAGATTTGGAGGCCTTCGCCGCGGTGTGCAACGTCGATTCGGATACACCCGCCGGTGCTTTGTTCCGTAACGGTGATGCCACGGATCTAGCCCGCGTGCTGCACGATGTGGTGAGCGATTCCGGCAAGCGGCACGCCTTGACCGCAGCGGGAATGGAGAGGGCTCGCGAATACGATTGGGACCATGTGGCCGCAGCCGTAATGCGCGTCTATGAAACGGTAGCGGACGGAACAAAGGTGCGTGTGTCTTAAATGCCGATCGAAGTTGTCATCATCCTTGCTCTGGCGATTGTGCTCGGAATGTGGGCCCTGTACACAGCACAGCGGCTCAACTCCCTCCACATCCGCACCGATGCGGCGTTAGCGCAGTTGGAGTCCACGCTCGACCGCCGTGCGGCGGTCGTGAGCGCGCTGGCGCCGGAGCTCGAGGGCATTGCGGCGCGGGCGGAGTCTACCGACCTAGCACAGGGGAATTTCGATGAGCGTGCCACCCGGGAGCGGGAGTTGTCCGCAGCCATCCAGCAGCGCTTTGAATCACGTCCGGCCTTGCTTGCCGACGCGGAAGGGCGCATTCACCTAGCTCACCGCTTCTACAACGAAGCAGTCAGCGATACTCGTGCGCTGCGGTTGCGCCCCGCTGTCAAGCTGCTGCGCTTGGGGGGAACAGCGAAGCTGCCTGAGTTTTTCGAACTAAGTCAGATCGACATGTGAGCTGCTCGCGCTGCGCGATACTCGAGGCGGTGCCAGTAGAGAGCCAGAACAGCCATGACGAGGATGAGCTGGTTGCGCAGTACGAGGGCACGCACCGGGTTGGGGTCCTCACCGACATAGAACCAGATGTAGTCATAGCCATAGGGGTAGATGACGGTTCCCAAAGCCGCTGTTCCCACGGCGAGGACGGCCATGATGGTGCGGACCCCTTTGATATCGGCGGCCCTCTGCCGTTGCCCGGCGGGTGACTTGGGGACGGGGGAGCGAAGCGCCACCGCTAGTATCGGCCCGAGCCATACGATGTACTGCGGGGAGAAGACTTTATTCGTTGCGATGAGAAGCAGAATCGCCGCGATGAAAAAGACCACGGTGGAATGTGGGCTCCAGAACCCCCGTAGAAAGTGCACGAATGCTACGCCCACGATCCACACGAGGGCCGCGCCCGTCGCGATGGTGCTGATAGCGAGTGCCGTGTCGACGCCGGGACCGGAGATCTCATAGCTCTTCGAGGCCGCGTATCCCATCGCCCACACATTAGGATGGCGATGCGCCTGGTACACGAACCACGTAGCGGCTAGAGACTCAATCTGGAGGCCGCGCTCACCTTGATACGTCAACGGGGATAGAACCCTATCCACGCTGGTCATCGCTGCTACACCGAGGCACAGGGCAAGAAGGCTTCCAAAGAACGCGGCGAGCCGCCGCCAGGTATCGCGGGAGCTTGCTCTCCCGACGAGCCCCGCAGCGAGGACCCCCGGCCACAGCTTCGCGGCGGTGGCCCACGCCAACAAAGCTGAGGCGAGCCGCGGGCGGGTAGCCAGAAGCACGCCCGCACCGGCAACCAGCAAGGCAGGATAGAGATCGAGCCGCCACGCGAAAACGTGGCCTGCCGCCGTGCCAAAGAACACCCAAAACCATCCGGCGCTATATGCCCCGGGGTTGGAACGGTGATGGCGTAGGAGAAGGGCGAGGAAGGCGCCGTCGGCAAGCAGCACCATTGCCGTAAAGCCGATGGCATAGGCCTCGAAGTCGTCGCCGGTAATCCACGCAAGGAGAATGCTGGGCCAGGTGCCCACCTGGGGATATTCCGTCATGTCACGGGGGTTATCCCCGTATACGCCCGCGAGGTAGTACCGGACATCCCCGAGCGGACCCGTTTCGTTGACGAGTAGGTAAATAAGGAAAAGGCGTGCCAGCACCCATCCAGCCCAGATAGTCGGGACTTTAGCGATTATTTTCAATGGCGGATTCGACGTCGACGGGTGGGCCCAAAAAGAGAAGGATGCTAAACACTACGGCAACGACGAGCAGCGCGATGAGCGCGGTGCGGACGGGGTGGCGCACGGCCTGGGCTAAGAGCTTGTCGAAGAAACTCTGCGGCTCCGCGTCATCGCTAAACCGCCACGGACCAGCAACGAGCCCGCGCCGCGAAACCCACAGCGCAAAAGGCAATGCTGCGAAGGGAATCACGGTGACAACCAGGCCCAGGATCCCGACGCCCATTGGCCACCGGTTGTTGATCCACACCAGGGCCGTCATGAGCAAAAAGCACAGGAAGCCGAAGCCGTGGATACCTCCCGCAAGTGGGGTGAGTGCTGCGGTGGTGCCCGAGTACTTGAGGATCATCGAGAGGATCAGCAATCCCCACGTGACCATTTCCAGGTAAGCGGCTACGCGGTGCACGCTGTGCGGCGTGGTTGAAGTCATGCGGAATATAGTACGCAACCTCCGGGGGTGGATCAGCACGTGAGTAGGATAGTCGGGGTTAGTGTGGCGGGCGCCATATCGCGGCGAACGCTACAACGCACAAGGAAGGGAGTAAGACATGGCAACGGTGGCCCAGGCGGTCGACCTCGAGCGAATCGGCGACGACGAGTTCCGCGGCCCTGTGGTTCCATCGCTCATTACGCGCACCTTTGGCGGGCAAACCATGGCGCAGGCGCTCCGCGCGGCGCAGCTCACCGTTGACGACAAGTTTGCCCACTCCATGCATTGCTACTTCGTGGGGCCGGGCGATTCTGGCGCTCCCACCACCATTCGGGTCGAGCGGATTAGGGATGGCCGCTCTTTTGCGCACCGACACGTGCGGGTCTTTCAAAACGAACGCTTGATCTTCATGCTCAGCGCTGGTTTCCAAGCACCAGGGGACAGTGGCCCTGAGCACCAAGCAGACATGCCGCAGGTGCCGCCACCGGAGAGCATTACAGAATCTCCGTACTCCACCCGAATTATCTTGAAGGAATGGGAAGACTGGGACGTGCGGCTTGTCCCAGATGCGGACCGCGACGCGATTGCCGCGGAAACCACCGGTGCCGGGTTTAGGAATATTTGGTTCCGTAACACTGGTGACTTTCTTACCACTGCCGACCAGTCCCTCCACCAGGCGGCGCTGCTGTATATGTCGGACATGACGCTGATTCGTACAGCATTGCTTCCGCACCAGGGTGAGAGGATTCAGCTAGCCAGCCTGGACCATTCTCTGTGGTTCTTGCGGCCAGTTCGAGTGGATGAGTGGATGTTGTATTCGCAGTCCAGTCCGTCAGCACAAACGGGGACGGGGCTCGCAGAGGGCAAGATTTTCAATCAGCGCGGCGAGTTACTGGCCGTGGCGATGCAGGAGGGCCTGACGCGTATCCTGCACCCGGACGCCGAAGGCTCAAGTGCCAACGGGAATTGGCAAAACGTCTAGCCCCCGGAGTTAGCATCACGGCGTGCGAGCAGCGCGCGCGGACCCCTGTTCCTGTGGATACAGGACAAGGCCGTATAATTGCAGCAGTTTCTACAAGCTTTTTATATAGCCACATCGAAAGGGATGACATGGCAGGCCACTCTAAATGGGCAACAACGAAGCACAAGAAGGCGGCGAACGATGCCAAGCGTGGCAAGGAATTTGCCAAGTTGATTAAGAATATCGAGGTGGCTGCCCGCACCGGCGGCGGTGACCCGGCGGCGAATCCCACCCTCGATGACATGATTAAGAAGGCCAAAAAGGCCTCTGTTCCTAACGACAACATTGAGCGCGCCCGTAAGCGCGGCTCCGGCGAAGAAGCCGGCGGTGCCGATTGGGAAACCGTAATGTACGAGGGCTATGGACCGAACGGTGTTGCCATGCTCATCGAGTGTCTGACGGATAACCGCAACCGTGCAGCCACCGATGTTCGTACCGCGATGTCCAAGAACGGCGGCAATCTCGGCGAGTCCGGCTCCGTCGCGTACATGTTCGCCCGCACCGGCTTGGTGTTGGTGGAAAAGGGCGAGCTTAGTGAGGACGACGTCCTGCTCGCCGTGTTGGAAGCCGGCGCTGAAGAGGTCAACGACAACGGCGAGAAGTTTGAGATTACCTGTGCACCGGGTGATATCCCCGCCGTGCGCGAGGCGCTCGTGGCTGCCGATATCGAGGTCGATGACACCGATACCGACTTCCGCGCCTCGGTCGAGGTGCCGCTGCAGGCAGATGATGCCCGCAAGATCTTCCGCCTCATCGACGCTCTTGAGGATTCGGACGATGTCCAGAACGTTTACACCAACATGGACTTGAGCGAAGAGGTCCTCGCCCAGCTGGACGAGGACTAACGCGGCTAGTCGAGCTTGAGGCCTTCCATGCCATGAGCAGTTA
Organism: Corynebacterium sp. Marseille-Q2823; assembly: GCF_903645345.1. NCBI lineage: Bacteria > Bacillati > Actinomycetota > Actinomycetes > Mycobacteriales > Corynebacteriaceae > Corynebacterium > Corynebacterium sp. Marseille-Q2823. The sequence continues at coordinate 145,153 of NZ_CAHJXS010000002.1, read as the reverse complement.
CCGTCTCTGACAGCGGGGCACGGCCCGGGGATGTGTTGAACACAGGGCTGGACTCGTCTGCAATGCCGAAGGTCAGGGCGGTGACAAGCTTGTGCTCCTCGTCCACTCCGAGGAATTCACGGACGGTTGGGGCGAGGAGCGAAATCATGCCTTGCGGGACGCCGTGGTACCCGTGAGCCTCGAGCGAGAGTAAGAAATTCTCTGCATAGGTACCTTGATCAAAGGCAGCGCGGATACGATCGCCCATTGGGGGAATGAAGAGCAGAGCCGTGTGTGGGGCGCCGAAGAAGCGAAGGTTCTCACGGACAAATTCTGTGCGCGCTTCCTTATCCTCGCGCGCAATACCGAGGAGCCCGTACATCTTGGCTGCTAACGCCTGCGAGCGCTGCGGGTGAACGCCTTGACCGTAGTCAATCGTGAAATCCGGATTGATTCCACTCTTATCGAACTCAGCAATGAGAGCCGCGCTCAAGTCCTGCAATGCCGTACCGCCAACCAAGTGCACATTCCAGGGTTGGGTATTGGAGTTGGAGGGGGCGGATTGGGCGTCGATCAGCACTTGCTCTATGACTTCTGCGGGGATGGGGTCCGGAAGGAACGCGCGCGCGGAATGGCGGGAACGGATGAACTCAGAAAAGCCATTAGGATGTTGAGACATGCGCGCCACTCTACGCCCCACGATCTGAGGGAGCGTATTCGGCTCGGGGGACTGCCTGCACTAGAACACATGTGTGTACACTGTTCCTAGATAAACAAGTGGTTGTATAGGGTGAGAATAAAAAGGGCGAGGAGGCAGCCGTGAACTTGGAGGGGTTGCGCGTCATGGGGATTGATCCCGGTCTGACGCGTTGTGGCCTGTCTGTTGTCCAAGCCGGACGTGGGCGCGCGGTCATTCCCATCGCCGTGGGCGTCGTCCGTACGCCCAGTGACAAGGAGCTGGGAGAGCGCCTTAAGCGGCTGTCAGTTGCGGTCCGGGAATGGATGGATGACTATAAGCCGGATGTCGTGGCGCTCGAGCGAGTATTCGAACGCGGTGAGGTATCTACGGTGATGCAGACCGCGCACGCAGTCGGCGTCTTGGTGCTTGCAGCCGCAGAGCGCGACATCCCAGTACACATGTACACCCCTTCGGAGGTGAAGAAGGCGGTGTCGGGCAACGGGCGCGCTGATAAGAAGCAGATGACCGCCATGATCACCCGAATTCTGGGGCTCAGCGAGTCGCCTAAGCCAGCGGACGCTGCGGATGCCTTGGCCCTTGCTGTCTGCCACTGCTGGCGTGCGCCGGCCCTGGCATGGATGAGCGGGGGTGATCCGAGTGCTGGCGTGGGGGCTGGGGCACGAACGAGCGGTGTGCGCGGCACCTCACCACGCACCGCGTCCGTTTCTCGGGCAGCGAAGACGACCTCTTAAGCTATGTGGTACATCCACTCGAACCAAGGAACCTGATTAATGATTGCATCTTTGCGCGGAACTGTCCTCGACATCCAGCTTGATCATGCCGTGCTCGAATGCGCCGGCGTGGGATACAAGGTGCTGGCCACCCCAGCCACACTGGGCACGCTCCAGCGTGGTGAGGAAGCCCGAGTCATGACCACGCTCGTGGTGAAAGAAGATTCGATGACGCTGTACGGGTTCACCAGCCAGGATGACCGCGACATGTTTCACGTCCTCCAGACGGTCTCTGGGCTGGGGCCCAAACTGGCTCTAGCCGCGTTGTCCGTGATGAGCGCAGGTGATTTGGCCCAAGCAATTGCGGGGGAGGAGGCTGCACGGCTGCAGAAAATCCCGGGGGTAGGAAAGCGCGTGGCGCAACGCTTGATCCTAGAACTCAAGGAGAAGGTGCAGGCGTTTGCACCCACGGACGGTGCTGATCCTGCGGCCTCCGCCCCTGCGGCCGCCGGCCCCGTGGTGGAGGATGTCGTTGAGGCGCTTATTGGGTTGGGCTTTACAGACAAGATGGCTCGACCGGTGGTGGAATCGGTAGTGGCTGAGCAGCCCGATGCGGCGACGCCGGTGGTGCTGCGAGCAGCCCTCAACCAACTCGGGGCCAAAAAATAGGGGAGAGTGGACGACATGTCAGATGTAGAACGCACTGAGTTTAAGCTGCCGGAGGGGATGGATTTAACCTCGCCTCCGCAGCGTAACCAGGATGTGGACGCCACAGAGCAACAAGGCGAGCACGATATTGAGCGCTCACTGCGCCCGAAATCCCTCGATGAATTCATCGGCCAGCCCAAGGTGCGCGAACAGCTATCGCTCGTGCTCAATGGCGCGAAAAACCGTGGTGTCACCCCGGATCACGTGTTGCTCTCCGGCCCGCCTGGGCTGGGCAAGACCACGATGGCGATGATTATCGCTCAAGAACTGGGAAGTTCCCTGCGCATGACGTCCGGCCCCGCACTGGAGCGGGCCGGAGACTTGGCCGCGATGCTGTCGAATCTCATGGAAGGTGACGTGCTCTTCATCGACGAAATTCACCGCATCGCCCGTCCCGCGGAAGAAATGCTCTACATGGCAATGGAGGATTTCCGCATCGATGTCATCGTGGGCAAAGGCCCTGGGGCGACCTCCATCCCGCTGGAAATCCCACCTTTTACTCTGGTGGGAGCGACGACGCGCGCGGGCATGCTGACTGGTCCGTTGCGTGACCGCTTCGGTTTCACCGCGCAGATGGAGTATTACGATACCGAGGACCTCACCCGAGTGATTACCCGAGCAGCGCGAATCTTGGAGGTTGATATCGACCAGGATGCCGCGGTGGAGATCGGCTCCCGATCGCGCGGGACGCCGCGTATTGCTAACCGGCTGTTGCGTCGTGTGCGCGACTATGCCGAGGTCAACGGAGATGGGCACATTAATGTGGCAGCTGCCCAGGCAGCGCTTCGGGTCTTCGACGTTGATGAACGTGGGCTGGACCGTCTTGACCGCGCGGTGCTCGAGGCCCTCATTAAGGGACACGGCGGTGGACCCGTGGGGGTTAATACGTTGGCTATTGCGGTGGGCGAGGAACCGTCAACCGTCGAGGAGGTCTGCGAACCCTATCTCGTGCGCGCCGGAATGATCTCCCGCACCGGGCGTGGCCGTGTTGCCACGGCAGCGGCCTGGCAGCACCTGGGCCTTGAGGCGCCCGAAGGAACTGTCGGCGGGACACTCTTCTAATCGTCCCGGCAATTGGCCGGGAGGCGGGCAGGTCTGGCACACTGGCCTTTTATGAACGGAACCCAACTTATTCTTCTCCTTGTTCTCGCCGTCCTCGTCATTTTGCCGAGCTTCATGTCCATGCGCGCGCAGCGCAAGCGCCAAGCGCAGATGAAGGAGCTCCAGTCCTCGTTGCGCCCAGGCTTAGACGTGATTACGGCCGGTGGCCTGCACGGAACCGTGGTGGAGGCCCGCGGTGAACAGGTTGATTTGCGAGTCAAGGACGGCACGGTGATGACCTTCGACACCATGGCCATCGTGCGCTCCGCGGAGCCGATTGCTTCCCAGAACGAAGCAGCGGCTGAGCCGGAGGAGGGTGAGGACGAACGCTTTCCGAAGCTCTAAAACAAGTTGCACTCGTCACACTGCGGGTGCCTCACCTTAAACCTGTTAAGGATTATGCCGGTCCATGACGTACGATGATGGACTGTGCTTTAGTCATGGTGGCGCCGCGACACTCAGCACGTGCGTGGCAGTGGCTGCCATGACCCATGATTTTTAGCCCTGTTCCTCACAACACAGGAGATCTTTGTGTCCGCTTCGAAACGTGGTGGCGTTAGCAGCCGTCAACGGCAATGGCCCAGACGAGCAATGGCGCTCTTTGTGCTCATCGTCATTGTGGTTTACGCCCTTATCTTCCTAACCGGCGATAAATCGCCGACTCCCAAGCTCGGCATTGATTTGCAGGGCGGTACGCGAGTAACCCTCGTTCCGCAGGGCGAAGACCCCACCCAGGATCAGCTGCAGCAGGCACGCAACATCCTGGAGCAGCGTGTCAACGGTATGGGCGTCTCCGGCTCTGAGGTCGTTATCAGCGGCTCTAGCCTGGTCATTACGGTGCCGGGCGAAGACGCTTCCCAGGCGCAGGCTGTAGGCCAAACCTCGCAGCTGCTGTTCCGCCCAGTGGGTGAGCAGCCGATGCCGGACTTGGACAAGCTTGAAAAGACCATGACGGATATGGCGAACCGCTGGGTCAAGTACGGCGTCGTGGCACCGGAGCAGGCGAATGACGCACTGGCCTCTATCCACGACGCGCTCAACCAGAACGCTGATGCTGCCCAGGGTGAGGACAAGAAGGAAGAAAACAAGGACGCGAAGAAGTCCCCGGCCCCGACCGTGAGCGAAAAGCCGCTTCCGGAACCGGCAAACTCTCTGGAAGAAACTGAACGTCGCGACCAGGTTAACGAGGTTCTCCTCAAGGACCGCCAGTCCGAGGACCCCACCGTTCAAACCGCGGCCCTGGGCCTGATGCGGTGCGATGCTGATTCCGATCCGCTGGCCGGCACCGACGATCCGGCAAAGCCGCTCGTGGCGTGTGACTACTCGAATCAGCAGCCCTATATCCTGATGCCGGCTCCGCTGCTGGACGGCATTGAGGATCCACACGGTACCCGCCTGACCGGTAACGAAATCGATACCCAATCCCCAATTCAGGGCGGTCTCAACGGCCAAACCGGCCAGATGGAAATCAGCTTCGCGTTCAAGACTGGCGACGGCCCCAACGGCTCTCAGACGTGGTCTACCCTGACCCAGGAGTACCTGCAGAAGCAGGTGGCCATCACTCTTGACTCCGCCGTTATTTCCGCACCGGTTATCCAAGGTGCGACTCCGGTGGGTTCCGCCACGTCCATCACGGGTGATTTCACGCAGGAAGAAGCCCAGAACTTGGCCAACAACCTGCGCTACGGTGCGCTCCCGTTGTCCTTTACGGGCGCTAACGGCGAGCCGGGCGGAACGGTGGAAACCGTGCCTCCGTCACTGGGTAAGGCGGCTCTTGAGGCAGCGCTTATTGCGGGTATCGTCGGCCTGATCTTGGTCTCCCTGTACTCCATGTACTACTTCCGCGCACTGTCCGCTGTGGCCTTGCTGGTGCTCATCGCCACCTGTGTCCTGCTCTATGGTGCTCTGGTTCTGCTGGGCCGCTGGATTGGCTACTCGCTGGACCTGTCCGGTATGGCGGGCTTGGTCATCGGTATCGGCGCCACGGCTGACTCGTTCGTGGTCTACTACGAGCGTATGAAGGATGAGCTCTTGGGCGGCCGCACATTCCGCTCCGCCACCCGCACGGGTTGGGAACGCTCCCGTGCAACGATCGTCACGGGTAAGGCCGTTACCCTGATCGGTTCCGTCGTGGTCTACTTCCTGTCCATCGGTGCGGTCAAGGGATTTGCCTTCACCATGGGACTGACCACGATCTTCGACCTCGTCGTATCCTTCCTGATCATGGCACCGCTCATGCAGCTCCTCGGCAGCCGCCCGGCCTTCGCTAAACCTTCGATGAATGGCCTTGGTGGCATCTACAACCTTGTGGAGGAGCGCCGCGAACGCGGCTTTTATGCCAAACCGGCCAAGAAACCCGTTGCCACTGCTGCGGATGAGGAGAAGTAAACATGGCTGTCGAAACCACTAACCGCAAGATTTCCCGCTTCGACCGTCTCTACGTGGACGGGAGCGGATTCGACTTCGTGGGCCGGGCTAAAACCTGGTACACCATCGCCGGCGTGCTGCTCATCGCGTCCATTTTGGCCATTGCGCTCCGCGGCTTTAATTTGTCCCTCGACTTTGAGGGCGGTACCAAGCTCAACATGCCGGCGGGGGACCTCACCACCGAGCAGGTAGAGGAAACCTTCAAGGATGCCACCGGTGTCACACCGGAGCTGGTGCAGATTGTGGGCGCCGGTTCCTCGGAGACATTGGAAATCACCTCCGAGCGCCTGTCCCAGGATCAGGTGAATCGGGCACGCCAGGCCATCTTCGAAGAGTTCCACGTCAAGGAGGAAAACGGCAAGCCCAGCCCGGACGCGATCGGTTCCTCGACGGTATCGGAATCGTGGGGTGCCTCGATTACCAAGCGAATGGTCATCGCCATGGCGGTCTTCCTGGTGCTCGCCACTATCTACGTGGCGGTTCGCCTGCAGCGTGATATGGCCTTTGCCGCTATCCTCGCCCTTATCTTTGACGGTGTTTTCATCTCTGGTATCTACGCCCTCTTTGGAATTGAGGTTTCACCGGCGGTCATTATCGGCCTGCTGACTGTGCTTACTTTCTCCCTCTACGACTCCGTCATTGTCTTTGACAAGGTAGATGAAAATACGAGTGGGCTGGAGGGCCAGCGTAAGAAGACCTATGCCGATCTCACCAACCTGGCCATCAACCAGACCGTGATGCGTTCTATCTCTACCTCGGTCATTTCCGCGCTGCCGATTATCGCCTTGTTCGTCGTCGCTGTGTGGTTGATGGGTATCGGTACCCTGCGCGATCTGGCTCTGGTCCAGTTCATCGGCGTTATCGAAGGCGTCTTTTCTTCCATCTTCCTCGCAACGACGCTGCTGGTGACATTGTCGAACCAGCGCAAGAGCGTCAAGAAGCATAACGCTGAGGTCGCCGCTTATCGGGCGGAAGGCGGGGACGCAGACGACGCCGACGATGATTCACCGAAGCCTGCGCGCACTGTGGTATCCCCGGCAGCAGTTTCCCCATCCACGGCCTCCGAGCCCGCAACGAAGCCGCGCGGCGAGGAGTCCGGTGGCGCGTCCTGGCGTCCTGGGCGCTAAATCGTGCGCGCCTCATCAGTTGCGGCACTGCTCGCTGTTGCTCTTACCGTTTCCGCGTGTGGAGCGAAGGAGGACAGGGCAGGCAAGGATGTCCCGCCGCCGCGCTTCGCAGTACTGAGCGACGCCCGCATCGCCACCAGCAATGCGGCTTCTGACTGGGGCGAAGCTGCGGGCGCCGCGCAGCTTGCCAGCCGCGTGTTCCCTGCGTTGTACGTGCCAGGCCCGGCTGGGCAGATGGTTCCGAACTCGGATCTGGCAGATGCTGAGTACGTTCCGGCCGAGAGCGAGGGCGTCGGCGCTCGTGTGGACTTCACGCTCACGGAGCAGGCACGCTTTGCCGACGGAGAACCTGTCACATGTGATGACTACCTTTTGGCGTATATCGCCGGGCAGTTGAGCGAGACCTTTGGCTCCCACCTCCCGTTGGCGGAAGACATAGCCGAGATGGAGTGTGCACCGCATAGTAAGAAGTTCACCGTCTGGTTTAACCCAGATGCTGGTTCGCGCTGGCGCTACCTGTTTGGGCCGGGCACGGTGGTGCCCGCCCACGCGTTAGCTAAGCGAGCAGAGCTCAGCATGGAGGAGCTCAACGCGGCGCTTCACGCCTACGACGTGACGACCTTGCAGCCTGTGGCGGAGGCGTGGCGCGAGGGGTTTTCTACCGAACCAGGCCGTTTCGATCCCGAGCTACAGATTTCCTTTGGTCCTTACAGCATTGATCGCGTCGAGGACGACGGCGCCATCGTACTCACCGCCAACGACAACTACTACGGCGACAAGCCGTCGCTGAAGGAGATCGTCATGCTGCCGAACACGGCGGATGCGGCTGCATTTGTGGCCTCGGACGAGTTGCGCGTGGCCGAGTCACCTACCGCGGCACCGTCGTGGCTGAATCGGGACGCAGAAGGAAAACCGGTCGACGTTAACTCCGTTGCGGGAGGCATGACCGATACTTTGGTTTTCTCCGAAGCCGGCACCTTCGCGCAGCCGTGGGCACGCGCCGCTTTCGCTGCCTGCGTCGATGCACAACGCATGGCAGAAGTTTCCGCAAAGGAATCCGGCGTGGAGGTACCCGCCGTCTCCGTGCGGACAGTGAGCACCAGTGATTCGGTGGCATCACAAATGGCGTCGCTCACCACAGTCCCTGTAGACACCGCCACTGCTTCCGGCCTCGCTGGCTATACGGTCGGCGTCGGATACCTGGCACCTAACCCGCGCTATAAAGCGATGGTGGAGGAGCTACGCGCAGCCTGCGAACCAGCCGGGATTACGGTGGAGGATCGTTCGGGGGATCGTGTATCCCGTGCCCAATTGGACGCCGACCCCTCGACGGGGTTGCCGGAGATCGACGTCTACCTTGGAGCCGTCGACCCGATGCGGGAGTATTCCGCGCCCGCTGCCAGTGTGAAGAACGCTGCGGCTTTACGCACACTGGAACAAGAGCTTTGGGAGGAGCTGCCGTCTATTCCCATTGCCGCGCAGCCCCGAACCTTCATCGTTGATCGCGCTGTGACTGGCGTGGTGCCCTACACTGGCCCTGCGGGTATCGGGTGGAATCTCGACCGCTGGGGCTATACCCGAAATGAAGCAACCGAAACAAAGGAAGAGTCGTGAGCGAGATTTACGTCGCAGCAGCACAAGCCCTGAAAGACAAGGTGCGCCTTGTCCCGGATTTCCCGGAGGAAGGAATCCTTTTCGAGGACCTGACTCCGGTGTTGGCCGATGCTGAATCCTTCGCCGCCGTTGTCGATGGCTTGGCTGAGGCGTGCAAGGAGCTCGGTGCTGACATGATCGGCGGCCTCGATGCGCGCGGATTCCTGCTGGGTTCAGCCGTAGCGTACAAGTTGGGGGTAGGTATTCTGGCCATTCGCAAGAAAGGCAAGCTGCCGCCACCGGTGCTGACCCAGGAGTACGAGCTGGAATACGGTACCGCCGCGCTGGAAATCCCTAACAGCGGCATCGACATCAAGGGCAAGCGCATTGTGCTTGTCGACGACGTCCTCGCCACCGGCGGCACTCTCCACGGCGCCACCTTGCTCCTGGAGTCCGCAGGAGCAGAGGTCGTGGGCAATGTTGTGGTTTTGGAGGTTCAGGGACTGGAGGGCCGCGAGCGCCTGGAAGGTTCTCCGCTGATTGTGCTCAACCAGATGGGGACAAAGGACTAAGGTTGTATGCCTAAGCTACTTCGCGGAGGCAGACATGACGACTGAAAAGCAGGACAAGACTGCATGGCGGCCAGGCGGCGTCCGCGGCATGTCCGCCCGCCTGGCTCGTTCGCTGACGGGCGGCAGAGTAAAGATCAATCCGGCGCTCGACCCGCTGATGTCCATTCACCGGGAATTTCATCCGAAGGCCGACGCGGAACTACTCAATAACGCCTACACCACGGCACAGCGTCTGCACGAAGGCGTTTTCCGCAAGTCCGGTGAGCCATACATCACGCACCCGCTGGCGGTAGCCACCATCGCCGCGGAGATAGGTATGGACACCACGACCGTCGCAGCAGCGTTGCTGCATGACACGGTGGAGGATACCGACTACTCGCTCGAGGATCTGACTCGTGATTTTGGTCCTGAGGTGGCCCGACTCGTCGATGGTGTTACGAAGCTCGACAAGGTTGCACTCGGCGCCGCTGCGGAAGCGGAAACGATCCGCAAGATGATTGTGGCAATGGCTACTGATCCGCGCGTGTTGGTTATCAAGGTGTGCGACCGTCTCCACAACATGCGCACGATGCGCTTCCTCCCGCCGGAAAAGCAGGCTAAGAAGGCACGCCAGACTCTCGACGTCATCGCGCCGCTGGCTCACCGCCTCGGAATGGCCAGCGTCAAATGGGAGCTTGAGGATTTGGCCTTTGCCATCCTGTACCCGAAGAAGTATGACGAAATCGTACGCATGGTGGCCGACCGTGCGCCCTCGCGCGATCGAGCGCTCAAAGAGATCAAGGCTCAGGTTAGCCAGGCGCTGAAGGCCAACGGCATCGAGGCTGAGGTGATGGGCCGCCCGAAGCATTACTGGTCGATTTACCAGAAGATGATCGTGCGCGGCCGTGACTTTGCGGAAATCTTCGATCTTGTGGGCATCCGTATTCTTGTCGATGACATCAACTCCTGCTACGCAGCCATCGGCGTGGTGCACTCGCTGTACCAGGCTCTTCCAGGGCGCTTTAAGGATTACATTTCTTCGCCGCGCTTCGGCGTGTACCAGTCCTTGCACACCACCGTGATTGCGGCCGGTGGCTCCACTCTTGAAGTGCAAGTGCGCACGCACGAGATGCACTACAACGCTGAGTTCGGCGTGGCGGCGCATTGGCGCTACAAGGAAACTAAGGGCAAGAATTCCGGCCACCAGGAAGAAGTCGACCAGATGGCGTGGATGCGCCAGCTGCTGGATTGGCAAAAGGAAGCAGCAGATCCCAACGAGTTCCTCGACTCCTTGCGCTATGACCTGACCGCCAAGCAGATCTTTGCGTTTACCCCGAAGGGCGACGTGGTTAACCTGCCTGCCGGTTCCACCCCCGTTGACTTTGCCTACGCTGTGCACACCGAGGTGGGGCACAGGTGTATCGGCGCCAAGGTCAATGGCAAACTCGTGGCCCTAGAGTCTGAACTCAAGTCCGGCGACAAGGTGGAAATTTTCACTTCGAAGGATCCGAACGCAGGACCGTCGCGGGATTGGCAGGAGTTCTTGGTGTCGCCCCGGGCGAAGACGAAGGTGCGGCAGTGGTTTGCCAAAGAGCGCCGTGAGGAGCATCTTGAAGCCGGGCGCGATGCCCTGGCCGCTGAGGTTCAGCGCGGTGGTTTGCCCATGCACCGCTTGTTCACCGCCAGCTCGATGAAGCAGGTGGCCGAGCAGCTGCACTATCCCGACGTGGATGCGTTGTACACCGCTATCGGCGCGGGCCACGTATCGGCGCAGCACGTTGCTAATCAGCTCATGGCTCTCTTTGGGGATCAAGATGACGCTGTCGATGCCTTGGCTTCGCGCACCCCGCTGAGTGAGCTGGAGAACTCCCGCGCGCAGCATACGAAGGATTCCGCATCCGGCACCGGCATTCTGGTGGAGGGAAGCCCAGACGTCATGGCCAAGTTGGCGAAGTGCTGCCAGCCCGTGCCAGGAGACGCCATCTTTGGCTTCGTTACCCGCGGCGGTGGGGTGTCTGTGCACCGTGCTGACTGCACCAACGCTGAAAAGCTGAAGTCCGAGCCGGAGCGCATGATGCAGGTGGAGTGGGCCGGTGGGCCGAAGTCTTCCGGCGCTTTCTCTGCGACACTGCAACTTGAGGCCATCGACCGCCAGGGCCTGCTCTTTGAGCTGACTCGTATCTTCAGCGAGCAGAGCCTCAACGTTTTGTCGATGACGTCCAACCGCGGCGATGACCACATTGCGACCGTGCGCTTTACCTTCTCGGTGTCCGATACCAAGCAGCTGGGGCAGCTCATGACGACGCTGCGCAACACCGAGGGAGTCTTCGACGTTTACCGCGTCACCGCCTAGGCGAACTGAGGCCCACGGCTAAACCACCACCCCTCAACCGGGGGTGTGTGGTTGAACACTGGGTTGCGCAGGGATGAAAACGGGGAAGACACTAGGTGAACCTGCAGGTGGCAGCGTTAGCGAGCCCTGCGCCACCGTGATGGATGCGTTATAAACGCGTGGACAAGATTCCTCTCATCTTCAGGAGTACCACGTGAATTTCCGCCGCTTTGGCCAGCTGTTGGCCGCCACCACAGTCACCGCCGTTGCCGTCTCCGGCGCACCTGCCTTCGCCGCTGAGGCCGACCAGGTGACCTTCTCCGTCACCAACTTCACCGATTTCCACGGCCACCTTGAGCTGGCCGAAAACTTTGATAAAGAAACCGAGGAACTGGTTGGTTACTCCGAGATGGGTGCTGCTCGCATGGCTGCGCTCATTAAGGCCGTCAACAAGGACCAGGAGTACGCCTTGACCTCCTCCGGTGATAACGTTGGCGGTTCCGCTTTCGTGTCTGCGATTTCTGGGGACAAGTACACCAACGAGGCCCTCAATGCTATGAATCTCGATGTCACGGCCGTGGGCAACCACGAGTTCGACAAGGGCACCGATGACCTGATGGGCCGTATCAAGGACCAGTCCAACTTCCCGATTCTGGGCGCCAACGTCACCAAAGATGGCAAGCCCCTGCTCGATGCTTCCTTCGTCAAGGAGGTAGACGGCGTGAAGGTGGGCTTCGTTGGTACCGTCACCGAGAACACCAAGTACAAGGTGTCCGCCGCCTCCATCCCAGGTGTCGAGTTCTCCGACCCGGTCGAGGCTACCAATAAGGAAGCCAGCCGCCTGAAGGAATCCGGCGAGGCCGAGGTTGTAGTGGCGCTCATGCATGAGGATGCTCAGCAGTTCGCGCAGGGCTTCAACAAGGATGTGGATATCCTCTTTGGCGGTGATACTCACGTCAAGACCCAGGGCGAGGTTGCTCGTGAGGGCGCACTGCCGCTGTACTGGGCACAGGGCTACGAGTACGGCAAGGTGCTTAACGACGCCGACATCACCTACGACAAGGCCGAGAAGAAGATCACCAAGATTGATCTCAAGCAGTACGACGTGGCCGACGCAGATGTCTTCGCTCAGCTGCAGGGCCTCGAAGACGACCCCGAGGTAGCTAAGGTTGTCGAGGAAGCAAAGAAGGTAGCGGAGATTGAGGGTGCTAAGACTGCTGGTACCACTGAGAAGGCCATGTACCGCGGTTCTGATGAGGGCAAGGACACCGGATCCAACCGCGGTGTGGAGTCCACCCTTAACAACTTCATTGCGGACGGCCAGCGCTACGCTCTGGCCAAGCCGGCGGGCAAGGACATCGAAATTGGCGTCATGAACGCGGGCGGTGTGCGCGCCGACCTCAAGGAAGGTGACGTTACATACCAGGACATCTTTGCTGTTCAGCCTTTCGGAAACTCCGTGATTACCGCTGAGGTCAGCGGAGCTGACTTCATCACCGCACTGGAAAACCAGTGGAAGCCTGGCCAGTCCCGCCCACGTCTGGCTCTAGGCCTGTCCAACAACGTCACCGTTGTCTACGACCAGAAGGCTGAGCAAGGCAAGCGCGTTAAGTCCGTCACCATTAACGGTGAACCGATTGACCCGAACAAGAATTACAGCATTGCTCTGTCCTCCTTCCTCGCATCCAGCGATACGGAAGCAGGCGGCGATGGCTTCTTCGAGCCCGGTTCCATCAAGAACCGCAATGACGTTGGCCACATGGACACCCAGGCGATGATTGACTACATTGCGTCCGGAGAGTCCAAGGTCCGCACCGGCCAGGGTCAGATCGGTGCTCACATTGAGGGGGACCTGAAGCCGGGCAGCGAGATTACCATTGACCTGTCTTCCCTGAACTACTCCAACGCTGAGGAGCCGCAGGCTAAGAAGGTCACCGTTGCACTGGGTGACGCTAAGGCTGAGGAAGACATTGATAACGCAGCACAGCCGGGTGATGAGCAGTTTGGCGAGCGTGGCCGCGCAACCGTCAAGCTCACCATCCCGGAGGGCCTAGAGGGCGAGCAGAAGCTGTCCATCACCACGGATGCTGGTACTAAGGCTGTCCTGCCTATCACCCTTGAGGGCGCGGGTAACGACGAGGACCCGAAGGACCCAGAGAACCCGAAGGATCCGAAGGATAACGGCTCCAACAAGGATGTAGCGTCCTCCGTCGGCCTGGGCGTGGGGATCACCGTGGCCATTGCTGCTGCCATTGCCGCTGTGATTGGCGCTATTAACCTGCCGGCAGGCGCGCTACCGGCTCCGGTACAGCAGATGATTGAGCAGCTGCGCAAGCAGTTCAACATCTAGTCAGTCTCGTTCTTAAAGCCCGCACTGAGGTGCGGGCTTTTCTCATGCGGAAGGTATGGTGGGAAGCTGTGGATACACTGAGGTTATTTGGACGCGAGGCTATGTATCAGCTCGGCATCGAGCCTCACCGCATCCCAGTGGTGATGATCGCCACGCTGGGCATCTATTTGGCCTTCATGCTCTTGGTCAAACTCTTCGGCAGCCGCGTGTTGACATCCATCACTGCCTCAGATGCTGTCATCATCATTATGTTTGGCGCGGTCTCGGGACGTGTCATCGTAGGCAACCCGCCCACGCTTGCCGCCGGCATCATCGGACTGTTTACGCTCATGTTGTTGGAGGCCGCTTTCGGCACCTTCAGACAGCTGGTGAGGTGGTCGAGGTTTATTGACAGAAAACCGGTCCTTTTGGTGTACAAGGGGGAACTGCACGAGGACAACATGCATTTTGCGCACATCACCGAGAGGGATATCAATTCCGCTGTGCGTAAGGCGGGGCTCGGACGGCGTAGCGATGTACAGCTTATGATTCTGGAACCGACTGGTCAGATTTCGGTCATCCGACGTGGCCAGCTTGTCGACGCTTCAGTGTTTAAGGATATCCTCGGCGCCGAGCGCATCGAAGAAGTCGAAGAAGACTCGCAAAAGGATAGCGAATAGATTCTCGCCAGCTGTTAGACCTGCTAACCACTGTGAGGGGTGGAGTCCTGAAGGACGTGCCGAGACGCCTTTCTCCATTCCACACGAGAGCGCGAGCCTCATGGGGTGGGGACCAGACTGCCCTACGTGACGAAAACATAGCCCGCCCGGGGCGGGAGGGAAAACTTTGGCAACTAAGGCAGCACGTCCAGGGCAGCAGTGTCTAGGGCAGTAACGGTCAAACGGGGGATGGCCAGCCCGCAAAACAAAAAATCTCCTCCGGCGCGTTGAACGCGGGAGGAGACTTACGTGCTTGTGGCTTAGTTGCCAGCGAGCTTGTCGCCGAGACGCAATGCGTCATCCATGGCGCCGATGATGGAGGTGATAACCTTGATCCACTCGCGGATCTCCTTCGGGCTGACGTTGCCCTCATCGTCGGAGGAGAGAGCGAAGAAAGCAGCGGAGGAGCTATCGTTCTCGACCGGAGCAGCGGAAGCAACAGCGGTGCCGGAGAAGGTGATGGTTGCAGCGGTAGCAACGGCAACGAGGGACTTACGGGAGAAGAACTTCATGGTGGAGTGTCCTAATCTTTGGAGAGGGTGGAAAGAGAAACCGAATTACTTCGCGTTAGGAGCGAAGTTCTTCTGGTAGAAGGCGAAGACGGTGCCCAGAGCGCCGATGATGGCGGTGAAGACTGCGATCCAGTCGCGGATCTCAGACGGCTTCATGTCGGTGATGGAGGAACCCTCAGAGTCGTTGGAGGAGGAAGAAGAGGACTCCTCTTCCTTCTCCTTGTCGTTCTCGGACTCGGAGTTGTCGGTCTCCTTGTTGTTGTCCGTGGTGGACTCGGAGTTGTCGGTCTCCTTGTTGTTGTCCGTGGTGGTCTCGGAGTCTGCGGACTCGTTGGTTACGACTGCGGTGTCCTCAGCGGTGTCCTCAGCGGAAGCAACGGACACGCCGGACAGGGAAACGGTTGCAGCGGTAGCGGCAGCAACAAGGGCCTTACGGGAGAAGAACTTCATTCTCGTTCCTTAAGATCTCGGGAATTTCAAAGACCTCACAGATGCTACTGAGACATTGTGCGATTTGCAAGAGATTTGGCAATTAGTTGGTGAGTCTGTGTATCTGCTGGCCGCCGTATGTGAGCTGGGGATATTAAACAGAGGTGCCTGTGGTGGGTGAGTGGTTTGCCAAATGAACTGCTCAAGGCTAAGAAATTCTTAGTACCGGGCGGGGTGGGGCGGAGTGGTAAAGAAATAGCCCCGCTCGCTGAACGCGAGTGGGGCTAGTCACCGTAAAGGGGGTAAAACTTATCCCTCGATGGTTGCCTTGGTGATGCGCACCTCTTCGGCAGGCTCTCCGTCAGACTGTCCATCCTTGACGCCCTTAGCAGCGATAGCGTCGATGGTCTTCTGACCCTTCTCCGTCAAATCACCAAAGTAGGTGTAGGAGGGAGGAAGCGTCGAGTCCTTGTAGTTAATGAAGAACTGCGAACCGTTGGTATCTTCGCCGGCGTTGGCCATCGCGATGGAGCCCTTCGGGTACAGGGCAGGCTGTGCCTTGGCGGCATCGTCAGACTCATCGGTGGGGTACTCGTTGGCAAACTGGAAGCCCGGTCCACCGGAACCCTTGCCGGTCGGGTCACCGCACTGCAGGACGGAGAGGGTGCCCTCAGTCATGCGGTGGCACACGGTGTCGTCATAGTACTTCGCCGAAATCATGTCCGTGATTGCGTTGACGGTACACGGAGCCAGGGAGCGGTCGAGGGTCATCTCGATGTCGCCCTGCTTGGTGGCGAAGTTGACGGTCACCTCACCCTTGGCTGGAATGTCCTTGCCGTTAGGCGTAGGCACCTCACGGGAGGCGTCACCTGCTTCTGGGTATGCACACGTTACGGTGTCACCCAGCGGTGTGGCACGCTTGCCGGTCAAAGGCTCGGCGGTGGGGGCTTCGGTTGTGGTCTCCGCGGCCGAGCTCTCCTCGGCCTGAATCTCCTCTTCCTCCGATGAGCGGGTAGCCAAGAACCAGATTCCGCCGACGAGGGCAATAATGACGACGGCTGCCATCACAACAACGCCAAGTGGGCGGCTCCTCTGTTTACGGTCGCGGGACTTCAGCTCGCGATCGAGCTGGTTGAGCGCATCATCCAAGCGCTGGCTGTTAGTAGACACCTACGTTTCCTCCACTGTGGTGGTTCACAACTTTCGACTCGCCTATCCTAACCGCACCGTCCTACATCATGGCGCGACGCCCCGCGCGTCAGTACGCTTGGGTGCCATGGCTACAACGAATTTTCAGAATGAACCCGTCGAAACCAACGCCGAGCTGCCCAAGGTTGGTGAGGCCCTGCCGGACTTCACCCTCGTCGGCACCGATCTGGCAGAGCTGACCAAGGCAGACTTCGCTGGCAAGCGCCTGGTCGTTTCATGCTTCCCTTCCGTAGACACTGGTGTGTGCGCGGCGCAGCTGCGCAAGTTCAACGAGGAGGCGGCTGGACTGGAGAACACTGTTGTTCTTTCCGTCTCCCGCGACCTGCCGTTCGCACAGGAGCGTTTCTGTGCGGCCGAGGGCATTGAGAATGTCGTCAGCGCCTCTGATTTCCGCTCTGATTTCGCGGATAAGCTGGGCCTCGTGCTGGAGGGCTCCCCACTCAAGGGCCTGTTCGCCCGCGCTGTCATCGTCACCGACGAGGACCACAAGGTGATCTACACCGAGCTGGTTCCGGAGGTCACGACTGAGCCGGACTACGACGCAGCTTTGGCATCGCTCAAGTAATGAGCGCTCCCGAAATCTACGGTTTCGCCGCCGGGCCTTATAAAACCAACACTTATGTGGTGGCTAACGGATCCCGGGCGTTCATCGTGGACCCAGGGATGCACACGCGCGAGAAGCTTGAGCAGCTCGCGCGTGAGAAGTCCTTGGAGTTTGAGGCCGTCGTGCTCACTCACGGTCACATTGACCACACACGAGATGCTGCCGAGTTCGATCTACCGGTCTACATCCACCCGGATGACGCGTTCATGCTCGTGGACGGCTCCGGTGTGTCTCCCGAATCGCAGATGCTCTTTGCTGCCGCCTCCATGAAGCAGGTAGCGGACCGCCGCGACTTGATCGGTGGAGAAACGCTGAGTCTTGTCGGCCTTGAATTTGATGTGCTCCATGCACCGGGCCATTCCCCGGGATGCGTCATTCTCGTGGCCGAGGGGGTTGCCCTGACGGGCGACGTGCTGTTCAAGGGCTCCATCGGGCGCACCGACTTGCCGCACTCCGACCACGCTGCGATGCAGCGTTCCTTGCGCAGCCCGGTGTGGGGCCTCGATGACTCCCTTGCTATCTTGCCGGGACACGGCCCGACCACGACGATGCGCCGTGAACGTGCGACTAATCCGTTTCTGCGCGCAGCGGGGGATGTACTCTAAAGGGCGTGAGTGATAAGAAGCAGTTCAAAGCCCTGTCCGCGCCCAAAGGTGTGCCGGACTACGTCCCGCCGCAATCGGCCATCTTTGCCAAGGTGCGCGAGACCTTCGTGCATCAGACACACCTGTCCGGCTTCCAACACATCGAACTCCCAATCTTCGAGGACACCTCGTTGTTCGCCCGCGGAGTGGGGGAGTCCACGGACGTCGTGTCCAAGGAAATGTACACCTTTGCCGATCGTGGCGATCGTTCCGTGACACTGCGCCCAGAAGGCACCGCTGGTGTCATGCGCGCGGTCATTGAACACAACCTCGACCGCGGCCAACTGCCGGTCAAGCTGAACTACTATGGTCCTTTCTTCCGCTACGAGCGCCCGCAGGCTGGCCGCTATCGCCAGCTGCAGCAGGTCGGCGTCGAGGCTATCGGAGTAGACGATCCGGCGCTGGATGCTGAAATTATTGCGCTGGCGGATCGCTCCTACCGCAGCTTGGGGCTAAGCCAGTTCCGCCTTGAGCTCACGAGCTTGGGAGACCATGAGTGTCGCCCCGCTTATCGTGAGAAGCTGCAGGAGTTCCTGTTCAAGCTCGATTTGGATGAGGAAACCAAGGCCCGCGCGGAGCTGAACCCGCTGCGCGTGCTCGATGACAAGCGCCCGGAAGTCCAGGAGCAGCTTGTCGACGCCCCCCTGATGCTCGACCACCTCAATGCCGAGTGCCGCGAGCACTTTGAGACGGTCACTGGCCTGCTCGATGACATGGGCGTGCCCTACACCATCAACCCGCGCATGGTCCGCGGTCTCGATTACTACACGAAGACCTGTTTCGAATTCGTCCACGATGGCCTCGGCGCGCAGTCCGGCATTGGCGGCGGCGGCCGCTACGACGGGCTCATGGCTCAGCTCGGCGGACAGGAGTTGTCCGGTATCGGCTACGGCCTCGGAGTGGACCGCACGGTTTTGGCCCTGGAAGCCGAGGGCGTGGAGCTCGACGGCGTCGAAGAGCGCGTGGCCGTTTATGGCGTTGCTTTGGGCGCTGCGGCAAAGAAGAAGATGGTCAGCATCATTGATGACCTCCGCAAGGCCGGTATTTCCGCGGACATGTCCTTCGGTGACCGCGGCCTCAAGGGAGCGATGAAGGGCGCTGATCGCGCCAACGCCCGCTTCGCACTCGTCCTCGGTGACCAGGAGCTAGAGTCTGGCACCGTGGCGCTCAAGGATCTGCGCGCGCACGAGCAGCACGACGTCCCCGTGGGGGACGTCGTCAAGCAGCTTCGTCAGCTGGTTTAGCACTCCACCTGGGAGACGGTGAAGCCCATCGTCTTCGCTAGACCACCGAGCGAGGTCTCCTTGTACTTGGAGAGCATGTCGCGCCCCGTTTCGGCCATCGTGCGTACCGCGTTATCGAGGGTAACGTGGTGCGTTCCCTCTCCCATGCGGGCCAGGCGTGCGGCGTTGATGGACTTGACGGCACCGATGGCGTTGCGCTCGATGCAGGGAATCTGCACGAGGCCGCCGACCGGGTCGCAGGTCAAGCCGAGGTTGTGCTCAAGCGCGATCTCGGCAGCATTCTCTACCTGCTCCGGAGTCCCCCCAAGCAGTTCGGCCATGCCGGCCGCCGCCATAGAGGAGGCGGAGCCTACCTCACCCTGGCAGCCCACCTCGGCGCCGGAAATGGAGGCATTGGACTTGATAATGATGCCCACGGCACCCGCAGTGAGCAGGTAGCGGCGAGCATCGGCGCGCGTAAAGTCCGCCATGAAGTCGCGGGCATAATGGAGTACCGCCGGTATGATGCCACAGGCGCCATTCGTCGGCGCAGTAATGACGCGGCCGCCGGCGGCGTTCTGCTCGTTGACGGCGAGCGCGTAGAGGTTTACCCATTCCATCGCGGAAAAGCCACAGGACTCGTCGTCCTGCTTGGCCAACAACTGCTGGTACATCTGCGGCGCGCGGCGGTTGACGCGGAGACCACCAGGCAAGATTCCCTTGGTGGAAATTCCCTCGGTCACGCATTCGCGCATGATGTCCCAGACGAGATCGAGGTGCTGGTAGACGTAGTCGAGACCGCCCTCGTCGCGGTGAAGCACAGCCTCGTTCGCCGCAACGATCTCCCAAATCGCCATGTCATTGGCAGCGCACAGGTGAAGCAGGTGCTCACCAGATTGGAATTCATAAGGAACGGTGTCCTCGGCGGTAGCCGCAGCGACACCGGCCGGAACGCCAGTGTCGGTTTCGAGCTGGGCGTTGTACTCCTCGCGGGACAGAATGAAGCCGCCGCCGACGGAGAAATACTCCGCGTTCTCGGCGAGGATGGAGCTGTCTTCGTCCCAAGCAGTAAAAATAAGGCAGTTCGGGTGCTCGGGCACCGGCTCGTTGTTGAATTCGATGCTGTATTCCACCTCGCCTGCCGGGCCGCTGATGCTGCCCTCGGTAGGGATGAAGGCATCGGCGCGTGGCTCAGCATCGAGCGGAACGGAGAGCGGATCCCAACCGGCGAGGCCTAGAATGACGGCCCGGTCCGTAGCGTGTCCACGGCCGGTAGCGGACAAGGAGCCACGCAGTTCGATGTGGACCTTTGCTGGGTGTTGCTCAAGGGTCTCGAGGAAGGCCTTAGCAGCACGCATGGGGCCCACGGTGTGGGAGGAGGAGGGACCGATGCCGATCGAGAAGATGTCGGTCACGCTAATTGTCATGGGGGTTAAACCTCCTTAGAAGCGTTAAATAAGTTACGCCTTACGATAGTACCGAGCGCCCCCAGTCGTTGCTTAGCCCGGTTGGCCGTCGTGGCGGGACAGGAGTTCGCGGAAGCCCCCTGATTCCGAATCCGGTGCCTGCCCAGCAGAACCCTGGTGTGTGTCCTGCGGTTCGCCGAGAGGGCCGGCAAGGCCAGCTACGCGGTCGAGCGGGCGCACCATGAGGTCCGCCAACTCCCCAGCGGCGCGCTCGATGCGCTTTTCATTGCGCGCGCCCTCAGCGGTGCCAAAGTCCTCCGTGGCCTGGAAGATGCCGGTGGGGACCACCGTGGCATGCAGGTAATTGAGTAGTGGGCGCAGGGCATAATCCAACACCAAGGCGTGACGGCTGGAGCCGCCCGTGGCCGCGATGAGGGTTGGAAGCCCCTCCAGGGAATGTGGCTCCAAGGTGTCGAAGAACATCTTGAACAGACCCGAGTAACTGCCCTGGAACACGGGACTGACCGCGATGAGGCCGTCGGCATCCAGCACCGCGGACTGTGCCGCGGTGAGACGGGGCGTGGGCGAAACCCAGTTGGTCATGGCCTCAGCTAGCTCGCTCGCGAGGTCCCGGAGCTCGACGACGGTGATGTCGGTGCCTTCGCCCCGCGCGGTGACGTGGGCGGAGGTGGCGGCCGAGAGGGCGTCGGCAAGCGCGCGCGTCGAGGACGGCGATGACAACCCAGCCGTAATGACGACGAGTGACCGCATCTACTTCTCCTCTCCAGGGTTGACCAACGCGTGTGGTTCATAACTACCGAGCGTGGCGTGCGTTGGCGGGTCAGAAGGTACATGATCTGGGCGGCGCTCCTCAAAGCGCCGGCGCAGCTCAGGGACGACCTGCGTACCCAGAATCTCAATCTGCGCTAGCACCACCTCTTGCGGAAGGCCGGCATGATCGATAAGGAAGAGCTGGCGCTGATAGTCGCCCACCCAGTCGGCGAACTGCAGGGTTCGTTCTACGACCTGCTCCACCGTGCCTACCGTCAGTGGGGTTTGTGCGGTGAATTCTTCTAAGGAAGGGCCTTGGCCGTAGACCGGGGCGTTGTCGAAGTAGGGGCGGAAGAAATCCTTCGCCTCCTGCTCGGTAGACCCGATGAAGACATGCCCGCCGAGGCCCACGATGGCCTGATCCCCGCGACCATGACCGTAGGATTCGTAGCGGTTGCGGTAGAGGCTCACCATCTTCGCGGTGTGTTCCTTGTTCCAGAAGATGTTGTTGTGGAAGAAACCATCGCCGTAATAGGCCGCCTGTTCGGCAATCTGTGGGGAACGGATAGAGCCGTGCCAGACGAAGGGCGGGATACCGTCGAGCGGCGCCGGTGTGGCGGTGAATCCCTGTAGCGGGGTGCGGAATTTTCCTTGCCAGGTCTCGACCGGTTCGCGCCACAGGCGGCGCAACAGGTGGTAGTTCTCCACCGCCAGAGGGATACCTTCGCGGATATCTTTGCCAAACCACGGGTAAACCGGACCGGTGTTACCGCGGCCCAACATGAGATCGATGCGCCCGTCAGCCAGGTGCTGGAGAAAAGCGTAGTCCTCTGCAAGCCGGACGGGGTCGTTGGTGGTGATCAGCGTGGTGGCAGTGGAGAGGTGCAGGTTCTTCGTCTGCGCCGCGATGTAGGCCAGATGGGTGGTGGGTGCGGACGGGACGAAGGGTGGGTTGTGGTGCTCGCCGGTGGCGAAGACGTCGAGGCCCACCTCCTCTGCCTTGAGGGCGATTTCTGTCATAGCGCGGATGCGCTCGGCCTCGGTGGGGGTGCGACCGGTGGTGGGATCTTGCGTGACATCACCGATGCTAAAGACTCCAAATTGCATGCCATACTCCTCTCTGTGACATGTCAACAAAGTTTAGCCGGGTAATTATTCCCACTCAAGGGCGTCGACCAAGACTGCAAGATCCGCTGGCGTTGCGATGGCGAGCGGGCGCTGCGAAGGCTTGCCCTGCTCGGTAAGGAGAACCGCACTAGGATGCGTGCCGTCCGCCGCGGGTTCGGTGAGGGCATCGATGACCTCTTGCGCACTGGCGTTGCGGGGAAGGAACTCGGCCCTGTCCTTCTTCTCTGCAAACTCTAGAACGGCGCTAATCGACGCCGCGTTGACCACACCATCGTCTCCCAAATCTGCTGCGACCCAGCGGGCGATGACATTGGTCGTGAGGAGGGCTTGGTAAGCGCCGGAATCATAAATCGGGATCTGCGAATAGCCGGTCCTATTAATGAGCCGGAGAGCCTCCATGATCGGGGTATCGGGGCCAAGTGTGGTGACCTCACGGTTGGCGAGTAAGGACTGTGCCGTGGGCGGATCTGTAAGAAGCCGCTGGAGGTTCTCTAGCTGCGCCAGCACCTGTGGGTGCGGGGTAGCGATGGGCTCGCCGTCGAAATAGCGGCCGTGGGCGATGGCGTTGCGCAGATTACCTAAGTCCTTGAGCTGCTCTGCCTGGCGCTTGCTGAGCAGGTGTTTGTCGTGTGCGCGGTCGACAATCCACCAGAAGGAGTCGGAGTTCTTGGCCCCGACGGCCTGGCGGAGAAACTGCTCAATGTCGTTGAATGCGGAAAAGAATCTGGCCAGGGAGTTATCGCTCATGCCGTCCCAGTGTACGGGTGCTCTCAAACCCCAGTGGTCGCTGGTGGACAGAGAAAACAAAGAAGCCGCGAGTATCCCGAGGCGGCAGGAGACTCGCGGCGACTGGGTACGATGCCCTGTGCGCGTGTTGTGTTGAGACTAGAACACGACGCGCAGGATGGAGACCGTCACAGCTGCGATGGCAGCGGCGGCTGGGAGAGTGATGACCCATGCGAGGGCGATGGGCTTCATCAGGTTCCAGTTAGCAGCGCGGTTGACGATGCCGACGCCAAGGACAGCACCGATGAGGATGTGCGTCGAGGAAACCGGGAGGCCTAGGAGGGAGGCTGCCATGACAACGGCAGCGGCAGCCAGCTCAGCGGCGAAACCGGAGGAGGGGTGCATCTGGGTCAGGCCGGAACCGACGGTCTGGATAACGAAGCGGCCGATGAACCACAGGCCAGAAACGAGGGCAATGCCCATAGCCACCATGACCGGCAGCGGGACGGTGACTTCGTCAGAAATCCGGTTGGTCTGCAGGACATCGAAGACGGCGGCGAAGGGGCCGATGGCGTTGGCGATGTCGTTCGAGCCGTGCGAGAACGCGAAGGCGGAGGCGGTGAAGACCTGCATCCAAGAGAAGAGGAGGAAGGTGGAGCGGGACAGGGACTTCTTCTTCAGAGAGCGGGCGAAGATGAAGACGGCCATCCAGACCACGGCACCTACCATGCCCATGACAAGGAGGTTCTCAAGTGTGGAGAAGTCAACGCCGGTGTTCTTGAGGCCCTTGAAGAGCATCATCGCGGAGATGATAACAGCGCCCAATGCTGCCAGCAGCGGGACCCAGTTCTCTAGTGCGCGGTGCGCGTTGACGTCCTCGAGATCCTTGTTGAGGTTGTGCAAATCTCGGTAGTAGTCGGACTCGAGCGCCTCTGGATCGTAATCATCTTCCGCGGTGAGGGCGGCATCACGGGCCATGGCGTTGGTGTAGGAAATCTGCTGCAGCTCGTTCATGCGCTCGAAGCGGGTCTTGTGCTCCTTGCGCAGCTCAGCGCGGCGAACCTTGATGTCGCGCAGACGCTCGTCTGCGGCGTCGTTGTAGACGAGGATGGAAGCCTTAATCCACCTAAACAGCAGGTAAGCGGCAACACCGCCAAGAACTGGTGAAAGTACCCAGGAGAAAGCAATGGTGCCAATGCCGCCCCACTGCACCATGTCCATTCCGCCCTTGCCGGTGACGAAGCCGACGGTCAGCGCGGCGCCGACGATACCGCCGACGATGGAGTGGGTCGTAGAAACCGGCCAGCCCATGCGGGTAGCGACGAGCAGCCAGATGGCAGCGCCGAGCAGCGACGCCATCATGATGTAGACGAACTCCATGGGGTCGAGCCCGTCAATGGCGTCGAGGTCCACAATGCCGGAGCGGACGGTGTCGGTAACCTCGCCGCCGGCGAGGATCGCGCCGGATACCTCAAAAACCGCCGCAACAGCGAGGGCCTGCTTCATAGAGAGGGTTCCCGCACCCACGGAGGTACCGAAAGAGTTGGCGACGTCATTGCCACCAATGTTGAAGGCCATGAATACGGCGAAGATGATCGCGGTAACAAGGACGATCTTGTTAGCGCCCTCAGCAACCTCTCCGTTGCCCCAAATGATGAAGAGGACAAGAGTAACAGCGGTGATGGCGCCGAAGAACAAGTGCCAAATCCAGTCCTTGTTCTTACCATTCATCGTTTCGAGATCAGGCATCGTCGGCGTGGCGGTGCTCAAAACGTCGTTCCTTTCATGAAGAGAACGCTGCGTGATGAGGAAGCGCGGGCTGCCGCGGGCAAGGTAAAAGCGTCAATAATGATGGGGATTAACGTACCTGCTGCGGTGCAGGTGATGACATCACGCACAGTTCTTTTATGTTTTTAAAGACAGAGCGGATCCCACCACGAACCGGCGGGAACTTGATCAGGGTAAAGCATCAAGATTGCCGGCAGGTAAACACCTCATGTATTTGGATTTAATCTGCACATTTTGTGGCACATTTGGGGGTGGTGTGGCCTTTCGGTGGACACACCAACATTTTTGACGCTCGGTATTAAGACTTATATACGCCTCGACCCAAAGTGTCGCACTGCTCCATCTTTCCGCTGTTATATCCGGCGAGGAAGGATTGTGCTCGGTCCTCAGAGGAGCCGTGTGTCCAGGTATCGGGGCGTACCTCGCCGCCAGAGCGGCGCTGGATGTTGTCGTCGCCCACGGCGCGGGCAGTGTTGACGGCGTCGGTGACCTGCTGTTCGGTGATCGTTTCGAGCAAAGCATCCTCACCCTTGTCGGCGTAGTGTGCCCACAGTCCGGCATAGCAATCCGCTTGCAGCTCAATCTTCACTGCGTTGGAGTCCTCGCCGGGTTCGTTGTAATTGGACAAGCTGAGTGTGCCCTCTAGCTTCTGAATGTGGTGGCCAAATTCGTGGGCGACGATATACATCTGTGCCAGAGGTGCATTATCCCCACCGAAGTTGCGGAGCTGATCGAAGAACGCGGTGTCGAAATAGGCGGACTCATCGGCCGGGCAGTAGAACGGCCCGGTGGCGCCGGAGGCTTGGCCACAGCCGGACATAGTGGTGTTGTTAAAGATGACGCGGCCGGGTTCGACGTACTCGATGCCTGCCTGATCCGGCAGCTGCTGGGCCCAGACCTTGTCGACGGACTGGGCGGCGAACATGACGCGGCAGTCGTCGTACTTATTGCCGTCCTCGGCAGTTTGGCAGTGTGCGAAGGCATCCTCTCCGCTTTCCTCTGGGCCGACCTGGGTTTGGTCGGGCTGAGGGCTGCTTTCGGTGATGTCACCAAGATCGCCGCCAAGCAAGAGATAGAGGCCAATGAGGAGGAGGGAGCCAATGCCGCCGCCGGTAGCGATCATGCCGCCGCGGCCCCCGCCGCCGGAGCTTGCTCGCTTGCCATCAAAGTTGGCGCCAGATTTGAAAGTCATGGTCCAGATTTTGCCATATGCGGGCGGTGATGTGCGTGTGATGAGGGGAGCTGCGTCAAGCGGGGGTACCAGTGCTCGACGTTCGGCGGCGCTCGGTGTTTACCCCAGCGCTGAGCAAGTCTGGTGCGGGCGGTAGACTTGGGCCGTTCAAGTTCTTGCATCCCTCGGCGCGTGCTGTCTACGCGTGGCGTGTGTGGGTGCGAGCGTCAACGATGAGAAGGGATTGAACGAGAGTGCTGCGTACACATTTGGCAGGCGAACTGCGCAAAGAGATGGCGGGGGAGACCGTCACCCTGACGGGTTGGGTGGCGCGCCGTCGCGACCACGGCGGTGTTATCTTCATTGACCTGCGTGATCGCTCCGGCGTTGCCCAGGTGGTTTTCCGTGAATCCGAGGTGGCTGAGCGCGCCCACGATCTGCGCTCCGAGTACTGCGTTAAGGTCACCGGCGTGGTGGAGCCCCGTCCAGAGGGTTCCGCTAACGCGAACCTGGCTTCCGGTGAGATTGAGGTCAACGTTACGGATCTGGAAGTGCTCAACAAGTCTGCAGCGCTGCCATTCCAGATCGATGATCCTTCTTCCTCCGGTGAGGTCGGCGAAGAGACTCGTCTGAAGTACCGCTACCTCGATCTGCGTCGGGAGCGCCAGCACGAGGCTCTGCGCCTGCGCTCGGCAGCTAACCGCGCCGCTCGCCAGGTCCTGGATAGCCATGATTTCACTGAAATCGAAACCCCGACCCTGACCCGTTCCACCCCGGAGGGCGCTCGTGACTTCCTCGTGCCCGCCCGCCTCAAGCCGGGCAGCTGGTACGCACTCCCGCAGTCGCCGCAGCTGTTTAAGCAGCTGCTCATGGTGGCCGGCATGGAGCGTTACTACCAAATCGCTCGCTGCTACCGCGATGAGGACTTCCGCGCGGACCGTCAGCCGGAGTTTACACAGCTCGACGTCGAGATGTCCTTCGTTGATCAGGACGATGTGATCGCTCTCGCGGAAGAAATCATCTCCGCCCTGTGGAAGCTCATCGGCTACGAGATCAAGACACCGATTCCGCGCATGACCTACGCAGACGCTATGAAGTACTACGGTTCCGATAAGCCGGACCTGCGCTTCGACATCAAGATCGTGGAATGCACCGAGTTCTTCAAGGACACCACTTTCCGCGTGTTCCAGAACGAGTACGTTGGCGCCGTCGTCATGGAAGGCGGAGCTTCCCAGCCGCGCCGTCAGTTCGATGCGTGGCAGGAATGGGCAAAGCAGCGCGGTGCGAAGGGCCTGGCTTACATCACCATCGCTGAGGACGGCACCTTGGGCGGCCCAGTGGCCAAGAACATTACTGATGCCGAGCGCGAGGGCATTGCTGAGCACGTCGGCGCCAAGCCGGGTGACGCCATCTTCTTCGCGGCTGGTGACACCAAGTCTTCTCGCGCTCTTCTGGGTGCAGCACGCGGCGAGATTGCAAAGAAGCTGGATCTCATCAAGGACGGCGACTGGGCCTTCACCTGGGTTGTGGACGCACCACTGTTCGAGCCTGCCGCTGATGCCACCGCCTCCGGCGACGTGGCTCTGGGCCACTCCAAGTGGACTGCGGTACACCACGCCTTCACTTCGCCGAAGCCGGAGTATCTGGACAACTTCGACGAGAACCCGGGTGAGGCGCTGGCCTACGCCTACGACATCGTCTGCAACGGCAACGAGATCGGCGGCGGATCTATCCGTATCCACGACCAGGACGTGCAGAAGCGTGTCTTCGACGTTATGGGCATCGGTGAGGAAGAAGCACAGGAAAAGTTCGGCTTCCTGCTCGACGCTTTCCAGTTTGGTGCCCCGCCGCACGGTGGTATCGCGTTCGGTTGGGACCGCATTGTCTCCCTGCTGGGCGGTTTCGACTCCATTCGTGACGTCATCGCCTTCCCGAAGTCCGGTGGCGGCGTGGATCCATTGACCGATGCTCCGGGCACCATTCCTGCCGAGCAGCGCAAGGAGACCGGCGTGGATTTCAAGCCGGAGAAGGCAGCCAAGGCCGCTCAGGGCGACAAGGCAGGGAAGGAGTCCTAGGTCGCTCAACTCGGTGATGTAGTTGGGCCTTCGATATGTGGAAGCAGGCAAGCAAGTGAATCCGATGGGACACGAGTCCAAGAAAAAATCTGTGGCGGATGCCGTGGTGGCGGAAGCCTCACAGATGCTCTCGCGCCGCTTTGGCGGGGAGCCTGAGCTTAGTGACGTCGAGCAACTCACTGGTTCGGGCAACGCCGTGGTGCTTCGTGCCCGCACGTCACCGAGTGCCTTTTTCCCGCATCGTTCGGTGGTCATCAAGTACAACCCAGTCACCGGGCACACCATTGATGACGCCGCCCTTCTGCGTGAGGTGGTGGCCTATCAGTTCACCACAGCGTTGTCCGAAGAGGTTCGCCCAGGCCCAGTACTGCTCGCACACGACGTCGAGAAGCGCATCTTGGTGCTGTCTGACGCCGGCGATGGCGACACCCTGGCGGACACTCTTGCCCGCAGCAATGACGAAGAACGCGGAGAGCTGCTCAGGTCCCTGGGCGGCGCGCTGGGCAAAATGCACGCGGGCACGGCTGGGCGCGAAGAGGATTACGAGGCTCTGCTGAACCGGCAGTTGCGCCGGCATCCCGAATACGCCGAGCACCAAGCCCTGCGGGATGAGTCTCTGAAAAGCTCCATCCTGATCGGTGCGGACATCCTCAGCGAAGCAGGACTGGAGCCACCAGAGCACGTCCGCGAACTAGCCCGCACCGCCATGCAGAGCTTTAGTTCTGGCCGCAACCGCGCTTTTACGCCCTTCGATCTGTCCCCAGACAACATCATCGTGGGGACAACACTGACCTTCCTGGATTATGAGTGGGCCGGTTTTCGCAACGTGGGCTTTGATGTAGCCTGCGTTGTCGCCGGCTTCCCACAGTTCCTCTTCAGCCGCCCGATTACGGATTCTGAGGCGGACGTCTTCATCCAAGCCTGGCAGCGCCGGGTCGTCGACGTGTGGCCGCAGCTGGCGGATGAGAAAACACTGCATGAGCTGATAGTCGCTTGTCTCATTGGTTGGGCTTTGTCGAGCGTGACCACCATGTATGCCGGTGGGATTGAAGGGGTAGTAGCACTGGCGGAGGGTAACGCCGAGATTTATCGTGACCCGCGTCGCTCGCTGCTGCGCCGCTCCGATCACGGCCCGTTCAGCGAGGATGAGCTCTTGATTCGGCGCGACCTTTACGAAACTTTCGAAGCGCTCTCACGCTTTGCCGCGCAGTGCAAGCACGATGGGTGCTCGACTGTCGCCACTTTCGGTCGCGCTGTGGCCTCCCGCCTCCGGGAGTCCTGATGGCGCAGGAGTCACTCTTCGGCGACGACCAATCAGCGCCAAGCCTGCCGGGTGGCCCCGATATTTTTGCGACTCATTCGGGGGCACCGCTGGCCGCACGCATGCGGCCGCAAAGCCTCGACGAAGTAGTGGGGCAAAAGCACCTTCTGGAACCCGGGACTCCGTTGCGCCGCCTCGTCGAGGGTTCCGGCGAGGCCTCCGTCATCCTGTACGGCCCGCCAGGCACCGGAAAAACGACCCTGGCTTCGCTGATCGCGTCCTCTCTGGGGGATAACTTCATCGGCCTGTCCGCCCTCGACTCCGGCGTCAAGCAGGTACGGGAAGTCATCACGCATGCTCGCCGCGAGCTGATTGAGGGCCGCCGCACAGTGCTCTTTATCGATGAGGTGCACCGCTTTTCCAAAACCCAGCAGGACGCATTGCTGGCTGCGGTGGAAAACCGGACGGTGCTGCTCGTGGCAGCCACCACCGAAAATCCTTCCTTTTCCGTGGTGGCGCCGCTGCTCTCGCGTTCGCTGTTGCTGCACTTGGAGCCGCTTGACGACGCCTCCCTGCGCACTCTCGCCGAGCGAGCGCTGACGAGCGAGCGCGGCTTAGCCGGGCGAATCACCGCAACGGAAGACGCTCTGGACCAACTGGTGCTGCTCGCCGGAGGAGATGCGCGTCGCACGCTGACCTACCTCGAGGCTGCGGCTGAGGCGGTACCAGATGGTGGCGAGCTCACTGTCGACATTCTCAAAGACAACGTCAATCGCGCGGTGGTGCGCTATGACCGTGACGGCGACCAGCACTATGACGTAGTTTCCGCGTTCATCAAGTCCATCCGCGGTTCCGACGTCGATGCTGCGTTGCACTACCTCGCCCGGATGATTGAGGCTGGCGAGGATCCACGCTTCATCGCGCGCCGGCTCATCGTGCACGCCTCAGAGGACATTGGGATGGCCGACCCCACCGCGCTACCCACCGCCGTGGCCGCCGCGGAGGCCGCTGCGCTGATCGGCCTGCCCGAGGCACGCATCCCGCTGGCGCAGGCCACGATCCACCTGGCTACTGCGCCGAAGTCGAATTCCGTTATTAATGCCATCAATTCTGCTCAGGCCGATGTCCGGGCTGGTAAGAGCGGACACGTCCCGCCGCACTTGCGCGACGGGCACTACGAGGGTGCTAAGCGCCTAGGTAACGCCGTCGGCTACCAGTACCCGCATGATGATCCACGCGGTGTTCTAGCCCAGCAGTATCTGCCGGAGACGCTGGCCGATGCCGAGTATTATCAGCCCACCGACCACGGAGCGGAAAAGCGTGTGCGCGAGTACTTGGGAAGGTTGCGGGACATCATCCGGGGGCGGCGTCGCTAAGCACAGCACCGGACGGGTAAAGTTGAGCGCTGACTAGAAACCTCTCAACAGTGAAGGACTTTTGCTCGTGAAGACTCATGAGATCCGGGAACGCTTTACCCAGCACTTCGTCAAGGCCGGCCACGAGGCCGTCCCCAGCGCGTCGCTGATCCTGGATGACCCGAACCTGCTCTTCGTCAACGCCGGCATGGTTCCCTTCAAGCCCTACTTCTTGGGCCAGCAGAACCCGCCTTTTGCTAACGGTACGGCGACCTCCATCCAGAAGTGCGTGCGTACCTTGGATATCGAGGAAGTAGGCATCACCACCCGCCACAACACCTTCTTCCAGATGGCAGGCAATTTCTCCTTTGGCCAGTACTTCAAAGAGGGTGCTATCACCCACGCCTGGAACCTGCTGACGAACTCGGTAGAGGATGGCGGCTTGGGGCTAGATCCCGAGCGTTTGTGGGTCACGGTCTACCTCGATGACGATGAGGCAGCCGATATCTGGCACAACAAGATCGGTGTTCCCCGCGAGCGCATTCAGCGCCTCGGCATGGAGGATAATTACTGGTCCATGGGTATCCCCGGACCGTGTGGTCCGTGTTCTGAGATTTACTATGACCGTGGTCCGGAATATGGGCAGGACGGTGGCCCCGTCGCGGACGATAACCGCTACATGGAGATCTGGAACCTAGTCTTCATGCAGAACGAGCGCGGCGAAGGCATCGGCAAGGGCAACTTTGAGATTCTCGGCCCGTTGCCTAAGAAGAACATCGATACCGGCATGGGCATCGAGCGCGTTGCCTGCATCCTGCAGGGCGTGGACAACGTCTACGAGACGGATCTGCTGCGCCCGGTCATTGACGTTGCCGAGGAACTCACCGGGGCGAAATACACGCCCGATGCACCGAAGGAAGACTTGATCCGCTTCCGCGTGGTGGCAGACCACTCGCGCACCGGCATGATGCTCATCCTGGATGGCGTTACCCCCGGTAACGAGGGCCGTGGCTATATCCTGCGCCGACTGCTGCGCCGCATCATCCGCTCCGCCAAGCTGCTGGGTGCGAAGGGCGAGACCATGGAACGCTTCATGAACACCATCATGGACACCATGACTCCGTCCTACCCGGAGATTGCGGAGAACCGTGAGCGCATCCTGCGCGTCGCCGTGGCGGAGGAGAAGGCCTTCCTCAAGACCCTGGAGTCGGGCACCAAGCTTTTCGACGAAGCTGTCGACGAGCTAAAGAACACCTCCCGCGCGGCCACCCCGAAGGTGCTGTCCGGTGAGAAGGCTTTTGAACTGCACGATACCTATGGTTTCCCCATCGACTTGACGTTGGAGATGGCCCAAGAAGCTGGCCTTAGCGTGGACATGGAGGGCTTTGATGCCGCCATGGGCGAGCAGCGCCGCCGTGCCAAAGCTGATAACCAGGCTAAGAAGCATGGTCACGCCGACTTGTCGCTCTACCGCGAGTGGGTGGATAACCATCCGACTCTGTTTACGGGCTACGAGACCTTGGAATCCGAGGCCAAGGTACTCGGCCTCGTCCGCGATGGCGAGAAGGTCTCTGAAGTCCAAGCAGGCGACACCGTCGAGGTAATTCTGGACCAGTCGCCGCTCTACGCCGAAGCCGGTGGCCAGACCGCCGACCGAGGCCGGATCATTGCCGGTGAAACCCTCCTTGAGGTCAATGACGTGCAGAAGATCGGTAAGAAGCTGTGGGTCCACAAAGCTACGGTGACCGCTGGTGGCCTTGAACTGGGCACTGGCGTAACAGCCGAGGTAGACCAGCAGTGGCGCCACGGTGCCGTGCAGGCGCACTCCGCCACGCACCTCATTCACGCCGCGCTGCGCCAGGTGCTGGGGCCGACCGCTGTCCAGGCTGGCTCCTTGAACCGACCGGGTTACTTGCGCTTTGACTTTAACTACACCGACCAGCTCACCCAGGAGCAGCTCGATGAGATCGCTTTGGTGACTAACCAGGCGGTAGACCAGCACTTCCCGGTCAATACCATCGAGACTTCCTTGGACAAGGCCAAGGAGATGGGCGCGATGGCCCTGTTCGGTGAGAACTATGGTTCCGAGGTCCGCGTCGTGGAGATGGGAGGGCCCTTCTCCATCGAGCTGTGCGGCGGTACGCACGTGAAGAACACCGCAGAGATCGGTCCAGTGTCTGTCCTTGGTGAATCCTCCGTGGGTTCCGGTGCGCGCCGCATCGAGGCCTATTCGGGCTTGGATGCCTTCCGTTACTACTCCAAGGAAGCAGCCCTGGTGGAAGGTGTGTCTCGCGAGCTGAAGGTCCAGACTGAGGACCTGCCGGAACGCATCGCACAGCTGACGGAGAAGCTCAAGGCCGCAGAGAAGCAGATTGCGGAGCTGCACAAGGCCCAGCTCATGTCCCAGACTGCGGACATGATCTCTACGGCGAAGACCGTCAACGATTTCACCATCGTGGCCGTCAAGCTCCCTAAGGGTGTGAACGGCGGTGACCTGCGCACGCTGGCTTCCGACATTAAGAACCGCCTCGGTGATGTCGCTGGTGTGGTCGTCTTGGCATCGGAGAATGAGGGCGGCAAGCTGCCATTCATCGTGGGTGCCACCAGTGCAGCAATTGAGCGCGGTGTCAAGGCTGGTGACTTGGTTAAGCTGGTTTCCGGCTACGTTGACGGCAAGGGCGGCGGTAAGCCCGATTTGGCTCAAGGCTCCGGCGCAAACGCCGAAGGCCTGCAAGCTGCCTTCGACGCCGTCCGTGATGAGCTCGAAACCCACTAATGGATGCGCACGAGTAGGTGTGCAGCAGTAGCTGACTCTCAGGACCAGGAGGAACACCATGGCCGTAGAGCCCGATAAGCCAGGAGCAGACGATCCCGGACTAGGGCGCCGGTTGGGTCTCGACGTCGGAACCGTCCGCATCGGCGTGGCGGTTTCCGATCGGGATGCCCGCCTGGCTATGCCGGTCGAGACCGTCCGCCGCGAAACCGGCTTTAAGGACCGCGACAAGGGTGACATCGACCGACTGCTTGAGCTTATTCACGAGTATGACGTCGTCGAGGTGGCAGTCGGTTTGCCGCGTGATCTCAAGGGCAACGGCTCATCAAGTGTTAAACATGCCAAAGAAATCGCGTTTCGTATCCGCCGCCGCTTGACAAAAGATGACACGATAAACACACCTCCGCCTGTCCGCATGGTGGATGAGCGCCTCACCACAGTGGTGGCATCATCTGCACTGCGAGCCTCTGGCGTGTCAGAGAGACGCGGCCGTTCGGTTATCGACCAAGCGGCCGCGGTGGAAATTTTGCAATCCTGGCTGGATGCGCGCCATTTCGCGTTGAACGGCCACAGCCCTTCAAACCTAGGAGACGAAGTACGTGAGCCGTAAACCTTCACGCATCGGACGCTCGATGGAACCCCAGTACGTCAAGCGCCGCCAGCGCGGCATGGCCGTGCTTATTGCCAGCCTTGTCCTCATCATCGGCGGCCTCGGCTACATCGGTTTCCGCCTGTTGGGAGGGGGCAATACCTTGGACTATGAGGGACAAGGCAATGGTGTAACACAGCTCGTTCAGGTCCCGGAAGGCTCATCCATGGGAGAACTGGCACCTGAGCTAGCAGAAAAGAATGTGGTGAAGACGCCTGAGGCTTTCTCTTCGGCGGCCAATTCCAATCCGCGCGCGAGCCAAATCAAGCCCGGGTTTTACCGTCTCCAAGAGGAGATGAGCGCCAAATCCGCCGTGGAGGCACTGCTTGATGACGCCAACATGGTGGACTTGCTCGACGTGCACGGCGGAGCGACGTTGCTGGACGTCAACGTACTGGGGGGCGATGTCCGGTTTGGTATTTACTCCCTGATCTCGCAGGTCTCCTGTAAGGAGGGTGGTTGCGTATCCGCCGAGGAACTAGAGAAGATCGCGGCCACGGTAGACCCAGCCGAACTGGGTGCGCCGGACTGGGCTGTGGAGGAAGTCCGTGCCCGCGGCGAGGATCCCAAGCGTATTGAGGGTCTTATCGCCCCGGGACAGTACGTGCTTGACCCGAACATGGATGCCCAGGAGATCCTGACCGATCTCATCACTCGTTCGACGAAGAAGTACAACGACACCAACATTGTCGACCGCGCCCAGGCCATTGGCCTGAAACCCTATGAGCTTCTGACCGCAGCATCCCTGGTGGAGCGTGAGTCGCCGGCCGGTGAATTCGACAAGGTTGCGCGCGTCATCCTCAACCGCCTCGACGAGCCGATGCGCTTGGAGTTGGACTCCACTGTGAACTACGGGCTCGAGGACGTCGAGCTGGCCACCACCGATGAGGACCGTAACCGCGAGACCCCGTGGAATACCTATGCGAAGGATGGTCTTCCGGATTCCCCGATCGCCTCGCCGTCGGAGGAGGCCATCCAGGCTATGGAGAACCCGGCAGAGGGCAATTGGCTCTTCTTCGTCACGGTTGATGACAAGGGCACGACGGTCTTTACCGACAACTATGATGAGCACCTCGCCAACGTCGATGATGCGGTGCGCTCTGGCATCCTGGACAGCCAGCGCGAAGGCGCCGGCGAGCCACCAGCAGAGGAGCAGTAATAGGATGCCGCGCGCCGCAGTTTTAGGCAGCCCCATCGAGCATTCGTTATCCCCGGTCCTCCATAAGGCCGGCTATGATGCGCTGAATCTGAAGGACTGGGATTACACCAGGTTCGAGGTGACCGACTTGGCTGCCTTCCTCGCCGAGGTAGGGGAAGAGTACCGAGGTTTCTCGGTGACCATGCCATTGAAGTTCGACGCCTTGGCTTGCGCAGACATCGTGAGCGAGCGCGCCAAGCTCATCGGCTCTGCGAATACCTTGGTGCGCACCGCGGAGGGGTGGCGCGCGGACAACACGGATACGGAAGGCGTGCTGGGCGCACTCGATGAGCTGCTGGGCCCCTCTCAGCCCGCGACGGCTTTGCTCATCGGTGCAGGCGGTACCGCGCGGCCGGTCCTGGGGGGACTAGCCCAGCGTGGTGTCACCGATGTCACCGTGCTCAATCGCTCCGACCGCCTCGACGAGCTACGCCCGCTGGGCGACGCTCTTGGCCTCTCCCTCCACTCGGCATCTTTTGGCGAGGATCTCGCGGGGTTAGCGCGTTCGGTGGACCTCATCGTCTCCACTGTTCCCTCCGCCGTAGTGGAAGAGCATCTGACCCAGTTGGCCAAGGCTCCGGTGTTCGACGTTATCTACGATCCCTGGCCCACCCCGTTAACTGTGTATGCGGCTGCTGATGGCTATCCGACCGTCGGCGGGCACATCATGCTGGCCAACCAGGCTTATTCGCAGTTTGAACAATTTACTGGGCACACCGCGCCGCGGGCGGAGATGCTGGCTGCCCTCAACGCTGCGCTCAAGCTGCCTTAATCAACAGCATGCGCGGCAGCACCCCGCACGGTAGGCTGCGCAGTCATGGGGGATGTGCTTTTCCTGGCGTGGGGGTGCGCCTTAATCGTTTATGACCTGCGTTTCAAACGCCTGCCCAACTATCTGACCCTGCCTGCCGCCGTGCTGTCGCTGTGGTGGTTCGACCCAGCCGGGCTGCTATGGCCGGGGCTTTATATTCTGGTTGCATTGCTGAGCCGTGCCGGAAGCGTGGGCGGGGGTGATCTCAAGCTGGCGTTGCCACTGGGCATGGTGACCGCCCATGCGGCGGGAGTACCAGGGGTAGCGTTCGCGATGGTAGGGGCGTCGCTGAGCACGCTGCTCTGGGGATTCATAACGCAGGATCGGAAACCCGCGCACGGCCCCGGCATGATCATTGCCGCAGCACTCGTCGTTCTCTTTAGCCCCGACACGGTGTGATAGGCGGCCCAGTGCCCCCGAAAGAACCCCTAGCGTGTGATAATAGTCCGCATGCTTCGTTGGACTACCGCAGGTGAATCTCACGGCCAGGCACTCGTTGCACTCATCGAGCACATGCCCGCCGGGGTTCCCGTTTCCCAAGACGACATCGCTCTCCAGCTCTCTCGCCGCCGCCTCGGCTATGGCCGCGGTGCCCGAATGAAGTTCGAGGCCGATGAACTCACCTTGCTCAGTGGCATTCGCCACGGCCTGACCCTGGGCAGTCCGATTGCCATCATGATCGGCAACACGGAGTGGCCGAAGTGGACCACCATCATGTCCCCGGACGCGCTCGATCTCGATGACCCGGAGACCGCTAAGGCGATGGCTTCCGGCCGCGGCGCCCCGCTCACTCGTCCTCGCCCGGGGCATGCCGATTTCGCCGGCATGGTGAAGTTTGATCACGCGGAGGCCCGTCCCATTTTGGAGCGCTCCTCTGCACGCGAGACCGCTGCTCGTGTGGCCGCGGCCACGGTCGCGCGCAACTTCCTCCGCGAAACCCTGGGAGTCGAGGTGCTGTCCCACGTCATTTCCATCGGTGCCTCAGAACCGTATGAGGGCCCGCATCCTAGCTTCGCGGACCTTGAGGCTATCGACGCTTCACCGGTACGCGCCTGCGATAAGGCGGCGGAAGAGTCCATGATCGCAGAAATCGAAACCGCGAAAAAGCAGGGAGACACTCTGGGCGGCATTGTCGAGGTGATCGTGGAAGGCCTGCCGATTGGCTTGGGCTCGCACACCTCGGGTGAAGACCGCCTCGACGCACAGCTCGCCGCCGCCTTGATGGGGATTCAGGCGATCAAGGGCGTCGAGGTCGGCGATGGCTTCGCTGAGGCCCGCCGCCGCGGGAGCGAAGCGCACGATGAAATGGTCCGCACCGACAATGGCGTGGATCGTGAGACTAACCGCGCTGGTGGTCTGGAAGGCGGCATGACCAACGGCCAGACGCTGCGCGTCCGCGCGGCGATGAAGCCGATTTCCACGGTCCCGCGTGCGCTCAAGACGGTCGACATGGCCACAGGTGGGGCGGCTACCGCTATTCACCAACGTTCCGACGTCTGCGCGGTACCGGCTGCCGGTGTCGTGGCAGAGGCGATGGTGGCGCTCGTTCTCGCGCGTGCGGTGCTGGAGAAATTCGGCGGCGATAGCCTCGCCGAAACCAAGCGCAACATCGCTGCCTACCAGGACTACGTGGCAGGCCGACTGGAGTGGGGTGACGCATGAACTCCCCACACGTCGTCCTTGTAGGACCTCCCGGTGCCGGCAAAACCACGATTGGTCGCCGCCTGTCGCGGGCACTGAACTGCGACGTTGTTGATACCGATAGCCTCATTGAGGCGCGCTATGGAAAGAAGTGCGGCGAGATTTTCTCCGAGCTGGGTGAGCCGGAATTCCGCGAAGTGGAAGCCGAGGTTGTGCGCGAGGCGCTGGCTACCACCGGGGTGGTGAGCCTAGGTGGCGGTGCCGTGCTGACAGAATCGACGCGGGACTTGCTCGATAGCCTGACCGTCGTCTACCTCGACATCACACCCGAAGAAGGCGTCACCCGCACGATGGGGGGTACCAACCGCCCGATTCTCGAGTCGGCGGATCCTCTCGCGCGTTATTCCCAACTCTTGGAGGAGCGACGGCCGCTCTACACCAAGGTTGCGGATTTAAAGGTACGCACAGGCGTGCGCTCCCCGCAGCAGGTGGTGGGCGATATTTTGAGCTTCCTTGAGACTCTCTAAGACACTGGCTTATTGTCACTCCACCCCCGCGACGACTAATGAAGACGACTACTAGCGCTGCTGAAGGAGCCGCTCCCATGCACACCATTCCGGTTAACGGACCATCCCCCTACGAGGTCACGATTGGTAGTGGTCTCAGTGCTGCGATGATTGAGCGCGCCGCCAGTATTGGTGCGGCGAAGGTGGCGATTATCCACCAGCCGCCGCTGTCCCAAGCTGCCCGCAAACTCGCTGAGCAAGCCAGCGCACAGGGCCTCGAGGCCACCCCGGTCGAGGTTCCCGATGCCGAGGCTGCCAAGCAGCTTGATGTGTTGGCACGTCTGTGGGATGTGTTCGGTGACGCTGGGTTTAGCCGCCGCGATGCAGTCATCGGCCTCGGTGGCGGTGCCGTCACAGATTTGGCGGGTTTTGCTGCGGCAACGTGGATGCGCGGCATCCCGGTTATTCAGGCTCCGACGACGCTGCTGGCGATGGTTGATGCTGCCGTGGGCGGGAAGACAGGTATCAACACAGCCGCAGGAAAGAACCTCGTTGGGGCGTTCCACGAGCCGGATTCAGTCTTCGTCGACCTGGATCACCTGCGCACGCTGCCCGAAGACGAGATCATCGCTGGCTCCGCAGAAATCATCAAGACTGGTTTCATCCACGATCCACGCATCATCGAGCACTATCTAGCGGACCCCGCCGCTTGCCTCAAACCGGAAGGCCTGCTTCCTGAACTCATCGAGCGGTCCATTGCCGTCAAGGCGCACGTGGTGGGCCAGGACTTGAAGGAGTCCGGTCTGCGCGAAACCCTTAATTACGGCCATACCTTCGGCCACGCCGTGGAACGCCGCGAAAATTACTCGTGGCGCCACGGCCGTGCTGTGGCGGTGGGCATGATGTTTATTGCGCACCTGTCCCACGCTCGGGGGCTTATCGACGCCAGCCTCGTTGCCACCCACCGAGACATCCTCACCCGGATCGGGCTGCCCACCACCTATGAGCAGGGCCACTTCGAGGAGTTGCTCGACGGCATGCGGCACGACAAGAAGAACCGCGAGGGTCGCATCCGCTTCGTCGCGCTCACTGGTATTGGGCAAACAACCCGCCTAGAAGACGCAACAGAAGAGGAGTTGCGCGCAGCTTACACGCAACTGGCCTCGTAGAGTTTCAGCTGACCCCCTAAAGCTTAAGGAGCGCACACCATGACCATCCTCGTTCTCAACGGTCCCAACCTGAACCGTTTGGGGAAGCGCCAGCCGGAGATTTACGGCAGCGAAAGCCTAGCGGATATCGAAAGCCAAGTGCGCGCCGCGGCGGGGGAGGAAGAGATCGTCTTCTTCCAGTCCAACCATGAGGGTGAACTCATCGAGCAAGTGCATCGAGCCGCCGACGAAGGCTGGCCCGTGATCATCAACCCAGGCGGCTTTACCCACACGTCGGTGGCGCTACGAGATGCCTTGGCGGAGGTAGCCGATGGCGCCGGTTTCGTCGAGGTTCACCTCTCCAACGTGCATGCACGCGAGGCTTTCCGCCAACACTCTTACCTCAGTCCACTCGCGCGCGGTGTTATCGCAGGGCTGGGCTCGTATGGCTACGTCGCGGCACTGGGGTACCTACTGGCAAATTAGCTATCATGGAGTATCGCTTGAAAATGAATGGAGTGGTTCTCTCATGGCATTAGCCGATACTCGTTATAGCAACCGTCGCCGTAAGCTTATGACCGAGCTGTCCGGCCAGCGTATTGACGCCATTATTGTTACCCACTTGACGCACGTGCGCTACCTGACAGGTTTTTCCGGCTCGAATGGCGGTTTGTTGCTCCGCAAAGATCTCTCCGCACTCATGGCAACTGATGGTCGCTACACAACCCAGATTGCACAGGAAGTCCCGGATATCGAAGCCAGCCTTGGCCGCGATGTGGGCCCGCACCTGTTGGAGAAGGCATCCGATGATCTGCGGGTTGGCTACGAGGCGGACTATGTCACTGTCGCACAGCTCGAGCGTCTGGAGAAGGCAAAGCCCGAAGGCGTAACGCTGGTACCCGTCACCGGGGTGATTGAGAAGATTCGCCTGGTCAAGGACAACATTGAACTCCAGAAACTGGAAGAAATTGCCGCTTTGGCAAACCAGGCGCTCACCGAGCTCATCGAGGCTGGTGAGGTAGCTGCTGGCCGCACGGAGCGACAGGTCGCTGCTGACCTGGAATACCGCATGCGCATGCTCGGTTCGGAGCGCGTGAGCTTTGACACCATCGTGGCCTCCGGCGAAAACTCCGCTAAGCCGCACCATGGTGCAGATGACCGTGAGCTGCGCAAGGGTGACTTGGTCACGATTGATTTCGGCGCTCACCTGCGCGGTTTTAACTCCGACTGCACACGCACCTTTGTCATCGGTGAGGTCACTGACTTTGCCCGTGAAATCTACGACATCGTCCTGCGAGCCCAGGAAGCAGGCGTCGAGGCTGCGGTGCCGGGCGCGAAGCTTGTCGACGTCGACGCGGCCTGCCGCGATATCATTACCGAGGCCGGCTATGGCGAGTACTTCGTCCACTCCACCGGCCACGGCATCGGGCTTGACGTGCACGAAGGCCCCTCCGCAGCAAAGACCGGGAAGGGCGAGTTGGCTGAAGGTATGACGCTGACCATCGAGCCAGGCATCTACGTTCCGGGCAAGGGCGGTGTTCGTATCGAGGACAGCCTCTTCATTACCTCCGGTGCGCCGAAGATCATTACGCCCTACCCGAAGGAACTTCAGGTGCTGTAGCCAGCACCCCTTCGCTCCGCTGGTGCCGTGCGTACGGTATGCTTAGACACTGTTTTCATAGTTTCGACTACAAGTAATTTGGGAGAGTCATTTCATGGCAGATACCACTGATTTCAAGAACGGTCTCGTTCTGAAGATCGACAACAAGCTGCAGCAGATTGTCGAGTTTCAGCATGTGAAGCCGGGCAAGGGCCCAGCTTTCGTGCGTACCAAGCTCAAGGACGTGGTCTCTGGCAAGGTAACGGACAAGACTTTCAACGCTGGCGTGAAGGTGGAGACCGCTAACGTCGACCGCCGCGACATGACCTACCTGTACAACGATGGCCAGAACTACGTGGTCATGGATGATAAGACCTACGAGCAGTACGAGCTGCCATTTGACAAGTTCGGCGACGCCGGCAAGTTCCTTTTGGAAAACATGCGCGTCCAGGTCTCCTTCCACGACGGTGAGGCTCTGTTCGGTGAGCTGCCGATCTCCGTTGACCTGAAGGTGGAGCACACTGAGCCGGGCCTGCAGGGTGACCGCTCCAGCGGCGGCACTAAGCCGGCGACGCTCGAGACCGGTGCTGAGATCCAAGTTCCGTTGTTCATTGAGACCGGTAACACCCTCAAGATCGATACCCGTACTGGCGAGTACCTGTCTCGCGTTAACAACTAAGATGACCCAGCCAGAGCCTAATTATAAGCGTCACACGGCGCGCTACCGTGCGCGCCGCCGAGCCGCAGATATCCTCTTCGAGGCAGAGTCGCGCGATGTTGATCCGGTAGCAATCGTGGAGGACCGCGTCGAGCTTGCCCGCGATCCGGAAAATGGTGTGGCGCCGATCGCTGAGTACACCCGCGAGATCGTCAGCGGCGCAGCTGAAGAGTTGGACGCTATCGATGACGCCATCGCCCGCTACCTTTCCAGCGAATGGTCCCTCGAGCGCATCCCTGCTGTTGACCGCGCGATCATGCGCGTAGCGGTATGGGAAATCCTCTTCAACGCGGATGTTCCCAACGCGACTGCGCTCGTCGAAGGCGTAGAGCTTGCCTCGGAGTACTCCAATGACAAGGCCGCGCCCTACATCCACGCGGTGCTGGATGACGTCATCCAAGCCCAGTCCGCGGATAGCCCGATGGCCTCGGCCTCTGCCGAGGACTCTGAGGAGCCCGCTGAGACTGCGGAAGACGAAGGCGTCTCCGAGTAGAGCCTACGTCTTTCCCTAAAGCCCTAAACTCCGGCCAGCTATCCTTTTCGGACTGGTCGGGGTTTCGCTTTTTAGCTGGCTTTCGCCACGTTGGAACGGTTCTTGAGCAAAATAAACTGCCCTAGTTGCCAAAACCATTGCTCTCGCCGCGATGGCGGCGCATAACTTTGGCAACTAGGGCAGTTGCGGCGGTGGTGCCGCGCGTGCGTCGGTGGTTGCAGTGCAGCGCGCTAGAGCAGCGAAGAGAGGAAATCCTTCGTGCGCTGGTGCTGCGGGTTGTCCAAGACCTGCTCCGGGGTGCCGGTTTCGACGACGCTGCCGCCATCCATGAAGACAATGGTGTCGGCGACCTCTCGGGCAAAGCCCATCTCGTGGGTAACAACGAGCATGGTCATGCCATCGGCGGCAAGCTCCTTCATGACGCGGAGAACCTCACCGACGAGCTCGGGGTCGAGGGCGGAGGTGGGCTCGTCGAAGAGCATCAGCTTCGGGTCCATGGCAACCGCACGGGCAATGGCGACACGCTGCTGCTGACCACCAGACAGTTGCACCGGGTAGGCCTCCGCCTTGTGCGCGAGGCCAACCTTTTCCAGCAGCTCCATGGCCTTCTTCTTGGCTTGCTCTGGGTTCTGCTTCTTTACTTGGACCGGTGCCTCGATGATGTTTTCCAGCACGGTGCGGTGGCTAAACAGGTTGAACTGTTGGAAGACCATGCCGATATCCTGGCGCTGGGCGGCGGCTTCCTTCTCGGAGATCTCATAGAGCACGCCGTTGCGCTCGCGGAAACCGATGAGCTCGCCGTCAATGTAGAGGCGGCCTGCCGTGACCTTCTCCAAGTGATTGCAGCAGCGCAGGAAGGTGGACTTGCCGGAACCGGAGGGACCCAAGAGACAGGTGACCTCGCCGGGCATGACGGTGAGGTCGATTCCTTTAAGAACCTCGAGCTGGCCGAAGGATTTGTGCACATTCTGCGCGGAGATCATGGGGGTGGTCATTAGTTCTTTACCTCCGGGATGACAGAGACGTTGCGGGGGATAGTTCCTTCGGCATCCGCTAGCGCCGCCAGCTGGCGGCCGGTGAGCTCGCGGGTGGCGCCGCGCTCAAAGCGGCGCTCCAGGAAGTACTGGCCCACCATGAGCAGAGAGGTGATGGCCAGGTACCACGTCGCGGCCACCATCAGAAGTGGAATGGGCTCGAAGAGCGCAGCGGAGATATCCGTAGCGCGGCCAAAGATTTCGGCGGTGTAGGGAATGGCAACCACAAGGGAGGAAGTCTTGAGCAGAGAAATGAACTCATTGCCGGTCGGCGGGATGATGATGCGCATAGCCTGCGGCAGCACCGTGCGGCGCATGGTCATCCACCAGCCCATTCCCAGGGCCTTGCTGGCTTCCTTCTGGCCTTCCGGAACGGAGGAGATACCGGAGCGGACGATCTCCGCCATGTATGCGGCTTCGTTGAGGCCCAAGCCCAAGACGGAAAGAAGGAATGCGTTATTGAGAACCTCGGTGAGGGAAATCTCCGCGAATCCTAGGTTGATGGATTGGTAGAGGGCTGAAAGTAGACCCCAGAAAACGAGCTGTACGTAGATTGGCGTGCCACGGAAGAGCCACAGGAAGACCCACGACACGCCTCCCAGCACAGGGTTGGGGGACATGCGCATCACCGCGAGGGCAGCGCCGCCCACGACGCCGATGATCATCGCCAGAATCGTAATGGCAATGGTGTGCAGTGCAGCGGTGGCAATCCGAGTATCGAAAAGATACTGGAAATACGTTCCCCATCCGAAGGCCTCGTTGCGTGCCGAGGAGATGATGAACCACACTGCAAGCAGCGCGAGGAGGGTAGCGAAGACCCAGCGCCAAGGGTGGCGCAGTGGGCGGGCTTCGATCTTTTCTGGGGTAGTCGAA
The DNA here is from genome assembly GCF_903645345.1 of Corynebacterium sp. Marseille-Q2823. Taxonomy (NCBI): domain Bacteria; kingdom Bacillati; phylum Actinomycetota; class Actinomycetes; order Mycobacteriales; family Corynebacteriaceae; genus Corynebacterium; species Corynebacterium sp. Marseille-Q2823. The sequence goes on along the minus strand of NZ_CAHJXS010000002.1, from coordinate 101,131 downwards.
GCCGACGACTCCGACGCTGCCGGGAGAGAGGAGTTAGTCATTGATCGGCCTTTCATTAATCATTGCGTGTTCGACGAGGCCCTCGTCGACGCCCCACTTATTGAGTATCTCTGCATAGGCTCCGGTGTCGATGAGGTGTTGGAGTGCCGCGGCCACGGCGGGTCCGAGGTCAGAATCCTTGGGCACGGCGAAGCCGTAGGGTGCCGCGTCGAACATTTCGCCGACCATGGACATACGTCCATCTGAGCGGTTAACAGCCCAGGCAGAAACGGGGGAGTCCGCTGAGAGAGCATCAGCGCGCCCCATCAGGACCGCTAGGGCGGCATTATCGCTCGTGTCATAGGGAAGAATGGTCAGGTCGCCGTCGCAGGCTTCCTGCTTGGGGCGCAGATCGTCGGTCTCCGATACCGTGGTGCGCTGCACCGCGACGGTGAGGCCACAGGGGTTGGATGGGTCCACGTCATTGGGGCCATCGGTGAGTTTCGCCCACTGAATGCCGGCATAAAGAATATCGACGAAATCGAAGTTCTCGCGCCGCTCATCGGTATCGGTGAATCCGGAACCGCCCAGATCGATTTGTCCGGCTTGGACCGCCGGCAGAATCATAGAGAAGTCTTGCTCCACCGGCTGAAATTCAAGCCCCAATACTTGGGCGACGGCATTGGCCAAGTCCATCTCTAGGCCGATGATCGAGCCGTCGGAATCCTTGAATTCGAAAGGCGCAAAAGGCGGGTTCGTGCCTACTGTAAGGACGCCATCGGCATCCTCGTACATCGCGGCAATCTCGGGAACTTCGTCCACGTTGGGCGCAGACCAGCCTTCCGGCAGCGCCGGCTCCACGTTGGTAACACAGCCGGAGAGGGTTGCGGATGCTAGCAACCCGGCAGCGCCCACGATGATGGCCGTTTTCTTTCTCATGCTTTAACTCTCTTGGTAGCTAGCGGCTTTGCGCCGGTCCACAACGATGAAAATGGCCACGATAATGCCACCAATCGCGAACATAAGCAGGATCAGTGGTGTGGAGGCGTCTTGGTCAGCGCCCCACGGCCACAACGCACGCAGGGAGCCGAGCATGAAACCAGCCATGGCTGCAAGGGTGACATCGCGGTGATTATCCAGCAGGTAGTTCAATACCTTGACGAAAGCTGCGAGGCCACACACCGCGCCGAGTGCGAAGACACCCACGACGACCATGTTGCGGTCTGAGACCGCACCGATAATCGGCGCGTAGAGGCCCATGGTCAGCAAAATGAGGGAGCCTGACACACCGGGAAGAACGAGCGCGCACACAGCCACCATGGCCGCTAGGAAAACCACGAGCAGGTTGGGGTCTTCCACTGGGGTGGAGGTGAAGCCGGTGACGAAGAAGATTGCGACAGCGGCGATGAGAAGCGCGGCCAAGGAGGCGGGCGAAAAACGCGACATCATGCTCAGCGGCACGATGATAGACACGGCGACCATGCCGAGGAAGAGCGCGCTGGATAGCGAAACCTGGCCCTCCACAAAGTTATGGAGGATCGTGGAGAAGCCGAAAACGGCGACGAACATGCCGACGGCAACGGAGACGAGGAAGCCCCATTCGACCTTCTTGAAACGGCCGGAGATGAGATCATTGGCGTTATGCAAAGCGCGCTCATAGATGCCGACGATGAGCGCAACGGTGCCGCCGGAGATTCCGGGGACTAACTCGGCCATGCCAATAAGGGCGCCGCGAATGGCGTTGAAAAGATAATGCATAAACCGAAAGTAACCTTGACTGTCTACCCGGTGGGATTGCCGTGCCGGGAAGAGCGGGTGAGCAGATGACTTTTTATTCTCTCACCTCAACGCAGGCTTATGCAAACTATTCAATCAGTAGAAGGATATACGCCTTTTACATCGGCAGGCGCTTGGATACTTCGCCGTAGATCGATCCCAGGATGGCGAAGACAGTGAGGCCGACGAGGCCGTCGAGAAGCACTGCGTAGAAATTATTCAGCTGAGGATCGTTGGAGGAAGCCGTGGACTTGCGCAGTTCTTGATAGTAAGAAGATCCTTCAACCTTGGTGGATATCTGCTTGTCCGCGCTAGATTCGGCAGCAGTAGCAGCGGCGGTGCCGCCTACGGTGAGGGCAATGGCGGTGCTCACAGCGATGATAGTGCGACGCATGGCGACGGGTTCCTTTCCGTTGAAAACGCTAACACCCCACAACAAGCTCTGTTGTGGGGTGGAATTGTGCCCCTGGTGAGACTCGAACTCACACTACACGGGTTTTGAATCCGTTGCCTCTGCCAATTGGGCTACAGGGGCGCACAAGCAACGATACTAGCGCAGCGGACCAATTCGAACCTAATTGCCTGCCTGTGGCCCTCGACGGTGTCATTGAGCGCAACACGTTAGGATGGGCCGGGTGACTACTTCTCAGCCTCGACTCCTGCTCATTGATGGCCACTCCATGGCCTTTCGCGCATTTTATGCACTGCCCGCAGAGAACTTCTCCACCTCGGGCGGTCAGCACACTAATGCGGTGTATGGCTTTCTTTCCATGTTGGCGAACATTCTGACTGAGGAAAAGCCGGACTTTGTCGCGGTGGCCTTCGATGTGGGGCGAAAGACCTTCCGCACGGAGATGTTCCCGGAGTATAAGGCGCAGCGTGAAGCCGCCCCCGAAGAGTTCCGCGGCCAGGTCGAGCTCATCCGTGAGGTTTTGGAGACGCTTGGAATCACTACGCTGTCGCGCGATAACTTCGAAGCTGACGACATCGTGGCTACGTTGTCCACTCAGGCCGGCGCGGATTATGAGACCTTCCTGGTCACTGGTGACCGCGACTATTTGCAGCTTGTCGACGACTCCACGACCGTCCTCTATCCCATGCGCGGAGTCTCCAAGCTGCACCGCTTTACCCCGGAGGCAGTAGAAGAGAAGTATGGCCTCAGCCCCGAGCAATACCCAGATTTCGCAGCCCTGCGCGGGGACCCCTCCGATAACCTGCCGTCTGTCCCGAAGGTGGGGGAGAAGACCGCCACGAAGTGGATCACGCAGTACGGCTCTTTGGATGGCCTCATCGAGCACGCCGAGGAGATAAAGGGCGTGGCGGGGCAAAACTTCCGCGATCGCATCGAACAGGTCAAGCTCAACCGACAGCTCACGCAAATGGTGACGGATATGGACCTCGAGGTCGGCCCGGCGGACCTCGGCTTTAAGGGTGCCGTGGCTAGCGAGGTGGCAGCTCGCTTTGATGAATTGGAATTCGGCACGAATCTGCGCGAGCGGGTTCTCAACGCCGTACCGCATGACGCAGCAGCTGAAGCCGCGGCGGCTGAGGAGGCACCAGACGTATCGGTGACCGTGGTAGACACTCCGCTGGCTGAGTGGCTCGAAGACAAAGAACACGTAGCGGTCTTCGTGCAAGGCGACGGAACACCGGGCGCGGGTGATGCCGCCGCACTAGCACTCGTCGATTCCTCCTTCGAGGGACTCCAGATTGAATTGGCGGACCTGGACGCGGCCGATGACGCCGCACTGGCTGCCTGGTTGGAATCGGATGCGCCGAAGTACCTCCACGAGGCAAAGGCGGCATGGCATATGTTGTCCGGCCGGGGAATCGAGCTGCAAGGAATTGCCCACGACACCGCTCTCGCCGCCTATCTCTTGCGGCCGGGCCAGCGCACCTACGCCTTGACGGATGTGTACCAGCGCCATCTGCAGAAGTCCCTCGGGGCTGCCACGGAGCAGCTCTCCCTCTTGGATGACAATCAGCTTGTGGAACAGGCCGGCGCCATCATGGAGCTGGCGGCAGAATTGACGAGTCAACTCCAGGAGATTGATTCCTTCGAGCTGTATACCGACCTCGAGCTGCCTCTGGTGAGCATCCTGGCGCGTATGGAAGCCGCCGGCATCGCGGTGGACCGAGACGTCCTGGAGACGCAGCGCGATGCCTTCATCGAGCAGGTTAACGAGCAAGAGCGCGCTGCCCGCGAGCTCGCTGGTGACGATTCCCTCAATCTGAACTCCCCGAAGCAGCTGCAGGCAGTGCTTTTTGAGACCTTCGATATGCCAAAGACGAAGAAGACCAAGACCGGCTATTCCACCGCGGCCAAGGAAATCGAGCAGCTCGCTGCTACCCACCCGCACCCCTTCTTGGACCACCTGCTGGCGCACCGCGAGTATCAGAAGATGAAAACGACGCTGGAGGGGCTCATCAAGACCATCCAGCCGGATGGCCGCATCCACACCACGTTCAACCAGACTGTGACCTCAACGGGCCGGTTGTCCTCCACGGAGCCGAACCTGCAAAACATTCCGGTGCGCACGGAGGCGGGGCGCCAGATTCGCTCGGCCTTTGTGGTGGGGGAAGGCTATGAAACCCTGATTACGGCGGACTACTCGCAGATCGAGATGCGCGTTATGGCGCACCTGTCTGCTGATCCGGGCCTTATCGAGGCCTACCGTGAGGGCGAGGATCTGCACAACTACGTCGGCTCCAAGGTCTTTGACGTTCCGGTGGATGAGGTCACGCCGGAGCTGCGCCGCCGCGTCAAAGCCATGTCCTATGGCCTTGTGTATGGTCTTTCCGCTTATGGTCTGTCGCAGCAGCTAGGTATCCCGGCACGTGAAGCCAAGGAGATCATGGAGAGCTATTTCGAACGCTTCGGTGGCGTGAAGCGCTATCTCGATGAGGTTGTCGTGCAGGCCCGCAAGGATGGCTACACCTCCACGGTCTTCGGGCGCCGCCGCTATCTACCGGAGCTCAACTCCGATAACCGTGTGGCGCGCGAAAACGCCGAGCGTGCGGCCCTCAATGCGCCCATCCAGGGCACAGCGGCAGACATCATCAAGGTCGCCATGATCCGCGTGGACAAGGCTTTGGAAGGCATGGCTTCGCGCGTGCTCCTCCAAGTTCACGACGAACTCGTCGTGGAGGTGGCGACAGGTGAAACCGAGGAAGTCCAGCGCATCCTCGAACACGAGATGGACAAGGCTATCGAGTTGACCGTGCCCCTCGAAGTCTCCGTGGGCGTGGGCAAGAACTGGGATGCCGCAGCGCACTAGGGAGCGCTTTAGGGATTTAAGTCAAGCCCACCGCGCGCTCGTCCTCGGTGGGCGTGCGGCGCTCCACCAAGCACCCGGCGAGGAGATCGAAGGGAGTTTGTCCCAGCAGTAGGACGCTCAATCCGAGGATGGCCAAAATGGTTGCCTCAACATAGGGGAGTCCTGTCAGTGCAACAAGGGTGAGGAGTAGCCAGCTGTTGCGAATTGCAGCGCTGGCGATGCCGGGACGCTCGGCGATGACCTCCAGCTTCAGCGACCACTTGCCCAGGGAGGTTTGCTTGGTCGCCTCTGCCCACACCCGGTAGACGTAGAAGACGAGGGCGAGGGCGACGATGTCATATATGGCGCCCGCCCTGCCTGTGAGTGCGGCATCGGTGCTGAGGTTGATGAGCCACTTGAGCACCACGATGACGGCGGCGGCGAGGAAAGCGTCGATCCACCACGCCACCGTGCGGCGCAGAAAAATCCCGAGGCGTTCTTGAAGCATGACTGCCAGCTTAGTTCGCTGCGACCGGCAGACTCGGCAACAGGGTGGGCGGTATCCGGCTTAGCGCGCGTCGCAGACGAAGATGGCGGTACCGGGGAAAATGGCTCCCCTTTCAGGAGACCACTGGCCCCAAGTGATGTCGAGGCCCTCTGGCCACTCGGGCTCGATGAGGTTGTGAATTTCAAATGAACCGCGCACCTGGAGCGCTCGCACCCAATCACCCATCGTGCGGTGAAACTCGGCATAGGTGAGCTCGTCGTTGGCATCCTGCTCGAGGTAGGCGCGCTCGAAATAGGACAGCGCTGCGGTGAGGACCTGGGGATCGTCGGGGAAGACCCAGCGCATCGGGTGTGGCACAGAAAAGACGAAGCGGCCACGTGGGCGCAGGACCCGGTGGACCTCGCGCAGAGCTAGGTCTAGGTCGGCCACGAAGGGCAAGGCGCCGAAGGCGGAGAAGACGACGTCGAAGGCTTCATCGCGATAGGGAAGTGCCAGGGCATCAGCTTGGACTAGCGGTAGCTCGGGTGCGGCATGGGAGAGCATTCCCGACGAGAGATCGAAGCCCGTCGCAAAGCGCGCGCGTCCTTGTAGCCACCGCGTGCAAGGCGCGGAGCCGCAGCCGAGCTCGAGGACGGTAGCGGAGGAGACGTCGCCAAGCAGCTGCGCATCAGCCTCATGCAGCATTTCCGGACACCAGTAGAAAGAGGATAGATACTCGGGATGATCTGCGTGGTAGGAGTCGGCGTCATCATCCCAGAAATTACGATTGGCTGCGGATGCAGAAAACGATGCTGAAGACATTCTTCCTTTCCCAATTCTTTTTCCATGTCGTATTTGCCGTTTTAGCTGCGAGGATGTAGGGTTGTACGGGCGTGTCTATGACTCGGGACGCGCTGGGCTACTGTAGGAGAGCTTGGCACGGCTGCGAGTCGGGATTGGAATCCATCTTAAGCCTTGCGTATTTACGCTGCTTAATGACGCTTTTCAAGAGACGCGTAACTGTCCAATTACGATCTCCTACGTTTATTCGGAGCATAACTACATGCCAACTTCTAACACCCCTCAGGTTGCGATCAACGACATCGGAACCGCAGAGGACTTCCTCGCAGCTGTCGACGCCACCATCAAGTACTTCAACGATGGTGACATCGTCGAGGGCACCGTGGTCAAGGTTGACCACGACGAGGTCCTGCTCGACATCGGTTACAAGACCGAAGGCGTCATCCCGTCCCGCGAGCTCTCCATCAAGCACGACGTCAACCCGGATGAGGTTGTCGAGGTCGGCGACGAGATCGACGCTCTTGTTCTCACCAAGGAGGACAAGGAAGGCCGTCTGATCCTGTCCAAGAAGCGCGCACAGTACGAGCGCGCTTGGGGCGCCGTCGAAGAGCTGCACGCCAAGGAGGAGCCGGTTACCGGTACCGTCATCGAGGTTGTCAAGGGTGGTCTCATCCTGGACATCGGCCTCCGTGGCTTCCTCCCGGCTTCCCTCGTTGAGATGCGCCGCGTTCGCGACCTGGAGCCGTACATCGGCCAGGAGCTCGAGGCCAAGATCATCGAGCTGGACAAGCAGCGCAACAACGTTGTCCTGTCCCGCCGCGCATACCTCGAGCAGACCCAGTCCGAGGTCCGCTCCGAGTTCCTGCACCAGCTGCAGAAGGGCCAGGTCCGCAAGGGCGTTGTCTCCTCCATCGTCAACTTCGGCGCCTTCGTCGATCTCGGCGGTGTCGACGGCCTGGTTCACGTTTCCGAGCTGTCCTGGAAGCACATCGACCACCCGTCCGAGGTTGTCACCGTGGGCGACGAGGTCACCGTCGAGGTCCTCGACGTCGACCTGGACCGCGAGCGCGTGTCCCTGTCCCTGAAGGCAACCCAGGAGGATCCGTGGCGCGTCTTCGCCCGCACTCACGCTGTGGGCCAGATCGTCCCGGGCAAGGTCACCAAGCTCGTTCCGTTCGGCGCCTTCGTTCGCGTCGAGGAGGGCATCGAGGGCCTCGTCCACATCTCCGAGCTGGCTCAGCGCCACGTGGAGGTTCCGGACCAGGTTGTCAACGTTGGCCAGGAAGTCATGGTCAAGGTCATCGACATCGACCTCGAGCGTCGCCGCATCTCCCTGTCCGTTAAGCAGGCAGACGAGGACTACACCGACGAGTTCGATCCGTCCAAGTACGGCATGGCTGACTCCTACGACGAGCAGGGCAACTACGTGTTCCCGGAGGGCTTCGACCCGGAGACCAACGAGTGGCTCGAGGGCTACGACGAGCAGCGCCAGGCTTGGGAGGCTCGCTACGCCGAGTCCGAGCGTCGCTTCAACCTGCACACCGCTCAGATCGAGCGCAACCGTGCTGCAGCCGCTGAGGCCGCCGAGTCCGCTGCCAACTCCAACTACTCTTCCGAGTCTCAGGATGCAGCTCCGGCATCCGATTCTCAGGCAGAGGTTGGCGGCTCCCTCGCATCCGACGAGCAGCTCGCTGCTCTTCGCGACAAGCTCGCTGGCAACTAAGGACATTGCTTCTTAGGAAAGGCCGTCTTTTCCCGCTGGGGGAGAGGCGGCCTTTCGCGTATCCTAAGCCGGTATGAAACTGATTGGACTTACCGGCGGAATCGGCAGCGGAAAATCCACCGTAGCGCAGCTCCTCGTGCAGGAAGGCTGGGTACTGGTCGATGCAGACCGCATCGCCCGTGACATCGTTGAGCCAGGCCAGCCGGCACTCACTGAGCTGGCGGAGGCCTTTGGGCAGGACATTCTGCTCCCCGATGGGAGCCTTGATCGCGGTCTCTTGGCCTCCCGCGCTTTTGCCAGCGCCGAGAAAACCGCTGTTCTCAACTCCATTACCCACCCGCGTATCCAGGAAGAAACCCAGGCACGCTTCGAGGCAGCGCGCCAAGGCGGTGCCGAGTTCGTGGTTTATGACATGCCGCTCCTCGTCGATAAAGGGCTCCACGGAGACATGGACGCCACCATCGTCGTCGACGTCGACGCAGAGGAGCGAGTACGCCGACTAGTCGAGTACCGCGGCCTGGAGGAAACCGATGCACGCCGCCGCATAGCCGCGCAGCTCCCCGACGATGTGCGCCGTGCCGCCGCCGACTTCGTCATTGATAACAACGGCCCCCGCGAAGCGCTCGATGGGCAGGTCGCGGGGGTCGTCGAGAAGCTGCGTGCACTCCTAGGCTCACCCGATAGCTAAGAATCTCTTTCTAACTATCGCGTTGCTACGACGTCTGAGACGGCGATGTGGTCATTGTTTTCCATGTCTTCACCCACAAAATCGAGGTCCGTGCGCATAAGCATGGTGTTGTAGTCGCGCCACGACGTTAGCGTGTAATACAGGTGCTGATCATCCTGGTTTGGCAGCACGAAGGGCGCGTAGGTGTCGTTGAGAGGTTCGCCGCTGACGACCTTTGTGGTCTCGGCGCTGACTAGCATGCGGCGTGGCGACCACGGTCCCTCCGGACTATCCGCAGTGCGCATGACGATGCCTTCACCTTCCACCCCGTACATGGTGACGAACTTGCCCAAGTACTGGTTGTAGGCGACGGAGAGCTCTGAGACCTTACCGTCAAGCACTTCGCTAGCTTGTGCGGGGTCCTTTACCCAGGAGCCATCAGAGTAGTAGCTGAAGGCACGTTCGTTGGGGAATTCCGACTTTGGTGCGCGCGATAGGTAAGCGGGGCCGCGGCGGCCGTTGCCCGTGGTGAAGCGGTAGACATAGTCCCCGTGCTCGATGTAGGCCGATTGCTGTAGTTTCTCAAAACCGGCGCGATAGTTGGCCCCGCCAGGGATGGGCGCGTTCGCACCGTGGCTAGCGTTGGTGCGTGTGGCCTCCGGAACCGCGCGCCACGTGACTCCGCCATCGGTGGACTTCACCGTCGCGGCATAGTTGGTGGACCAGCCTGTGTTCGGGTCGTGCCACGAGCGCACGGACATGTAGTCAACGTAATGCACGCCGTCAACAACGATGCCCGCGGTGGGGATCGTGGTGCGCTCACCGTTGGTATCGGCATCCCCAACCTTTTGTGAAGGAATGAACTCCTTTGCCCGGCCATTGTCGGACCAGCCGCCAGTAGTCAGTGCCTCCTCGAGACGCAGGCCGTCGCCATAATCGTGGTCCGTCGTGCGCAACAGGAGGTTAGAACGCCAACCATCGCCCTCGCCGACGCAGTCCATGGAGTCACCGAAGACGTAGTAGGAATGACCTGTGTCATCAGAGTAGGCGATGCCCAGATCGGTCCCGGAGATGCCAAACTTTTGATCCGTGCGGTTGGGTGAACCGGCACCGGTGATCAGCTGCTTGATCTGGGTGGGCCCGCCAGTGATTTCGCGCTGGTTATAGTTGCTGCGCTGCTTCAGCTCCCGCCTTCGGAGAGCGCGAGCGCATCGAGCCCACCGAGAGAGATCACGCTGACGAGCCTTGGAGGAAAGACCAGACTTCGGTAGAGTGGCGCGGCGAGGCCGAGGGTGTCTGGGATACGGCGAGGCCCGGCACGTCAGTGCTGCAGCGAACTCCAGATCAGCGCCAGCAGGAACTTTGAGGGGAAATTTACCTGCTGCTCTCATCCCGTTCATGTAAGCGGTTTATTCTCCCCCTTCATGGGAACCTGGGACGTTGGGCCTTTTGATAATCATGCCGCGTGCGAAGTGCTCGCGGATATTCGTGACGGTTCCTTCGACCTCGATGCATTCAAAAAGAGCTGTGTGGATTCGCCCATTGATATCGACGACGCCGAGATTGTCATCGCCTTGGGAGCGCTGGCCACGGCGCCGGCCGACAAGCTGCCCCCGGGGATCAGCACTGACGCTGTCAAGGCGCTGCGCACACCGCAGACCCGGGCGTGGTTGCGCAAGCGGATCAACACGGCGATGGAGCCGGACAAATCCGCAATCTATGCGCTCTGGGAGACCACCGGTGAGCTCGAGCTGTGGCTGCGCACCACGCGTGCGGCACTGCCCTAAGTCGCGGTCCTAGCAGGTTTCGGTCGCGCCGCGTTAGACTGGTCGCCATGGCTTTTGCTGCTGAACACCCTATCCTGCCGGTCTCTGAGCACCGCCCCGTCGGCGAAGTTGAGCGCCGCTCGGCCGAGTTTCGTGTTGAGTCCGAGTACCAGCCCGCCGGTGACCAACCTGCGGCTATCGCGGAACTCAACGAACGCCTCAACCGCGGAGAGCGCGACGTGGTTCTCATGGGTGCCACGGGCACTGGTAAGTCAGCGACCGCTGCGTGGCTTATTGAACAGCAGCAGCGCCCGACACTGGTGATGGCGCCGAATAAAACGCTGGCCGCACAGCTGGCGAATGAGCTGCGTCAACTTCTGCCACACAACGCGGTGGAGTATTTCGTCTCTTATTACGACTACTACCAACCGGAGGCCTATATCGCGCAGACGGACACCTATATTGAGAAGGATTCCTCTATCAACGAGGACGTGGAGCGCCTGCGCCACTCGGCAACGTCGGCGCTTCTCTCGCGTCGTGATGTCGTCGTCGTCTCCTCTGTGTCCTGCATCTATGGCCTGGGCACGCCGCAGTCCTATCTTGATCGCTCGGTTGTGCTCGAGGAAGGGGAGGAGATTGACCGCGATCGCTTCCTGCGTCTGCTCGTCGATATTCAGTATGAGCGCAATGATGTGGGCTTTACGCGCGGAACCTTCCGCGTCAAGGGCGATACCGTGGATATCATCCCGGCCTACGAAGAGCGTGCGGTACGCATCGAGTTTTTTGGTGATGACGTGGACGAGCTCTATTACATCCACCCGCTTACGGGTGATGTGCTCGAGCGGGTCGATGAGGTGCGGATCTTTCCCGCAACGCACTATGTAGCGGGTCCAGAGCGCATGGCTCGTGCCATCGAGGACATCAAGGCGGAACTCGCGGAGCGACTCGCGGAGCTTGAGAACCGCGGCAAGTTGCTCGAAGCGCAGCGCCTGCGCATGCGTACCGAATACGACCTCGAGATGATTGAGCAGGTGGGCTTTTGCTCCGGCATTGAGAACTACTCGCGCCACGTTGATGGCCGCCCCGCCGGTTCCGCGCCGGCGACGCTCTTGGATTATTTCCCAGAGGACTTCCTCACCATCATCGATGAGTCTCACGTGACCGTCCCGCAGATCGGCGGCATGTTTGAGGGCGATATGGCGCGCAAGCGCAACCTCGTGGAGTTTGGCTTCCGTCTTCCTTCTGCCGTAGACAACCGGCCGTTGACCTTCGATGAGTTTGAGGAGCGCGTCGGCCAAACCGTCTACATGTCGGCCACACCGGGCGATTTCGAAATGACGGCCTCCGGCGGCGAGTTCGTGGAACAGGTCATTCGCCCCACCGGCCTCGTAGACCCGAAGGTGACGGTCAAACCCACCAAGGGCCAGATTGATGATCTCATCGATGAGGTCCGCGCCCGCACCGCGAAGCAGGAGCGCGTCCTGGTCACAACCTTGACCAAACGTATGGCGGAGGACCTCACTGACTATCTGCTCGAACACGGCATCAAGGTGCGCTACCTCCACTCGGATATCGACACCCTGCAACGCGTGGAGCTGCTGCGGCAGCTGCGCTTGGGTGAGTTCGACGTTCTTGTGGGTATCAACCTGCTGCGTGAGGGCCTTGATCTTCCTGAGGTGTCACTCGTTGCCATCTTGGATGCTGACAAGGAAGGCTTCCTGCGCTCCACTACCTCGCTCATTCAGACGATTGGCCGCGCCGCCCGAAACGTCTCCGGTGAGGTCATTATGTATGCGGACAAGATTACGGACTCGATGCAGGAAGCCATCGAGGAGACCGAGCGCCGCCGTGAGAAACAGATTGCCTATAACAAGGAGCACGGCATCGACCCGCAGCCCCTGCGTAAGAAAACCGCCGACATTTTGGATCAGGTCTATGAAAACGCCGACGAGCAAGGGGAGGGCGCGGATCCCACGGCAATCGTCGACAAGCCAGATGTGTCCTCCATGGCGGCCGACGAGGTGCAGGCGCTTATCGACGACCTGACGACCCAAATGCGTGAGGCCGCCCGAGAACTCAAATTCGAGTTGGCGGGGCGTCTGCGCGATGAGATCGCTGATCTGAAAAAGGAGCAACGCGGTCTTAAGGAGGCCGGGATCTAATGGCGCGCCCAGTGCTGAAATTTGCCAACTCAATGTGCGGGTAAAATCCGTCTCTGCGTAGAAGACCGTGTCATACTGTTAAGGATTAATCGCTACTTATAAGGAGAATCATGCTGAGCTACAACGTCATCGCCGTCGGAACCGATGGCTCTCAGACTTCCATGCGCGCTGTCCGTTCTGCCGCATCCATGGCGCGCGCCTATGACGCGACGCTGATTATCGTGTCCGCTTTCTACAACCACTCTGGTTCGATGCTTGGCGCCCCCAACTCAGAGGACGCCCGAGTACCGGTGGTGAGCGAAGAGATGTCGGAAAGCTTCCTCAACAATGCCGCGGAGATCGCGCACGGCGAGGGCGCGAAGCGCATTGAAATCATTGCTAAGTCCGGTGACCCTGTGAATTCACTCCTCGAGGTGGGCAAGGATTACGGCGTCGATATGTTCGTCGTGGGCAACAAGGGAATTCACTCAGTGCGCGGTCGCGTGTTTGGTTCCGTAGCGACAGAGCTCACGCGCAAGGCCCACACTGACGTCGTGGTGGTCAACACCACTGACTAGGGCAGTGCAACGCGTGCGTACTCTCGTGCGCGCTGATCGACGTGAATGCGCCAGCGTTGTTAGACTAGCTGGTGCGCAAAAGCTTTAAAATTTTGTCAAGCGGTGGCCTCACGGTTGGGGCCCAGCGAAGAAAGGTCATCATGAGCGATTACAACAAGATCGTGGTCGGCACCGACGGTTCCAAGTCCTCCCTGCTCGCAGTGGAGCGTGCCGCCAAAATCGCCGCAGCCTTCGATGCCACCCTCATCATCGGTTGCGCCTACTACGAGAACCAGGAGCAGGCTTCCAAGACCCTGCGCCAGGATTCCGTAACGATTCTCGGTGATGAGAAGGCCCAGGCCAACCTCGCCTCCGGCAAGGAGCACGCAGAGAAGTTCGGCGTGACAAAGGTGGAGACCGCTGTGCGCCCGGGCACTCCGGTCCAGGCCCTGATGTCCATCGTCAACGACAACAAGGCAGACCTGCTCATCGTTGGTAACCGTGGAATCAACTCCCTGACCGGTCGCCTGCTTGGTTCGGTACCGGCGGATGTTGCACGTCAGTCTGATTGCGACGTCATGATCGTCCACACTGTGAACTAGGACGCTCGTCGTCACGGCGCGCACGCTCCAGAGAAGTCCCTAGCATCGAGGAAGCCTCTGGGCCTGCGTGCCGTTTTGTTTCTAACGAGCTTTAGTCGCTCAATCGCAGCTCGCGGTAGGCGCGCGCAAGAGCATTGCCATCGGTCCCCTGAATGAGTGGGATATTGAAGGACGTCTGCTCGTTGACCTTCACCAAAGGGGCGAGCGAACCGTGGGACAGCAGCTGTTCCTGCGGGCTGAGGTTGCGGATCGCCACGGCCGCTACGTGGTTGGGGTGCTCCGCTGCCGCGTCGGCATAGGTAAGCGGATCGTGCTGACCGTCGTCGCCGATGAGCAGCCAGCGGAGCTTCGGGAAAGCAATGAAGAGGTTGCGGAGCTGCACGCGCTTGTGCTCCTGACCATTGCGGAAGAGGCCGGTGGGGGTAGGCCCCCAGTCTGTCAGCAGCAGGGGACCACGCGGGAAGCCCTTCTCCGCCATGAAGTTAACCAAGGTGTCGTAGGTGTTCCATGCGCCGGTGGAGAGGTAGATGAAGGGGATCTCGGGGTGCTGTTGCGCGATTTCCCGGTAGAACCGTGCCATACCTTCGACGGGGGTGCGGGTATTGGTGCGTTTAACCCACGAGTTCCATGCTGCAATCATTGCGCGCGGGAGCCAGGTCACCATGATGGTGTCATCTATATCGCTGACCACGCCGAACGTGGTGTCCTTGTCCACGATAAGCACTTCTGAGGTCACCGCATCCGCGCCCTTGGCACGGATGGTGACCTCGTGCCAACCGGGTTCGAGCCCGTGGTCATGGACTAGCACGTCGACATAGCCGTTGTCGTTCGTGGTGCCCGCTACCGTTTTCCCGCCAACCGTAACTTCAACCTCGTGGTGCGTGACCTGAATGGTGAAGAACTGGCGGTAGCCACGCTGCGCCCAGGTATCTGTCTCTTCAGCCGTTGGGTCATGCATGAGGACGCGGCCTAGAACATGGACGAATTCTTCATTGCCGTAGCCGGCATAGCCAGTGATGCTGGGCTGCCACCCTTTGCGTGCCGAGCGCTTGATCGAGAGGGAATTCGCAGTGAATTCGACTTTGCGGGCGATATCGGAAAGTGCCATGCGCTCCAGACTATCCGAAAACCTCCGCATAACGGCCGGTGATGGTCAAGGACTGCGTCGCACGCGTGAGCGCCACGTAGAGGTTGTGTAGACCCTGAGGGGAGGCCGCCACGATGTCATCTGGGTTGACCACCGTGACGTGGTCAAACTCGAGGCCTTTGATGTCTTCGGCATTGGCAGCCGTGATAACGGCGCGTAGGCGCCCGTCGTCATCCTGGTATGTTGTCGGATCCGCATCGGTGGCGTCCTCGCGCCAGACGACGTCCACACCATCCCGCACCGCGATGCTCGGAGTGGCCTCAGGGTTGATCTCTTCCAACAGCCGATTGGCTAATTCCGTGACCGGGCGCGGGGTGCGGTAGTTGACCGTCAACCCGTGCAGTCGAAAGCGCTCTCCGACAAAAGGCTCGAGCGTCTCGCCCCAGTCATCCACACCGGCGGGCGCTCCAGTCTGGGAGGTATCGCCGACGACCGTCATCCACCGGGAAGGGCTGCGTCGGAAAATCATGCGCCACTCCATCGGGGTCAGCTCCTGGGCTTCATCGACGATGACGTGGCCGTAAGCCCACGTGTAGTCCTCGCGGGCACGTTGAGCGGTGGTGCGAGAATCCCGAACCTCGTGACGGCGAGCGAGGTGCTCGGCATCGATGACATCGTGAGCGGAGAGGATTTCGGCTTCGAACATGTCATCATCGTTGTCGGTGGAATCAGAGGAACTCAGGATATCGAGGGCATCTTCTGCCTCCGCGACCTGTTCGCGCCATTCTTTCTCCTCGGCGGCGCGCTCTGCTTCGGGGTCGGGCATGCCGATGAGGACTGCGAGCTCGTCGAGAAGCGCGGCGTCGGAGGTCGCCCAGGCCCTACCGTCGTCGCGGTAGAGGGCACCGCGGGTTTCGTCATCATAAGCGTTGGCCGCCGTATCGATTCGCTCGGTACTACTCAGGAGATTGGCGAGTACCTCGGTAGGCGTGAGGTGGGGCCAGAACTCGTCGAGGAGTTTTGTGACCTGCGGTTCTTCGGCGAGATCATCGTGGAGTTGATCCACGTCCGCACGGGAGAGCAGGTTGGCACCTCCCAGCGGGTCAGAACCGATGCGTTCGGCCATCTGCTGGGCCAGAGACTCGATGAGGTGTTCCGCAAACGCGGCTTGGGCATCGTTGTGCGGCTTGCGTGAGCGCCGCGCGCGGGTACGCGCCGCCTTGACCATAGCTGGGGTGACGGTGAGCTCGAGCTGATCGATCTCCAGTGTTTGCGGCTGCTCCGGTAGGCGCTGATAATCCTTGACCGCGTTGCCGAGGATCTCCACCATGGCAGCGGAGCCCTTGATCTCGCGGGCGAGCAAGGACTCTGAGTGCGTGGCCTCGATGCCGGGGAAGAGGGAAGAAATGGTGGAGAGCACAACGCCGGTCTCACCGAGTTCCGGGAGCACTCGGGAAATGTATTCCAGGAAAGTGGAATTGGGGCCGACGATGAGTACGCCTGTGGCGGCTAGTTGTTCGCGGTAGGTGTAGAGCAGGTAGGCCACGCGGTGCAGCGCAACAGCGGTCTTGCCGGTTCCTGGTCCGCCTTCAACCACCATGACACTGCGCGTGTTGTCACGGATGATTTCATCCTGCTCGCGCTGAATGGTTTCCACGATGGAGGGCATGTGCCCAGTGCGGGCGCGCTGCATCACGTGGTGGAGGGCGGACTCGCTTGCGACATCGCTGCTGTCAGCAGAGGACTCTCCCTCCAAGACCTCGTCGCTGATTCCAATAACCGTGCGCCCAGTGGTCCGGATATGCCGACGGACATGGACGCCTTCAGGGTGCGCTGTAGTGGCGAGGTAGAAGGGGCGCGCCATCGGCGCACGCCAATCCAGAAGGAGTGTCCGGTAGTTCTCCTCCCTGGCGTCGAGTCCCATGCGGCCGATGTAGCGCCGGTCCAGGCCTTCCGGGGTGGGGTTATCACCGGGTGCATCGATGTCGATGCGCCCAAAAACTAAGCCGAGTTGGGCGACGTTGAGGCGATCCAATTTAGCCTGCAGGCCGTGGTACTCGGTCTCTCGCCGAACGAGTGCATCGGCGTCCGGGGTATGTGGATCGACGGCAGCTTGCACTTCGTTCAAGCGCTCGTTGGCCGCTTGAACCTCGTTGTCCAGACGCTCGAAGAGGCCATCGACATATGCTTGCTCGCTAGCTATTTCCGCGCTCTGCTCGTTCGCGTGGGCGCCGGGTTTCCCGGTATGAGTCGCGGGTGAAGATTCAGACACAAGGCTCCTTGGGTGCGTATGAAGGCTTCTCGTGGACAGACGGGAAGTAAGGGAGATGGGGAAGGGTGGACAGGAAAAAGAACAACGGCCCAGCATACTAGCTGAGCCGTTGTTCTCTCCACCGCGGCGATTGCCGCGGTGTGTTGCGGAGTTATCCGCAGCGAAGGACGGAGAGCTTAGAAGCGGTCACCGAACTTCTTGAAAGCCTTATCCAGCTTCTTGGAGGCTTCCTTCTGCAGCTTCTCGGCGCGCTTGCGAGCCTTCTTCTGGGCACGCTTGCCATCGAGCGAATCCGCCTTGGCCAGTGCCTCGTCAGCGCGGTCCTGTGCCTTGCCGGCTGCCTTGACCAGACCCTTGCGGGCGGTTTCGGTGTTGTCACGTGCAGCGTCGAGCCAATCGTCCTTGTTCTCCTCAAAGAACTCGCGTGCCGTCTCAGCGGTGTCCTCGACGAAGGAACGCGCGGAGTCGATGAAGTCACGGCCGGCAGACTCCCAGTCATCGCGGTTGTCCTCGACGTAGTCCTTGGCGGTCTCAAACCAGTCATTGGCCTTGGCCGTGACATCGGAAGAAATCTCGTTTGCGCGATTGGAGAAGTCCTCCGCAAATTTCTGCTGTTCGGACTTGCCCGGCAGCGCCTGCTGAATCTTCTTGTTTGCACGCTCAGAGGCCTTAGCAGCGCGCCACCGCACGGAAGGCTTTCCTTCGGTGTCTTGCGTAACGATGGCGAGGGCACCAAGCAGAGCGGTGTTGGTGATGAAGCTGTTGCGCTGTGCTTCCTTGTCCTTCTTGGAATCCGCGGTCCAGAAAGCATTGCCGACCAGGTTGGGGACGTGCGTCAGCGCGAGCACTGCAGCCGAGGTGCGCGGAGCCTTGCCCAGCGCGAGGCTCGTGCCCGCAGCGGTCTTCGCGCCGCCGAGCGCGCGGGTAACCAGCTCTGGGTCATTGGGGATGTAACCCGCGTATTCGCGGGGCAGCACCTTGCGCAGGCGCTTGAGCACGGACTCGGTGTCCGCGACGTGCTCCGAGGTGTTGCGGAGCGTATCCACACCATCCCAGACAAACACGGAGGCCAGCATAGGACGGGCAAATTTACGAATCATAACGTGCTCCATTCAATAGATCTGTAAAGACGTTCGCCACACCATAGTACGCGCGTTAAACAACTGCTGCTGTGAGCGCAGCAGTTAACACGTAGTTACCAGCGTCGCTCCCACCACTCGTCCATGTGCGGGCGTTCCGCGCCGAGCGTGGTGGGGGCCCCGTGCCCGGGGCGGACAATTGCGTCGTCCGGATAGACATCAAAGAGCCGCTGCGTGACATCTTTGTAGAGGCGCACAAAGTCACCTTCCGAGGTGGTCTTGCCCACGCCGCCGGGGAAGAGGGAATCACCGACGAAGAGGTTGGTAACGCCATCAATCTCCGCTGCAATTGCTGCTCCGCCCGGGGTGTGTCCGCGCAGGATAATGACGGGCAGATCGTAACCGGCGAAAGGAAGCGTATCGCCATGCTCCAGTTCCACGTCGACGGGCGCGGGCAAAGCAGGGGCGTCCAAGAAAGAGGAATAGTGAACGGCACCGGTTTCATTCAAGACTTCCTTGAGTGCGCGTACGTGATCCCAGTGGCGGTGCGTGGTCAGCACCGCGGAGATCTTTACTCCGTGGTCGGCGGCTAAAGCGAGCAGCGCGGGGGCGTCAGCGGAGGCGTCGATAAGCAGCGCCTCGTCACCCGCGCACAGCAGGTAGCAATTGTTGTCCATCTCGGACACGGAAATTTTATGAAGCTCAAGCGCGTTGTTCATAAGTCCAACCATACGGGTACATTCTGAATGAGAACTCTCTGAACACACATTCTTTTGTGTAGGAAGGCAACAACTAGTGGCTGATCGTTTGGTCGTACGTGGTGCGCGTGAGCACAACCTCAAGGGCGTGGACATCGATATCCCGCGCGATAACCTGGTGGTGTTTACCGGCCTATCGGGCTCAGGCAAGTCCTCACTCGCCTTTGACACCATCTTCGCCGAGGGCCAGCGGCGCTACGTGGAGTCTTTGAGCTCCTATGCACGCATGTTCCTTGGCCAAATGGATAAGCCGGACGTCGAATTCATCGACGGTCTATCCCCAGCGGTGTCCATTGACCAAAAGTCCACCAACCACAACCCGCGCTCGACGGTGGGAACCATCACCGAAATCTACGACTACCTGCGTTTGCTTTTCTCCCGCGCGGGCACTGCGCACTGTCCTGAGTGTGATGCTGTCATTGAGCGCCAAACCCCGCAACAGATTGTTGATGAAGTCTTAAGCCACGAGGAAAAGCTGAAATTCCAGGTCCTCGCACCGGTCGTTCGCCGACGTAAGGGCGAGTTCGTTGACCTCTTTGCTGACCTCGCGGCCCAGGGTTACTCCCGTGTTCGGGTAGATGGGGAGCTTTACCAGCTCAGTGACCCGCCGAAGCTGAAGAAGCAGATCAAGCACGACATCGATGTCGTCGTGGACCGCCTGCAGGTGAAAGCTTCCCAAAAGCAGCGGCTGACGGATTCTGTCGAGACGGCGCTGCGCTTGGCAGACGGACTCGTCACCCTGGATTTCGTAGACCGCGAAGAGCTCACGCACACTTACTCGGAAAAGGCTGCCTGCCCTAACGGCCACACGCTGACCATTGAGGAATACGAGCCCCGCGCGTTCTCGTTCAACGCGCCTTTCGGTTCCTGCCCGGTGTGTGATGGCTTGGGCACGCGCCTTGAGGTGGATGTGGATCTGTTGATCCCGGACCCGGATGCCCCAGCCGTTGAGGCCATCCAACCATGGACGTCGAGCCCCAATGCGCGGTACTTTGTCAAGCTGGTCGAAGGCCTGGCGAAAGCCCTGGACTTTGATCCGCGCACCCCGGTTTCCGAGCTCACCGAGGAGCAGCGCCACGCCTTGATCTATGGCACAGATGTGGAAGTCAGTGTGCGCTACAAGAACCGCTATGGCCGCCAGCGCAACTGGTCAGCGCCGTTCGAGGGAGCTATCGGCTTTTTGGAGCGCAAGCTCGATCAGGCGGATTCCGAGTCGCAGAAGGACCGTCTTCTTCAGTACACCCGCCGTGTGCCGTGTAACGCTTGTGGCGGTACCCGCCTGAAGCCGGAAATCTTGGCGGTGCGTTTGGCCTCTACCGCGCATGGCGAGCAGTCCATCGCTGGCTTGACGGCACTGTCCATCGAGGAGGCGGCGGAGTTCCTCGACTCTCTCGTGTTGGGCCACCGCGAGGAGATCATTGCTGGTGCTGTGCTCAAGGAGATCCAGGCCCGCCTGCGCTTCCTTCTCGACGTCGGCCTGAACTACCTCACCCTTGACCGCGGCGCCTCCACGTTGTCTGGCGGCGAAGCACAGCGTATTCGCCTCGCCACCCAGATTGGCTCCGGCCTGGCGGGAGTCCTCTACGTGCTGGATGAGCCCTCCATTGGTCTGCACCAGCGCGATAACCAGCGCCTCATCGCCACGTTGAAGCGCCTGCGCGATATCGGAAACACCTTGATTGTGGTGGAACATGATGAGGACACCATCCGGGAGGCGGACTGGCTTGTCGACGTTGGACCGCGCGCCGGCGAATTCGGAGGAACGGTGGTCTATCAGGGCGAGCCCGCCGGCATCGAATCTGTGGAGGAGTCCCTGACGGGGCAGTATCTGTCAGGAAAGAAGAAGCTTGCGGTCCCGGATACGCGCCGTGAGATTGACCCTGAGCGCATGCTCAAGGTGGTCGGCGCGCGCGAGAATAATCTCAAGGGCATTGACGTGGAGATTCCGCTGGGCGTCCTCGTCTGCGTCACTGGTGTGTCTGGCTCCGGTAAGTCCACCGTGGTCAACCAAATCCTGGCCAAGACCTTGGCCAACAAACTCAACCGAGCCCGTCAAGTACCCGGTCGCGCCAAGCGCGTGGAGGGCGTGGAACACCTGGACAAGCTGGTGCAGGTCGATCAGAGCCCCATCGGGCGCACCCCGCGCTCGAATCCGGCAACCTACACAGGGGTCTTCGACAAAATCCGCAACCTCTTCGCTGAAACCCAGGAGGCCAAGGTTCGCGGCTACAAGCCGGGCCGGTTCTCCTTCAACGTCAAGGGCGGACGCTGTGAGGCGTGCCAGGGTGACGGCACCATCAAGATCGAGATGAACTTCCTGCCCGATGTTTACGTGCCGTGCGAGGTCTGCGACGGTGCCCGTTATAACCGCGAGACCCTGGAGGTCCTCTATAAGGGAAAGAACATTGCCGAGGTTCTCGACATGCCGATCTCGGAGGCAGCCGAGTTCTTCGAACCCATCACGTCGATCCACCGCTACCTCAACACCTTGGTGGAGGTGGGCCTGGGATATGTCCGCTTGGGTCAGGCCGCCACGACGCTTTCCGGTGGTGAGGCGCAGCGCGTGAAGCTGGCCTCCGAACTCCAAAAGCGCACGAATGGGCGCACGGTCTACATCTTGGATGAGCCGACGACCGGACTGCATTTCGAGGACATCCGAAAGCTCATGCTCGTCATTCAAGGCCTGGTTGATAAGGGCAACTCGGTGATCATCATCGAGCACAACCTCGACGTCATTAAGGCCGCCGATTGGATCGTGGACATGGGCCCGGAAGGCGGCTCGGGCGGCGGCACCGTCGTGGCCCAAGGCACGCCAGAAGACGTGGCGCAGGTGGAAGGCTCCTATACGGGAGGGTTCCTCAAGGAGCTGGTGTGATGTTGGGCCACAGAAGTACCCGCACGGCAGCACTAGCCATCAGCATTGCTGCGACAGCCACCATGACGGGGTGTTCCGGCCCAGCGGAAGACACATCGCCGCCGGCTCCCGAAGAATCACCAGGCGTGGAAGCACCCGCCAGCTATGACGTGCGCGCCGAATTACGCGATGTCGTCTCTGAAGTTGAGAAGGAGTTCAATGTTCGCGCCGGCGTGGCGGTGGCGGATAGGGAAGGGACTGTCAACGCCGGATTACGCGGTGAAGAGCCTGCGTGGTCGACGGTGAAGGTTCCTATCGCGATTGCCGCGCTGCGCGACGGCGCTAGCCCGGAGCTCGTCGACCTTGCGATTAAGGAATCCGACAATGATGCTGCCTACGCGTTGTGGTCCCACGTGCGATGGACTGAGGGCGATGCTGGGAGCGCAGTAACGGCGCTCTTGGAAGAGTATGGTTCGACCGGCGAGTTCGAGGAACCTTTTGGCTACTCCACGTGGCTGCTGGAAGACCAGGCAGAGTTTGGCGCACACTTACCGTGTATTCCGGAAGCAGAACAGGTCTATGACGCAATGGATGACATTGTGGAGTGGCAAGACAACGGATTGGACAAGCTCCCGAACACCCGCGCCAAGGGCGGGTGGGGACTATCCGAGTACGACGACGGTTATACCCACCGCCAAATTGGTGTGCGGGAAACCACCCCATCGGGCTCGAGTAAAGAGTCCACGGTGGGATTGGCCATTGAAGTCACCATGCCGGGTGAGTATGCCGAAGAAGCAATTCCTGCGCTCAACGTTCTTGCTGCTGGAGTGGACCGAGTCGTAACTGAGGCCTTGGAGGCTGGCGCGCTTAAACCGGTGGAGGCCTGCGCACCGCCCACGGCAACGCAGACTGCAGGAACGACATCGGCACGCCGATTTGGTTCCTGAAAAATCAGGTGTTAAAGTAGTGCGCACTACCGCCCGTAGCGCCTCCTCCAGGAGGTACTTGGGCCGCAAGCGGAGTTTCTCCCACCCGAAGCCGCGCCGGACACTAGTTCCGCCGCAGGATAAAGGTTAAGAGTAGGCGCCATACGTTGGCGCGTGCTTGAAAAGAAACTCCCGGATGCCTTTGGCACCGGGATTTATTCGTTTGTGGTCACGGTAGGCACACTACTAGCCCCCACAATCGAGGAGAACCACAATCAGCGCTGAAGCTCGCATTAATGAGCGCATCCGAGTACCCGAGGTCCGTCTTGTTGGCCCCGGTGGTGAACAGGTGGGCATTGTCCGTACAGACGATGCTCGCAAGCTTGCGTACGAAGCCGATCTTGACCTGGTCGAGGTTGCCCCGAACGCTAAGCCGCCCGTAGCCAAGATCATGGATTACGGCAAGTTTAAGTACGAACAGGCTCAGAAGGCCCGCGAGTCCCGTAAGAACCAGCAGCAAACCGTGGTGAAGGAGCAGAAGCTCCGTCCGAAGATTGATGATCACGATTACGAGACCAAAAAGGGCAACGTGGTGCGCTTCCTGGAGAAGGGCTCCAAGGTCAAGGTGACCATCATGTTCCGTGGCCGCGAGCAATCGCGTCCGGAGCTGGGTTTCCGCCTGCTGGAGCGTTTGGCTGACGATGTCGCAGAGGTCGGCGTCGTGGAGTCGCGCCCCAAGCAGGATGGTCGCAATATGACCATGGTCCTTGGGCCCGTCCGCAAAGGCAAGAAGTAGACCACGCTCCACTTAGGATTTAAGGATTTAATTCTCATGAAGCAGAAGACTCACAAGGGCACCGCCAAGCGCATCAAGGTGACCGGCTCCGGCAAGCTGCGTCGCGAGCAGGCTAACCGCCGCCACCTCCTGGAAGGCAAGCCTTCCAAGCGCACCCGTCGCCTGAAGGGCACCGAGGACGTCGCCAAGGCAGACACCAAGCGCGTCAAACGCCTTCTCGGCCGCGCATAGTCAGCGCCGAAACTCCCATCCCCACACACTCACAATCAAGATAAGGAAGTATTACTGTGGCACGAGTAAAGCGCTCAGTTAACGCCAAGAAGAAGCGTCGCGCGATCCTGAAGTCCGCTAAGGGCTACCGCGGCCAGCGCTCCCGCCTCTACCGTAAGGCCAAGGAGCAGTGGCTGCACTCCATGACTTACGCTTACCGCGACCGTCGCGCCCGTAAGTCTGAATTCCGCAAGTTGTGGATCCAGCGCATCAATGCTGCCGCTCGTATGAACGACATCACCTACAACCGCCTCATCCACGGCCTGCGCCTGGCTGAGATCGAGGTCGACCGCAAGATTCTCGCTGAACTTGCCGTCAACGACTTCGAGGCTTTCTCCGCACTGTGCGAGGCCGCCAAGGCCGCACTGCCGGAGGACGTTAACGCACCGAAGGCTGCGTAAGCGTCGAGCGTAGAAACGTCACGAACCCACCGCCCTCTTATGGAGGACCGGTGGGTTTCTTGTTGTGGGGAGTAGCACCCGCTAGGTCGGCGGGCGTACTGCTCCTCTTTGTGGTTTGTGTTACATTGCTCGTTGTTGTGTAAATCAAGGTAGCCGTTGGCTTCTGGGCCTGCCCTAGGGGCACATGGTGCGAAGGAGAGATAGTTATGACCAACCCGAATAGCGCGTATCAGCCCAATGGCGATGCTTATGGTGGTGGCTCTTATGGCGGACAGTCGCAGCAGTCGAACCCCTTCGGATCATCCAGTGATCAGTACGGTTACAGCTCGGCTCCGTATGGCGGTTCGCAGCAGTCCCAGAATCTGCCCGCACAGCAGGATGCATACCAGTCAAACTATGGCCAGCAGCCACACCCGGGCGGCGAGCAGAAGTCATGGTTGGTAGCGCTGCTCCTGTGCTTCTTCTTGGGCGAATTGGGGGTTCATAACTTCTATATTGGTCGCACGCAGCGCGGCATGTGGCAGTTGGGCCTTGCAATCGTAGGATTCGTTACCTCTTTTATCCTCATTGGCTTTATCCTCATCGGTGCCTTAGTGATCTGGAAGTGGGTCGAGCTCGTATTCATCGCCGGTGGTTTATCTGGCTTTGATAAGGACGCCGACGGAGTTCCGCTAAAGAAATAAAGCCCACCCGTATCCGCGGAGATGACGTGGAGACCAACCGTCCCGCTACCCACTCAAACTTGCTGGGGGAGCGGGACTTTTCAATGTCTGGTTCGGTGGGTACCGTCAAATGCATGAATCTGGATTTTTCCTCTGCCTTTACTGAACGCACGCCGCGCGTGGTTAATGCCGCCAAATTGCACCGGGCGGCCAGCCGCCGAAAGGCGGAGCGTTTCATCATTGAGGGCGAAAACGCCGTGGACGCGGCCGTGTCCACCGGTGCCGCTACGGATGTTTTCGTGACGGAGAAGGCCGCCGAGCGCTTTGCACACATTGTTCAAGCCTGCGGCTACATGGACGTGTATGTGCATCCCATTACGGATAAGGCGGCAAAGCACCTGTCTGACACCGCCACGAGCACCGGGCTCTTTGCCGTGTGCCGCCCAGTGTTGTGGACCGCCGGGAAGATTTTGGCCGGCAAGCCGAAGCTGGTGTCGGTTCCTGTCTTGACGGCGGAGCCGGGCAACGCGGGAACACTGATCAGGACCTCGGATGCCATGGGCGCCGATGGCGTCATCTTTGCCGGGGAAACCGTGGATCCCTTGGGCTGTAAGGTAGCGCGCGCGTCGGCCGGATCACTTTTCCATGTGCCCGTAGCCCGAGACCCCAACATCAAGGATGTACTGGGCAAGCTGCGCTCCTCTGGTCTGCAAGTGTTGGCCACCGCAGCCGACGGCGAGGTGGACCTCGCCGATGCGGACCTGTCCCAGCCCACCGCGTGGCTCTTTGGCAACGAGGCGCACGGCCTGGGTGATTTACAGGATGAGGCGGACATGCGTGTGCGTATCCCGATTCTTGGCCGCGCGGAATCTCTGAACCTTGCTACGGCCGCCAGCATTTGCCTCTATGAGTCTGCGAAGCAGCAGAGCAGCTAGCGCCTCCGATGTGCCAGGGTTGGTGGCCACAGAAGTCAGGCGGCACGGTAAGATAGCTCGCGTTAGTTTTTGTGCGAGAAGAAGGTAATCAAGGCACGTGTCCGATACACCTCAGATCGAATTGACCGAAGAGGCCCTCGAGGCCGCCGCGCAGAAGGCCATCGCCGCCTTCGAAGCTGCAACCAGCCTCGACGAGCTCACCTCCGCCCGTCGCGAGCACCTTGGTGATAGCGGCTATATCCCGCAGGCCCGCCAATCGCTCGGACAGCTGCCGAAGGACCAGCGCAAGGATGCTGGACGCGCAGTGAACATGGCCCGCGGCAAGGTGGAAAAGCGCTTTGCCCAGATTCGTGAAGTGCTGGAGCAGGAGGCCCGCGCCGCGCAGCTGAAGGCGGAGAAGGTCGATGTCACCGTCCCTACCACCCGCGCGCAGACCGGTGCCCTGCACCCCATCACAGCGCTGTCGGAGCGCATCGCGGACATCTTTGTGGGCATGGGATGGGAAATCGCGGAGGGCCCTGAGGTAGAAGCAGAGTACTTTAATTTCGACGCTCTGAACTTCAAGCCCGACCACCCAGCCCGCACCTTGCAGGACACGTTCCACGTGGGCAAGGAAGGCTCCAAGCAGGTTCTGCGTACCCATACATCCCCGGTGCAGGTGCGCACGATGCTTGACCGCGATGTCCCGCTCTACATTGCGTGCCCGGGCCGTGTTTTCCGTACCGATGAGCTCGATGCCACCCACACTCCTGTCTTCCACCAGGTGGAAGGCCTTGCCGTGGATAAGGGGCTGACGATGGCCCACCTGCGCGGCACCTTGGAGCTCTTGGCCAAGGTGCTCTTCGGCCCGGAGACTACCACCCGCATGCGCGTGAACTACTTCCCGTTTACCGAGCCCTCCGCCGAGGTTGATGTCTGGTTCCCCAACAAGAAGGGCGGCGCCGGCTGGATCGAGTGGGGCGGCTGCGGCATGGTCAACCCCAACGTCCTGCGTGCGGTGGGCATTGACCCCGAGGAATACACCGGTTTCGCTTTCGGCATGGGCCTCGAGCGCACCCTGCAGTTCCGCAATGGTCTGACCGATATGCGCGACATGGTCGAAGGCGATGTCCGCTTCACCCTGCCATTTGGCGTGCAGGCATAGGAACCCAGAGAAAGGATAGAAAGAAAAAATGCTTATTTCCCAAGACTGGGTTACCCGAATCCTGGGCACCGCTAATTCCGGCTGGACCGTGTCCTCTGAGGAACTGGACTCTGGATTTGTCCGCGTAGGTTTTGAAACCGAGGGCTACGAGGCCCTTCCGGAAACCACGGGCCCGCTGGTTATCGGTCAGGTTGTAGAGATCGAAGAGCTCACCCAGTTCAAGAAACCAATTCGCTATTGCCAGGTCAACGTTGGCCAGGCCAATGGCACGGGGGAGCTGCAGGGCATTATCTGCGGCGCCCGCAACTTCCGCCTCAACGACTACGTCGTGGTCTCCCTTCCGGGTGCTGAGCTGCCGGGAGGATTCAAGATTGCCGCCCGCGAGACCTACGACCATATCTCCAACGGAATGATGTGCTCCGCAGCTGAGCTGGGCTTCGGCCCCAAGGCAGACGGCATCATCGTGCTAGGGGAGGAGGTTGCCGACAAGATTGGTGAGGATGCCCGCCCCCTTATTGGGCTGTCCGATACCGTCTTCGACGTCAACATCACCCCGGATCGTGGCTATGCCTTGTCTGCGCGTGGCCTGACGCGTGAAATTGCCTCCGCATTTGATCTCACTTTCCCCGACGTGGCGCAGGAACCGAGCGTGGCTGGCATCGACACCTCCGTCGTGCCGGCTCCGGAGGGCACGCTTATCGACGTTGACCTGAGGGAGGAAACCAAGGCGCAGCGATTTGGTCTGCGCAAGGTGACCGGTATTGACCCGGCAGCGCGTACCCCGTTCTGGATGGAGCGCGAGCTCATGCTCTCCGGTCAGCGCGCCGTCAACGTGGCTACCGACGTCACGAACTACGTCATGCTGCTTCTGGGCGCGCCGATGCACGCCTTTGACGCCGACGTGATCAAGGGCAACCTCGTTGTGCGCAATGCCAACGAGGGCGAGAAGTTCGAGACCCTCGACCATGTCAAGCGGGAGCTTTCGGAGGGCGACGTGGTCATCTGTGATGACAACGGTATCCAATCCTTGGCGGGCGTCATGGGTGGCACCACCTCCGAGATTTCTGACGAGACGACTGATGTCTACTTCGAGTCGGCCATTTGGGATCCGATCACCGTGGCCCGCACATCCCGCCGCCACAAGCTCTCCTCGGAGGCTTCTCGCCGTTTCGAGCGCGGAGTAGATCCGGCCATCGTTGAGGTAGCGCTGGACGTGGCGTGCGTGCTGCTTCAGCAGATTGCTGGCGGCACGATCGAGGCTGGGCGGACGCTCGTGGGAGACGTCGCCAAGCGCGAGCCCATCTCCCTGCGTGCGGCGAAGCCGAGTGAGTATGCCGGTATCGAATACTCTCAGGAGACCGTGGTGAAGCGCCTTACGGAGGTCGGCTGCGAGGTGTCTGGTGAGGAGGAGCTCTCCGTCATCCCCGCCTCCTGGCGCACGGACATCGAAATGGACGTTGATCTCATCGAGGAGATCCTGCGTCTGGAAGGGCTTGAAGACATTCCGACCATCCTGCCCACTCCGGTGGGCGGCCGCGGCCTAACTCCGGCGCAGAAGCGTCGGCGTGCGATCGGACATGGGTTGGCTTACGCGGGCTACGCCGAGGTCCTCCCGTCGCCGTTCATCGCGAACGACACCTTTGATACCTGGGGCTTGGACAAGGAGGATGCGCGCCGCCAGACCGTGGCCGTGCAGAATCCGCTCGAGTCAGACAAGGCGATCCTGTCCACGACGTTGCTGCCCAATCTCCTTGAGGCTATCGCCCGCAACGTTGCCCGTGGCCGCAGTGATCTGGCTTTGTTCGGCCTCCAGCAGGTGGCCTTCAAGCGCGCTGACTCTTCTCCCATGCCGTCGGTGGAGTCGCGCCCAGAGGAGTCAATGGTCGCCGATCTCCTTGGGTCTTTGCCGCTCCAGCCGTTGCACGTAGCCACGGTGGCCACCGGAAGCATTGAACACGAAGGGCCGTGGGGAGCGGGCCGCGCCTACAGCTACGCGGATGCTATTGAGTCTGCGCGCCAGGTTGCTCGTTCCGCTGGCGTGGACATCGCAGTGAAGGCAGCTGAGCAGCTGCCGTGGCACCCGGGCCGCTGTGCTGCAATCGTTCTCGCAAGCGATGAGGAGACGGTCGTCGGCTATGCGGGTGAGCTGCACCCGCAGGTCCTTGAGGCCTTGGAGCTGCCAGCACGCACGTGTGCGATGGAGCTCGATGTGTCAGCCCTGCCGCTGGATGAGAAGTTCCCCGCCCCCGTGCTGTCTTCCTTCCCGGCTTTGCACCAGGACATTGCTTTGGTGGTGGACGAGGAAACCCCGGCGGAGACGGTTCGCCGTGTGGTCGAGGAGGGTGCTGGTGATCTCCTCGAGTCCGTGGAGCTTTTCGATGTCTTCCGTGGCGAGCAGCTCGGCGAAGGAAAGAAGTCCCTAGCCTTCCAGCTTCTCTTCCGTGCTGGTGACCGCACTCTGACTGATGAAGAGGCCAACGAGCATCGCCTCGCCGCTGCGGAGTTGGCCAAGCAGCGCCTTGGCGCACAGATGCGCGCCTAAGACTCTGTTGCTTCGCTAGTGCTTTAAGCCCGGTTAGCCCTGTGGGAGGTTAGCCGGGCTTTTGTTTAGCCGGGTTTGCGCGCGTTGGGGCAGGTGCTGACGTGGGGAGAGATCCCCTAGCGCTGGAAGGGGTGTGCTCTGCCTCATAACCTCAAGGATGCAGCAAAGGTGCTGAGTTTCCAGACCAAGCCACACCGAAAGGATTGTTCACACCATGCGTCTTATTTCTCGTCTCACAGCCACCGCCGCCGTTGTCGGCGCGCTGACCATTGCCCCACATGCCTCCGCTGATTTGTCCCAGGGGTTCTCCAACGCCGATGGCACCGTCAACTGTGAAGCTTCGAACATCGAAGGAACCTACGTCGCGTGCCTGTCCGAAGGGGCACGGGCCACTAGCCCGCGGTGCAACCCGCCGGGCCAATTGGCTCCGCGATTCATCTACCATGCAGGTCGCTCCAAGGCCGACTGCTTCAACCAGGGGTTGACAACCACGAGTTTCAAGCGCCTGCAGCCAGGCCAGGTTCACCAGTTCAATGAGGTTGTAGCCATCGCGGATGCCCAGGGCGGTATCCACTTCGTCGGCCCGCATGGCTACCTAGGCTATGCAGGAAAGACCGCCGTATCGGGTGCGGAGGGACTGGGGAACGTCTCGTCCCGCGTCATGTAAACCTTCCTGAACCCTACTTTTCCTCACCTGTGCGCCGAGCTCTTCGGCGCATTTTTTCTGAATAACATACGGCGGAATGCATTATTTGCTAAAGTGGCCGCATGACTATTTCAGTAGCAATCGCCGGAGCTACGGGTTATGCCGGTGGCGAAATCCTTCGCCTCTTGCTGTCGCACCCAGCGTACCTTTCGGGCGAGCTGCGCATCGGCGCGCTCACCGGGCATTCCACCGCAGGTCAGCGAGTATCTGAGCTCATGCCGCACCTGCCGCAAGTGGCGGACCGCGTCATCGAGGACACCACGCCGGAGATTCTTGCTGGCCATGACATCGTGTTCCTCGGTTTGCCGCACGGGCACTCCGCGGAGATCGGCCGCCAGCTGGGGGAGTCCGTCACGGTGATTGACTGCGCAGCTGACTTCCGCTTGCGTAGCAAGGAAGACTGGGACGCGTTTTATGGTGGTGAGTACGCCGGTGCTTGGCCTTATGGAATCCCGGAGGTTCCCGGCAATCGTGAGGAGCTTAAAGGTAGCAACCGCGTTGCCGTACCGGGGTGCTTTCCCACCACGATTACCCTGGGTGCGCTGCCGGCCGTAGCGCAGGATCTGATTGAGCCAGATCTGTCGGTGATAGCAATCACCGGGGTGTCCGGGGCAGGCAAGAAGGCCTCCGTGGCACAGCTAGGTGCGGAAACTATGGGCAACCTCAAAGCCTATAAGCCAGGCGGGACACACCGGCATACCCCGGAGGTCCTGCAAAACCTACAGCCTTTTACGCAGCAACCGGTGTCTGTGAGTTTCACTCCGGTGCTGGCGCCGCTGCCTCGTGGCATTCTGGCGACGATTACGGCGCCGTTGAAGGGGGGCGTCGACAAGCGCACAGTCGCCGAGGCCTTCCGTGACTTTTATGCTGATGAACCATTCTGCCTCGTCCTGCCTGAGGGCCAACAGCCAGAAACGCAAAACGTGGTGGGCAGCAACATGGTCCATATCCAAGCACACGTGGATGAGCGCGCCCGCCGTCTCGTGATTACCGCGGCTCTGGACAACCTGTGCAAGGGTACCGCCGGCGCTGCTGTCCAGTGCATGAACCTGACTTTGGGATGGGAAGAAACCCTGGGCCTTCCACAGGCAGCAGTTGCCCCTTAAGGGGCACCCCTACTTTCCCAAGCGCTCCGCACCGCCTTCCTCAACTCACTTCCACACGAACTAGGAGAAACTCGACATGATTACCGCCCCTGCAGGATTCCTGGCTGGCGCCACGACAGCCGGAATCAAGCCCTCCGGAAAACCCGACATGGCCCTCGTGGTTAACCAGGGTCCTAATTTCGACGCCGCTGCGGTCTTCACGCGCAACCGCGTGGTGGCCGCACCCGTGAAGCTTTCCCGCGAAGCAGTGGCCGACGGCACTGTTCAGGCCGTCATTTATAACTCCGGCAACGCGAATGCCTGCAACGGCGAACAAGGAGACAAGGATGCCGCGGCGATTGTGGAAGCCACCGCTGAGCACACGGGTATCCCTGCCGCCAACATCGCGGCGTGCTCGACGGGACTTATTGGAGAGCTCCTTCCCATGGATAAGGCATTGGCTGGCGTCGAAGTGGTTGCCGGAGACCTTGGCGCGGATGCAGCTCACGGCAAGTCCGCGGCGGAGGCCATCATGACCACCGATACCGTAGCTAAAGAAGCACTCATTGAGGCCGAGGGCTGGAGCATGGGTGCGATGGGCAAGGGCGTGGGCATGATGGCGCCGTCACTGGCCACCATGCTGGTGTGCATCACCACCGACGCTGTTGCCTCCTCTGAGGCCTTGCACTCGGCGCTGCAGGCAGCGAGCGATCAAACTTTCAATACGCTCGATGTGGACGGCTCTACATCGACGAATGACACGGTCATCATCATGGCTTCCGGCGCTTCCGGGGTGGAGCCTAGCCAGGAGGAGCTGGACGCTGCGGTTCTCGCGGTGTGCGCCGATATCGCGGATCAGCTCCAAGCAGACGCCGAGGGCGTGACCAAGCGCGTGAAGATCATCGTGGAAGGCACCGCTACCGATGAGCAGGCGCTCAACGCCGCGCGCACTTTGGGCCGCGACAACCTGTTCAAGTGCGCCATGTTCGGATCGGACCCCAACTGGGGCCGCGTGCTCGCCGCTGTCGGAATGGCGGATGCCGAGATGGATCCGGACAACATCTCCGTGTTTTTCAATGACCAAGCAGTGTGCGTCGGTTCCACTGGCGCGCCCGGCGCGCGCGACGTTGATCTTTCCGGGGCTGATATTGATGTGCGCGTGGACTTGGGCACCGGGGGAACCGGCACAGCTTTCGTCCGCACCACCGACCTGTCTCATGACTACGTGGAGATTAACTCCGCGTACAGCTCTTAAGAACGCGCGAGGAGGAACAATGCTTCAGGGACTAAGTAATGCTGACCGCGCCACTGTGCTCGCGGAGGCCTTGCCATGGCTGCAGCACTACCGCGACAAGATTGTGGTCGTGAAATATGGCGGCAACGCGATGGTGGATGATTCCCTTAAGGCCGCCTTCGCTGCCGATATGGTTTTTCTGCGCACCGTGGGCGCCAAGCCCGTCGTGGTCCATGGCGGTGGGCCGCAGATCAACGACATGCTGGGCAAGCTGGGGATTGAAGGCGAATTCAAGGGCGGTTTCCGTGTGACCACTCCGGAGATCATGGACGTGGTTCGCATGGTCCTCTTCGGTCAGGTGGGGCGTGGCTTGGTCAACCTCATTAATTCACATGGCCCGTATGCCGTGGGTACCTCGGGTGAGGACGCTGGGTTGTTTAAGGCGCGCAAGCGGCTCGTCCAGGTCGATGGTGAGCCGACTGATATCGGCATGGTGGGAGAGATCGTCAGCGTCGATCCCACCGCCGTCATGGACATTATTGAGGCCGGGCGCATCCCGGTTGTGTCTACTATCGCGCCCGGTGATGAAGGCGAGGTGTACAACATCAACGCAGATATCGCGGCCGGGGCCTTGGCGCGAGCGTTGGGCGCCGAGCGCTTGGTGATTCTCACAAATGTGGAGGGCCTGTACACCGATTGGCCGAACCGCGACTCCTTGGTGTCGAAGATCGAGATTGACAAGCTCAGCGCGCTCCTCCCAGGCCTGGATTCCGGAATGATCCCGAAGATGGAGTCCTGCCTCATGGCCGTGGAAGGCGGAGTCAACGCCGCGCACGTTATCGACGGGCGCATCGCCCACGCCGTGTTGCTGGAGCTGCTGACTATGGGAGGCATCGGCACGATGGTGCTGCCCAATGACTATAACCGCGAGGACTACCCGGAGGGAACGGTCTTCAGGAAGGACGATAACAAGTGACCGCGCAGACCAAGTTGACAGAGCGTTGGGGTCAGGTGCTCAGCAACACCTATGGAACCCCACCCGTTGCCATCGTGTCCGGTAAGGGGGCCACGGTGACCGATGAAGACGGTAAAGACTACATCGACATGCTCGCCGGTATCGCGGTGAACTCGCTGGGCTACGCCCACCCAGCGATCGTCGAAGCGGTGAGCGCCCAGGTGGCCACCGTAGGCCACGTGTCCAATCTTTTTGCCAGCGAGCCTGTGGTCGAAGCCGCCGGGAAACTCCTGGACAAGGTGGGAGATAGCGAGGCTCGCGTCTTCTTCTCTAACTCCGGCGCGGAAGCGAATGAGGCGGCCTTTAAACTGGCTCGTCTGACCGGCCGTCGCCGCGTCCTTGCAGCGCACCACGGTTTCCATGGCCGGACAATGGGTTCTTTGGCCATGACTGGGCAGCCCAGCAAACGCAAAGCCTTTGAACCTTTCCCGGGCGGAGTGGAGTTTTATACCTATGGCGACATCGACTATCTGACCGCTTTGGTGGAGCAAGATCCGGAGGACACCGCCGCCATTATCTTGGAGCCCATCCAGGGGGAGACGGGTGTCATCCCGGCACCTGAAGGTTTCCTGACGGCGGTGCGTGAGCTCTGCACCAAGCACGGCATCCTCATGGTCGTGGATGAGGTGCAAACGGGTGTGGGGCGTACCGGTGACTTCTTCGCCTTCCAGCATGAAGGCATCCTCCCGGATGTCATCACCATGGCGAAGGGGCTGGGTGCTGGCATGCCTATCGGTGCCACCATTGCGCGTGGTCAGGCCGCAGACCTTTTCACTCCGGGCTCCCACGGCACGACGTTTGGCGGCAATCCTGTCTCGTGTGCGGCGGCGTCAACGGTGCTGGAGCTTGTCGACGTCCCCTTCCTCGCCGAAGTCACCCGCAAGGGCGAGTGGTTGCGGCAGGAGATTGGTAAATCCCCTGCGGTGCAGTCGGTGAGGGGCCGAGGGCTTATGCTAGGTGTTGTATTAAATAAGTCGGTGGCCAAGGAAGTCGTGGCTGCAGGTTTGCAGCATGGACTAATCCTCAACGCCCCAAGTAGCGAGGTCGTACGCTTGACCCCGCCGCTGGTGATCACCGATGAAGAACTCACCCAGGCGGTGGAACGCCTGCATAAGGTACTGGAGGAAGTTGCATGAGTGTGCGCCATTTCTTGGCCGATGATGACCTCACGCCGCAGGAGCAAGCCGAGGTTCTCGACCTGGCTCTAAGGCTCAAGAAGGATCCCTTCTCCGAGCGCCCGTTAGAGGGGCCGAAGTCGGTGGCGGTGCTCTTTGACAAGACGTCGACGCGCACGCGTTTCTCCTTTGAGGCGGGAATTGCTCACCTGGGCGGCCACGCCATCGTGACGGAAACTAAGTCGACGCAGATGGGCAAAGGGGAGACCTACCAGGACACCGCAGCGGTGCTCTCCCGTTTCGTTGAGGCGATCGTGTGGCGCACATATGCGCATCAAAACCTTCTGGACATGGCGGAGACTGCGACGGTACCAATTGTCAACGCCTTGTCCGATGACCTCCATCCCTGCCAGATCTTGGCGGACTTGGTGACCTGCCGTGAGAACTTCGGGGACCTTACTAGACTGAAGGCCGTCTACCTAGGGGATGGCAACAACAACATGGCAAATTCCTACATGCTGGGGTTTGCTACCGCTGGCATGGAGATGACCATTGTTGCCCCGGAGGGTTTCCAGCCGCAGGCGGAGTTTGTTGAGCGTGCCCGAAAGCGCGGTACGGTGACGGTGACCGATTCCCTTGACGGCGTGGACGGCGCTGATGTTGTCATTACAGACACGTGGGTGTCCATGGGCCAGGAGGATGACGGCAAGGACCGCCGCACACCGTTCTTGCCCTATCAGGTGACCGCGGATGTGATGTCCCGCGCTAAGGACGAGGCAATCTTCCTACACTGTTTGCCGGCCTACCGCGGCAACGAAGTAACTGCTGAGGTAATTGATGGGCCCCAGTCGCGCGTTTTCGACGAGGCAGAAAACCGCCTCCATGCGCAGAAGGCGCTGCTGGTCTGGCTCCTTGCGGCTCAAAAGGAGAACTAAACGAATGACTACGACCCCAACTACACGCAACGCCCGCCAAGCCAAGATCTTGGAGATCTTGGATCGCACCCGGGTCACCAGCCAAGTTCAGCTCTCAGAGCTCCTGCTCGATGAGGGGATTGATATCACGCAGGCTACGTTGTCGCGTGATCTCGATGAGCTGGGAGCCAAGAAGGTCAAGCGCGATGGCGGGCGGTCCTTCTACGTGGTGGGCGGTGAGTTGGAGCAATTCGAAGATCAGCTCAACGGCCCGCGAGAGAAGCTCCGGCGCATGCTTGATGAACTGGTGGTGTCCCATGACTTCTCTGGCAACATCGCCATGCTGCGCACCCCGGCGGGCGCTGCGCAGTACTTGGCCTCCTTCATCGACCGCGTGGGACTTCCAGACGTGGTCGGCTGTATCGCGGGCGATGACACGATCTTCGTCCTCGCGCGCGAAGGGTTGACCGGCCGCGAGCTTGGTGAGAAACTCACCAACCGCAGCATTTAACATTTATACGTAAGTCTGTATAATATAAATAAGTTCGATTTTTTAGCACCTGTTTGTCTTAAAGGAGCAAATTACTATGACTGCACGCGTTGTGCTTGCCTACTCTGGCGGTCTCGATACCTCTGTCGCCATTCCTTACCTGGCCAAGATGACCGGCGGCGAAGTCATCGCCGTCTCTCTTGACCTCGGCCAGGGTGGCGAGGACATGGAGTCCGTGCGCCAGCGCGCCCTCGACTGCGGTGCGGTCGAGTCCATCGTCGTTGATGCCAAGGATGAGTTCGCAGAGGAGTACTGCCTGCCCACCATCAAGGCAAACGGCATGTACATGAAGCAGTACCCGCTGGTATCGGCCATCTCCCGCCCGCTCATTGTCAAGCACCTCGTTGAGGCTGCTCAGACTCACGGCGGCACCCACGTCTCCCACGGTTGCACCGGCAAGGGTAACGATCAGGTGCGCTTTGAGGTCTCTTTCCGTGCGTTGGATCCGGCTCTGGAGATCATCGCCCCGGCGCGTGACTACGCCTGGACCCGAGATAAGGCTATCGCCTTCGCCGAGGAAATTAACCTTCCCATCGAGCAGTCCGCAGCATCCCCGTTCTCCATTGACCAGAACGTCTGGGGCCGCGCGGTAGAGACCGGCTTCCTAGAGGACCTGTGGAACCCGCCGACAAAGGACCTGTACGCCTACACCGAGCAGCCGGACCTGGGCAATGCCCCGGACGAGGTGACCATCACTTTTGACAAAGGTGTTCCCACCGCTATTGACGGCAAGCCGGTGACCGTCCTCCAGGCTATCGAGGAGCTTAACCGCCGCGCTGGTGCCCAGGGCATTGGCCGCCTCGACATGGTGGAGGACCGCTTGGTAGGCATCAAGTCTCGCGAGGTCTACGAGGCCCCTGGTGCCATGGTGCTCATCAAGGCTCACGAGGCGCTGGAAGACGTCACCGTGGAACGCGAGCTGGCCCGTTACAAGCGCCTCACGGACGCTCGCTGGTCCGAGGAGGTCTACGATGGCCTCTGGTTCTCGCCGCTGAAGCGCTCCCTGGATGCTTTCACCGAGTCCACCCAGGAGAACGTCACCGGCGATATCCGCATGGTTCTGCATGCCGGTACCGCCACCGTCAACGGCCGTCGCTCTGGCCAGTCGCTGTACTCCTTCGACCTGGCTACCTACGACACCGGTGATACCTTCGATCAAACCGCGGCCAAGGGCTTTGTCCAGCTTCACGGTCTGTCGACGCAGATCTCCAACCAGCGTGACCGCGACGGCGGTTTCCCCACCGGTAAGTAAACCAGCACAGCCAAGGTCAAGGTAAGGAATCGATGCATAAGACTAACGAGGGTGCGCTGTGGGGTGGCCGCTTTTCGGGCGGCCCCTCCGAGGCGATGTTTGCCCTGTCCGTATCCACCCACTTCGACTGGGTCCTCGCCCCCTATGACGTGCTGGCCTCCAAGGCTCACGCCAAGGTCCTGCACAAGGCCGGATTGCTATCCGACGCTGACTTGGACACCATGCTTAACGGCCTGAGTGAACTAGGGGAGAAGGTCGCTTCTGGTGAATTCACCCCGCTTCCGACGGACGAGGATGTCCACGGTGCGATGGAGCGCGGTCTCATCGACATTGTAGGCCCCGAGGTTGGCGGCCGCCTGCGCGCTGGACGCTCCCGCAATGACCAGGTGGCAACGCTGTTCCGGATGTGGATTCGCGATGCCATTCGCGATATCGCACTTCAGGTCACGGATTTGGTGGAGGCTCTGGCTAGCCAGGCCGAGGCCCACCCGGATGCCGTTATGCCGGGCAAGACCCACTCCCAGGCGGCGCAGCCGGTGCTGTTGGCACACGAGCTGCTCGCTCATGCCCAGCCGCTGCTGCGCGATATCGAGCGCCTGCAAGATCTGGATAAGCGCTTGGCGGTGTCCCCTTATGGTTCTGGTGCGCTTGCGGGCTCCTCGCTGCACCTGGATCCGGAGGCGATTGCCGAGGAGCTGGGCTTCGATTCTTCCGCGGAGAACTCGCTGGATGGTACGGCGGCGCGTGACTTCGCCTCCGAGACGGCCTTCGTGCTCACCCAGATCGCGGTGGACATGTCCCGGCTGTCGGAAGAGATCATCTACTGGTGCACCCCGGAGTACGGCTACGTCACCCTGGATGATGCCTGGTCGACTGGTTCCTCGATCATGCCGCAGAAGAAGAACCCGGACGTTCCGGAGCTGACCCGCGGTAAGACCGGCCGGCTCATCGGTAACCTCACCGGCCTGTTGGCAACGCTCAAGGCGCAGCCTTTGGCCTATAACCGAGACCTGCAGGAGGATAAGGAGCCCATCGTGGACTCGGTGGCGCAGCTGAACCTCTTGCTGCCTGCCATGACTGGGCTGGTGGAAACCCTTACCTTCCATGAAGACCGCATGCGTGAGCTGGCCCCGCGTGGCTTTACTTTGGCCACCGACCTGGCCGAATGGATGGTGCGCCAGGGTGTGCCGTTCCGTGAGGCGCATGAGGCTTCCGGTGCCTGCGTGCAGATCGCGGAGTCTCGCGGTGTGGATCTGGTGGATCTCACGGACGAGGAACTGGCGGGCGTCGACAAGCGCCTGCTTCCGGAAGTTCGTGAGGTGCTGACCATTGATGGGGCAGTGGCATCCCGCTCCACCAAGGGTGGCACCGCTGGCGTTCGCGTGGTGGAGCAGCGCGAAAAGGTTAGGGAGCGCGCTGGCGCCGCGCGGGAGTGGGCCAAAACTTCCCTGCGCTAGTCCGCACAGAGAATGAATAACCGCATGGTCTTTTCAGGCCATGCGGTTCTTTTGTGTGGGGGTAGAAATCAAATCTATTACTACTGGGCATCGATGTGCTGGGTCGCACTGTGGGGGTGCCGAAGTGACGGAAGTCTCATTAGGTTGTTATAACGTTTTCTTAGGGAATGTGAAGAAAGGCACGTTCGCAACTTTGAAAGGACTACCTTCCTAATGGCTGATACACTTCGCCCGCCCAACACGGAGTCTCACGAGAAGGAGAAAGCGGTCTATGCTTCGGAAGACCACGGACTTCAGAAGGGGATGGGCAATCGCCAGCTCCAGATGATTGCCATCGGCTCTGCGATCGGTACCGGTTTGTTGCTCGGTACCGGCAGCCGTTTGCAAACCGCTGGACCATTTCTCGCAGTTTTGTATTTGGTCTGCGGTTTCTTCGGTTACATTATCTTGCGCTCGCTCGGCGAACTCATCGTCTACCGCCCAAGTTCGGGTTCTTTCGTGTCCTATGCGCGTGAGTTTTACGGCGAAAAGACTGCCTTCGTTACCGGATGGCTCTACTGGGGCAACTGGGCTGCGACCCTGGTGGCCGACGGCACAGCCGTGGCCATCTACATCAAGTGGTTTGGTCAGTACACCTCCTGGCTCGACGCTGTCCCGCAATGGTTACTTGCTCTCGGCGTAGTGTGCAGCATCCTGTTGTTCAACATGTTGTCGGTGAAGATCTTCGGTGAACTGGAGTATTGGTTCTCCATGATCAAGATCATCGCGCTGTTGGTTTTCATGGTTGTGGCTATCGGCGTGGTGATTATGGGGCACCCGAATGGTGACCCCACGGGCTTTAGCCTGATTTCCGATGCCGGTGGCTGGCTTCCCAATGGCCTGCTTCCCGCCGTCATCGTCATCCAGGGTGTGGTCTTCGCCTACGCCGGTATCGAGCTGGTGGGCACCACCTCCGGTGAGACCAAGGACGTGGAGAAGCACATCCCACGCGCGGTCAACAGCGTCCTGTTCCGCATCGTGGTCTTCTACTTCGGTAGTGTGCTGCTGCTGACTCTGGTGCTGCCGTACACCAGCTACGTTGCGGAAGTATCGCCGTTCGTGACCTTCTTCGAATCCCTCGGCGCTGGTTATGCCGCACCGATCTTCCAGCTGGTCGTCATCACCGCGGCAATCTCCTCGCTAAACGCCGGACTGTATTCGACGGGCCGCATCATGTACAACATGTCTACTGCCGGCTCCGGGCCGAAGTTCGGCGCGCGTATGTCCAAGTCCGGTGTGCCCTATGGTGGCATCGTGATGGCCGCCTTCGTCGGCCTTGCCGGTGTGTTCCTCAACTATGTTGTGCCTGAAATGGCCTTCGAAATCGTGCTGAACTTGGCGGCGCTGGGCACACTGGCGTCGTGGGCTGCAGTGGCCTTGTCACACATCAAGTTCGTGCAGCTGGCCAAGAAGGGGCGCTATACCCGCCCGAACTACCGCTCGCCATTCGGCCAAGCTGGTGACTGGTCCGTTCTCGCTTTCATCGGCGTGGTCATCATCCTCATGGCTTTCGATTACCCCATCGGAACCTTCGCTTTGGCCTCAACGCTACTTCTCATCCCAGTGTTTGCGGCAATGTGGTTTGCCTGGCGTGAGCGGATCTACGCGATTGCGGCGGAGAGGAAGGCCAAGCACCTGCCGACCTCGCGCTTCCCGGCCGCACCGCAAACGGACCTTCACCCCAGGAACCGAAACGCACAGAACAGCAAGAACCAAGACAAGAACTAAGAATGGAGACTTTGATGAAGCCTGTAGTTAAGTTTGTTGATGTAGAGAATATGGCGCGCTGGATTCAGCGCGAAGGCGTCGAGAACATCATCACCGGGATGGTGGACTACCTTGAAGCCGACTACCGCGAATGGGAGCGCTTCGACAAGGTTGCGCGCGTTGCCTCCCACACCCCCTTTGGTGTTATCGAGCTCATGCCGACCTCCAATGGCAAGGAGTACTCCTTCAAATACGTTAACGGTCACCCGTCCAACCCCGCCCGCGGCTTTCAAACGGTTACTGCCTTCGGCGTGTTGGCAGACGTCGACAATGGATACCCCACCTTCGAAGCTGAAATGACGCTTCTTACTGCACTACGCACGGCCGCGACCTCCGCCATGGTGGCCAAGTACCTAGCCCGCAAGGATTCTAAGCGCATGGCCATGGTGGGTGCCGGCTCCCAGTCCGAGTTCCAGGCCCTTGCCTTCCGCGGAGTGATGGGAATCGATGACATTGCCATCTACGATATTGACCCTGAGGCCGTAGAGAAATTCCGACGCAATCTGGAACCGCTGGGCTTCAACATTACGGCCGTTTCGAGCGTTGACGAGGTCGTTGTGGGCGCGGATATCATTACCACCTGCACTGCGGACAAGGCTCAAAACCAGATTCTGGCCGAGCGCCACGTTGCACCGGGCGTGCACCTCAATGCCGTCGGTGGTGATTGCCCGGGCAAGACCGAGCTCGAAAGCTCCATCCTGGATAAATCCAAGGTCTTTGTTGAATTCCCAGAGCAGACACGCATCGAAGGAGAGATTCAGCAGAAGCCGGAGGACTTCCCGGTTGTCGAGTTCTATCAGGTACTCACCGGCCAGGCCACCGGGCGCGATAATGATGAGCAGATTACGCTCTTCGATGATGTCGGATTTGCCATCAATGATTTTTCTGCACTGCGCTACCTGCGTGATTCCGTCAAGGGTACAGATTTGGAATCCGAAATCGACATCATCGCGAACCCCGACGACCCGAAGGACCTTTTCTCGTTGGTCGCGAACGTACCTTCTCTTCTTTAACCAGAGCGCACGGAAAGGGGGGAGCCTGTTTCTCCCCTTACCCCGCCGCGAATCCAGCGGTGAGAAGAAAATCACTTTATGATTTAGAACATGAGCAGCTCATCATCGAAGAAGCGCACCAAGTCCTTCGTGATCGCCGCGGTTTTCCTTGCGCTCGCTGTGGTATCCGTCGTGATAGGTCGCGGAGGTAGTTCCCTTCCGAGCTTTGGCTTTTCCACAACTACGCACCACGTTAAGGGCGCCATTAGCCCGGAGCTGGAGGCTGTTTTTAAGGACCCGGCCACAACGAAGGCGATGGAAAAGCACAATATCGAACTCGAGCTCGATATCCTGCCGGCACGGAACTTCGTTGAAGGAAGCAGTAGCTTGGACAAAGATTATGACTTTGTGCTCGCGGATCCTAACGGCGCTACATGGACCTCCGATGTGCGCGATGCCCATCCGGAACTAGCCGGAAGGGATGACCTATCCCCGATGTTTTTTGGTAAGCCGCTGTTGGTGCTGGTACATAGCGAGCTTGTCGAGGACATGAGGGACCACGGCTTGGTTGCGGGATACGACAACCAGGCGGCTTTGGACATGGAGACGCTGGTGGAGATGTCCCAGAAAGACACTCGCTGGCGGGACATCAGTCCGTCCTTCGGCTCGCCGCGCGTGGTGGATGTGGCCGTGCCACAGGTGGACCAGTCCTTTGCCGCACTGCGCTATGCCCGGGTCGTACACACCGCGGCCGCGAACTATGCGGAAAAGGACCTGGGCAGCGATAACAAGGAGAAGATCAACGCGCAGGCGGATGACATCATGCGCCGCCTCGTTGCTGATCAGGGGTATGGCGAAACCACTGATCAGGGCATCCTCGATGCTTTCCTCCGTGTGGATAAGGGCGAAATGCCTATGGTATTGACCACCGCGGAGCAGTACGTGTACCTAGAACGTGCGGGCAAGGACCTATCCGGCTATACGCTGTTGGCGTTGAAACCGGCGACGAAACTAAGCAGCATCGTTCTTCCACTCACTGAGGAGGGCGCATTGTTCGTCACAGCAATGAATGACGCAATCCCAGCAGTCGCGGAGAACCTTGGCTTGGGCTCGGAGAATTCGGACTTCATTGCCGATATTGAGCCTTCAGATAACTACCAGATCCCGGTGGATGGTGGCGATACCACCCCACTGCGGTGGGCGGATTATGAAGAGATTTTGCGAGTGGTTGGCTAAGGCCCCGCAAGGAAAGCATCAGGAAGGTACAAGGGAATGTTTCGGTCTTTAAAAGTCCTGCTCGTCATGCTGAGCGCCATGGCGCTGACGGCTTGTTCGGCAGGTGACTTGTTCGATGATGTGGATATGCCGGGTTCCGGCTCGTCCTTCAGCGGTGGCCTCAACATTGTGGCGGCCACGGAGCTTAAGCCTCTGGAGCCGGTGCTTGACGACGCCTCCCAGGACCTCGGCTTCGATATCACCATGACCACCGAGGATGGGACGCTGGCGAATTCCCGCAGCCTGAAACAAGGCGGTTTCGACGGATCCTATGATGCCACGTGGTTTGCCACCAATCGTTATGCGCGCATCATTGGTGCCGATGAGAAGCTGCGCAAAGAACACAGTGTGGCGCGATCCCCCGTGGTACTCGGTGTGCAGCCTTCCGTGGCTAAGGAAAAGGGCTGGACCACGAAGCAACCAACGTGGCAGGAGATTGCTGACTCGGGGATTACCTTCGGTATGACCGATCCTTCGACCTCAAACTCGGGCTTCTCCGCGCTATCGGCTGCGACCACTGCTTTCGCGGACACCGGGCGCGCGCTTACGGAGAAGGATATCCGCCAGGCCACGGGCAAGGTCCAGAAACTCTTCAGTAACCAGACTTTAACGTCGGGATCGTCGGGTTGGCTGGCTGATAGGTTCCGCGAGCATCCGGAGCAGGCCGACGCCATCCTTAACTATGAATCAGTGCTGTACCAGCTCAAGGATGAGGGCGTCGATCTTGAGGTGGTCATCCCCTCCGACGGCGTGATTTCGGCGGACTACCCTTTGTCGGCTCTCGCCAGCTCCCCGGACCAGGAGGCTGAAGGTAAGGTGCAGGCACTTGCCGAATGGTTTGCTGAACACCCAGAGAAGCTGAGGAGCTACCACCTGCGTGTGGACGATTCTGACATGCCCGGGACCATCTTCGAGCTGCCGTACCCGGCCAATGAACAAACCGTAAGCGCACTGGAGGATGCCTTTGCTCACGAGCTGCGTAACCCTGGCAACACGGCGCTGGTCTTGGATACCTCGGGCTCCATGGAGGGCGAGCGCATTGATTTGCTCAAGAATAGTCTGCGCCCGCTGATCGACGGCTCAGCTGACGGCTCTCCAGACGGCGAAGGCCAGGTAGCCTTCCGTAACCGTGAGCAGATCAAGCTCATCCCATATTCTTCTGAGCCGCAGCAGCCGACTCGCGCGCGAGTCGATTTGCAGAACCCGGCAACCACAAAAGAGCTTGCTGATCGCGTAGATCGACTCGTGGCGGATGGCGATACGGCGACGTTCGAGGCTGTGCTCAATGCCTTCAACGAGGTAGACACCAGCAGCGGCGAGATTGGGACCGTGGTGCTCATGACTGATGGCGAAGTGACGCGTGGGCGTACTTTTGCACAATTTAAGGAAGCCTATGAGCAGCTTCCCCCAGAGAAAAAGGAGATCCCGGTCTTTGTCATCTTGTATGGTGAAGCCAACATTCAAGAGATGGAGGAGCTTGCTCAGCTCACGGGCGGCAAGACATTCGATGCGCTCAACGGTGACCTCGCCGCGGCCTTCGAGGAAATCCGCGCTTACCAGTAAAAATCTCCACCTATCCCCAGGAGGACCTACACCTTATGAACACACTGAACTCGCGGAAGATCGTCGTCGGCGTTGCGGTAACGGCGCTCGTTATCGTCCTTCACGTGTTGACTGGTGGCGGTTTAGGTTTCTTGTGGCCACTGGTCGCGGTCTGCACAGGTGCGGCTGCGGGATTCGTGACGCCGCCAAAGCAGGAGAAAGCTATTGAGGCCCCCACCTCGGGTGCAGGTCAACTGATTAGCTCATTGGAGGGCGTCCGATACAACCTGAAGCAGTCCAAAGTGCCCGGACCTGTTAAGAAAGCGTGG
The DNA here is from genome assembly GCF_903645345.1 of Corynebacterium sp. Marseille-Q2823. Lineage (NCBI taxonomy): Bacteria > Bacillati > Actinomycetota > Actinomycetes > Mycobacteriales > Corynebacteriaceae > Corynebacterium > Corynebacterium sp. Marseille-Q2823. Next base: position 56,377 of record NZ_CAHJXS010000002.1, on the reverse strand, counting down.
GACTCGTTCGATGACTCGGCCGTGTGGGTCCTAGACAATTGGCACCGCCTCGACGATGCCCCACACCAGCAAGCCCTCGTGCGGGACATGATTGAAGAACACTCTAAGGAGCTGGTGAATTCTTACCTCGACGTCACGGACTTGAAGAATCCAGTGGCTGTCGAGGAAATGAGCGAATCGCTGGGGATCCTAGGCCGAGAGATGGGCGAGATTCGAGACGCCATTGCCCAAAACTCAGTACGCAACCTGCGCAACCATTCCATGGCTCTCAAACTCGAATACGGCGGGACCCTTCCATCCATCGAATCCAAGGAGGTGTAGGGTTAGCGGTTATGAGTCTCGATTCGAAGCTGCTCGACATCTTGGTATGTCCGCAGGATAAAGGTCCGCTGAACTATCTGGCCGAAGAACAGGTTTTGGTCAACGAACGCCTCGGCGTGGCCTATCCCATTGAGAACGACATTCCCGTCATGCTGGTAGACCACGCAGTACCGTGGCCACCCCAGAACTAATTCTCACAGCACCGAATCGACTTTCCAAGGAGCATTCATGAACATCATCGATGAGCTGCAGTGGCGCGGCCTCATTAACCAGTCCACCGACCTTGACGCACTGCGCGAGGCTTGCGAAGAGCCCATTACCTTGTACTGCGGTTTTGATCCAACCGGTGACTCCCTCCATGCTGGTCACCTCGTTCCGATGATTATGCTGCGCCGCTTCCAAAAAGCTGGCCACCACCCGATTGCTTTGGCCGGTGGCGCGACGGGCCAAATCGGTGACCCACGCGACGTAGGGGAGCGCACCATGCTGTCGCAGGAGACCATCAACGAGAACATGGTGGCTATCAAGAAACAGCTACGCCAGTTTGTTGACTTTGAGGGCGAGAACGCAGCCACCATGGTCAACAATGCTGACTGGACCTCGCAGATGACCGTCATTGATTTCCTGCGTGATGTCGGCAAGAACTTCTCGCTGAATACCATGTTGGACCGTGATACCGTCAAGCGCCGCTTGGAGTCCGACGGTATTTCCTACACCGAGTTCTCCTACATGCTCCTCCAGTCCAATGACTACGTTCACCTCAACGAGGAGTACGACTGCGTCCTGCAGATTGGCGGTGGCGATCAGTGGGGCAACATCGTGTCTGGCGTCGACCTCAATCGCCGCGTTAAGGGCGTCAAGGTTCACGGACTCACCGTCCCGTTGGTGACGGATGCCCAGGGGCAAAAGTTTGGCAAGTCTACCGGCGGCGGAAAGCTCTGGCTCGATCCGGAAAAGACGTCGCCTTACTCGTGGTACCAGTACTTCCTCAATGCCGGTGACTCCGTGGTTATTGACTACCTCCGGTGGTTTAGCTTCCTGTCGAAGGAAGAGATCGCTGAATACGAGGAGAAGGTTGCTAATGAACCTTTCCGTCGCGAGGCACAACGCCGTCTCGCCCAGGAGATGACCACGCTGGTCCACGGCGCGGAAGCCACCAAGGCTGTCGAACTTGCTGCTCAAGCGCTGTTCGGTAAAGCAGAGCTTGCTGACCTTGATGAGCAAACGCTGGCGGGTGCGCTTTCTGAAACCACCGTGGCCGAGGTGGCTGCCGGTGAACCGCGCTCCATCGTTGATCTGTTGGTTGCTTCTGGTCTGGCAGCTTCTAAGGGTGCGGCTCGTCGCACCATCAAGGAAGGTGGCGCCTATGTCAATAACCAGCGTATTGAAGCCGATGACTGGGAGCCGGCGGACGAAGACTTGCTTCACGGTAAGTGGCTGGTGCTTCGTCGCGGTAAGAAGAACTTTGCCGGTGCCAAGCTGAACTAATTAGAGCTCTCGACTTCGCTAGATGACTGCATGCGAATCCCGTCGCCTTGTGCGGCGGGATTCGTCGTTTTCTGGGACAGTGCATCTACACCGGCGCCGAAGGTTAAGGAAAGTGCTGTTAACCTGGCGATTTGTTGAAGCTTGGGGCTGTGCGTATATTTATCGAAGTCGCCGCGAGACGCTGGTGACACGGAGATTAACTCCTAGTTGACAAGGGGCAAACTTGTTAGCTAGAGTATGAACTCCAGCCGCTCAGAGCAGAGGATAGATGAATTCGATGTGACGGGTGTGCGGATGATGTTTGAGAACTCAATAGTGTGCCAATGTACTTTTTGTGTTGGTTGATTTTTATTGTTCTGGCCGTGATGCGTTGTATGTGTGTTGCGGTTGGTGTATGCCGGATGGCGCTTTTCCTTTAAGCGGCGTCATTGTAAATAATATTAAGTTGTTTGGGCATATTGATTTAAATCTTCTAACTAGGCCAGCTCCCTTTTTTGCCCCGTCGGGTTGGGGGTTGGTTGGATTTTTTCTTTATGTAATTTTTGGATAGCCAGTCCGTGCTGTGCACGGTTTGGTTTGTCTGTTTGTTAGGTTTGGGCTTTTCACGGCCTTTTTTGTGGAGAGTTTGATCCTGGCTCAGGACGAACGCTGGCGGCGTGCTTAACACATGCAAGTCGAACGGAAAGGCCTCTTGCTTGCAAGGGGTACTCGAGTGGCGAACGGGTGAGTAACACGTGGGTGATCTGCCTTGCACTCTGGGATAAGCTTGGGAAACTGGGTCTAATACCGGATATGAACCGTCTTTAGTGTGGTGGTTGGAAAGTTTTTTCGGTGCAAGATGAGCTCGCGGCCTATCAGCTTGTTGGTGGGGTAATGGCCTACCAAGGCGTCGACGGGTAGCCGGCCTGATAGGGTGTACGGCCACATTGGGACTGAGATACGGCCCAGACTCCTACGGGAGGCAGCAGTGGGGAATATTGCACAATGGGCGGAAGCCTGATGCAGCGACGCCGCGTGGGGGATGACGGCCTTCGGGTTGTAAACTCCTTTCGACAGGGACGAAGCGTAAGTGACGGTACCTGTATAAGAAGCACCGGCTAACTACGTGCCAGCAGCCGCGGTAATACGTAGGGTGCGAGCGTTGTCCGGAATTACTGGGCGTAAAGAGCTCGTAGGTGGTTTGTCGCGTCGTCTGTGAAATTCCGGGGCTTAACTTCGGGCGTGCAGGCGATACGGGCATAACTTGAGTGCTGTAGGGGAGACTGGAATTCCTGGTGTAGCGGTGAAATGCGCAGATATCAGGAGGAACACCGATGGCGAAGGCAGGTCTCTGGGCAGTTACTGACGCTGAGGAGCGAAAGCATGGGTAGCAAACAGGATTAGATACCCTGGTAGTCCATGCCGTAAACGGTGGGCGCTAGGTGTAGGGGGCTTCCACGTCTTCTGTGCCGTAGCTAACGCATTAAGCGCCCCGCCTGGGGAGTACGGCCGCAAGGCTAAAACTCAAAGGAATTGACGGGGGCCCGCACAAGCGGCGGAGCATGTGGATTAATTCGATGCAACGCGAAGAACCTTACCTGGGCTTGACATACACTAGATTGCTGCAGAGATGTAGTGTCCCTTGTGGCTGGTGTACAGGTGGTGCATGGTTGTCGTCAGCTCGTGTCGTGAGATGTTGGGTTAAGTCCCGCAACGAGCGCAACCCTTGTCTTATGTTGCCAGCATTTGGTTGGGGACTCATGAGAGACTGCCGGGGTTAACTCGGAGGAAGGTGGGGATGACGTCAAATCATCATGCCCCTTATGTCCAGGGCTTCACACATGCTACAATGGTCGGTACAACGCGCAGCGACACTGTGAGGTGGAGCGAATCGCTGAAAGCCGGCCTTAGTTCGGATTGGGGTCTGCAACTCGACCCCATGAAGTCGGAGTCGCTAGTAATCGCAGATCAGCAACGCTGCGGTGAATACGTTCCCGGGCCTTGTACACACCGCCCGTCACGTCATGAAAGTTGGTAACACCCGAAGCCAGTGGTCTAAACTTGTTAGGGAGCTGTCGAAGGTGGGATCGGCGATTGGGACGAAGTCGTAACAAGGTACCCGTACCGGAAGGTGCGGGTGGATCACCTCCTTTCTAAGGAGCATATTTTTTGGCACCAATTGGTGTCTTTTAGCCGCACTTTTGTTGTGTGGCTGGTGGTTGAGTGAACAAACGTTTTACTGCCACCGTAAGTTAATCGGGTGGAGATACATCTTAACTGGGATGATTGATTAACCAACGTGGCGCTTGTTAAGTGTCTGTTTTGAAAAGTGCTTGGTGCATTGTTGGGTGTCTGGGGCATTGTTCCCTGGTTGTAACCCACACGAGTTTCAGCAGTCAGGTTGGATGACTTCTTGGTTGTTTAAGTTGTGTGGGGTGTTGTGTGAGAACTGTATAGTGGACGCGAGCATTAAACCGCATGCTTGGTTGCCATGATGTCTTTTTGGGTGTTGTGGTGTCAGGTTGTGTGGTTTGTGTGATTTCTTTGTTCTTTTGTGTTTTGTGTGTTCACACCAGCACTTTTTGTGTTGGTTGTGTGTTCGTTATTTAGGGCGCATGGTGGATGCCTTGGCATGCTGAGCCGATGAAGGACGTGTAAGGCTGCGTTAAGCCTCGGGGAGTTGTCAATAAAGCGTTGATCCGAGGATGTCCGAATGGGGAAACCTGGCACCTGTTATGGGGTGTTACCCTTCAGTGAATTCATAGCTGTTGTGGGGGTTTACGCGGGGAAGTGAAACATCTCAGTACCCGTAGGAGAAGAAAATAAAATATGATTCTGCTAGTAGTGGCGAACGAACGTGGATGAGGCTAAACCGTGTGCATGTGATACTTGGTAGGGGTTGTGTGTGCGGTGTTGTGGGCCCCAGCGTGCGGTGACTACCATCATCGTGCTTGTGTGTTGTTGTTAGGTGAAGTGGTGTGGAAACGCCGACCGTAGAGGGTGATAGTCCCGTAGTTGAAGGCTTCAATGTGCAAGTTGTTGGGTTGCCCGAGTAGCAGCGGGCTCGTGGAATCTGCTGTGAATCTGCCGGGACCACCCGGTAAGCCTAAATACTCAGTGTGACCGATAGTGTATTAGTACCGTGAGGGAATGGTGAAAAGTACCCCGGGAGGGGAGTGAAATAGTTCCTGAAACCATGTGCTTACAATCCGTCAGAGCACTTTTTATTGTGTGATGGCGTGCCTTTTGAAGAATGAGCCTGCGAGTCAGCGGCATGTCGCGAGGTTAACCCGTGTGGGGTAGCCGTAGGGAAACCGAATCCTAATGGGGTGTTTTAGTGGCATGTCCTGGACCCGAAGCGGGGTGATCTACCCATGGCCAGTGTGAAGCAGTAGTAAGATGCTGTGGAGGCGCGAACCCACGTAGGTTGAAAACTGCGGGGATGAGTTGTGGGTAGGGGTGAAAGGCCAATCAAACTCCGTGATAGCTGGTTCTCCCCGAAATGCATTTAGGTGCAGCGTCGCATTAGCTTGGTGGAGGTAGAGCTACTGGTTGGTTGAGCGGGACTACAATCTTAGCAATGTCAGCCAAACTCCGAATGCCATCAATTGTGTTGTGCGGCAGTGAGACTGTGGGGGATAAGCTTCATAGTCGAGAGGGAAACAGCCCAGATCGCCGGTTAAGGCCCCTAAGGGTGTGCTAAGTGGAAAAGGATGTGGGATCGCGAAGACAGCCAGGAGGTTGGCTTAGAAGCAGCCATCCTTGAAAGAGTGCGTAATAGCTCACTGGTCGAGTGGTCCTGCGCCGACAATGTAGTGGGGCTCAAGCACACCGCCGAAGCCGCGGCAAACTTTTTGTTTGGGTAGGGGAGCGTCGTGCATGTGTTGAAGCGTTACCGTAAGGAGGCGTGGAGTGTGTGCGAGTGAGAATGCAGGCATGAGTAACGAATTGGAAGGTGAGAATCCTTCCCGCCGGATGACTAAGGGTTCCTGGGTCAAGTTCGTCTTCCCAGGGTGAGTCGGGACCTAAGGCGAGGCCGACAGGCGTAGTCGATGGACAACCAGTTGATATTCTGGTACCCGTATATCCGCGCCCATGATAAAGCACTGATACTAACCACCGCGGATACGAATTGTGCACTCTTTGAGTGTGTGGTTTGTTGATGTCGTGGGGCCTGATGTGTGGTTCAAGTGATGGGGTGACACAGTGTAGTAGCCATGCCGCTTAGTGGATTGTTGGTGTAAGCGTGTGAGGTGGTGTGTAGGCAAATCCGCACACCGTGTAAGCCTGAGGCGTGATGCGTAGCCCTTGTTGGGGTGAAGTTGGTGATCTAGTACTGTCGAGAAAAGCCTCTAGCGATGTGGATGTATGGCCCGTACCCTAAACCGACACAGGTGGTCAGGTTGAAAATACTAAGGCGTTCGGGTGAACTGTGGTTAAGGAACTCGGCAAAATGCCCCCGTAACTTCGGGAGAAGGGGAACCACACGACTTAAACACTCCTTGCGAGTGTGGTGGGTTGTGGGGTCGCAGAGAATAGAGGGAAGCGACTGTTTATCAAAAACACAGGTCCATGCGAAGACGTTAAGTTGATGTATATGGACTGACGCCTGCCCGGTGCTGGAAGGTTAAGAGGACCGGTTAGTCACCTTTGGTGGCGAAGCTGAGAATTTAAGCCCCAGTAAACGGCGGTGGTAACTATAACCATCCTAAGGTAGCGAAATTCCTTGTCGGGTAAGTTCCGACCTGCACGAATGGCGTAACGACTTCTCTGCTGTCTCAACCACAGGCCCGGTGAAATTGCACTACGAGTAAAGATGCTCGTTACGCGCGGCAGGACGAAAAGACCCCGGGACCTTCACTATAGCTTGGTATTGGTGTTCGGTTCGGTTTGTGTAGGATAGGTGGGAGACTATGAAGCGGCCACGCTAGTGGTTGTGGAGTCGTTGTTGAAATACCACTCTGATCGGATTGGATGTCTAACCTTGGCCCATGATCTGGGTTGGGGACAGTGCCTGGTGGGTAGTTTAACTGGGGCGGTTGCCTCCCAAAATGTAACGGAGGCGCCCAAAGGTTCCCTCAGCCTGGTTGGCAATCAGGTGGTGAGTGTAAGTGCACAAGGGAGCTTGACTGTGAGACAGACATGTCGAACAGGGACGAAAGTCGGGACTCGTGATCCGGCACCTACTTGTGGATGTGGTGTCGCTCCACGGATAAAAGGTACCCCGGGGATTACAGGCGTATGTTCCCCAAGAGTCCATATATACGGGGTGGTTTGGCACCTCGATGTCGGCTCGTCGCATCCTGGGGCTGGAGTAGGTCCCAAGGGTTGGGCTGTTCGCCCATTAAAGCGGCACGCGAGCTGGGTTCAGAACGTCGTGAGACAGTTCGGTCTCTATCCGCCGCGCGCGTTGAAACTTGAAGAAGGCTGTCCCTAGTACGAGAGGACCGGGACGGACGTACCTCTAGTGTGCCAGTTGTTCCGCCAGGAGCATCGCTGGTTGGCTACGTACGGAAGGGATAACCGCTGAAAGCATCTAAGCGGGAAGCCTGTTTTAAGATGAGGTTTCACTTGAGGTCCCCCAAAGACGATGGGGTTGATAGGCCAGACCTGGAAGCACTGTAAAGTGTGGAGGCTACTGGTACTAATAGACCAAAACAAACACACACACACTTGAACTTTTCAGTGTGTAAACAACAAACACAACAGTTAATTAATCACACTGTCGCTTGCGTCCACTACACAGTATCTGACACAACACCAGCAATCCAGGTTTGCTCCGTGTGTTTGTCGGTGGCCTATAGCAGCAGGGAAACGCCCGGTCCCATTCCGAACCCGGAAGCTAAGCCTGCTAACGCTGATGGTACTGCAACCGGGAGGTTGTGGGAGAGTAAGAAACCGCCGACACCAAACAACAAACCATAACTCAATACACAACAAAGAGAGACCGTTGAAGCATTACTACCGCTTCAACGGTCTCTTTCTTCGTTTTCAAGGTCCGCCCCCAACGACACTGGGGGAGCGACCTCAAATCTCCTTGAGTACCACACCTAGGTCCATAACGCTTTGGCACTATCTTTTCGTCACTTTCGGTGCTTTCTCCTCGCGCTGATACTTTCGAGGAACGTATTTCAGCTACACTAATCAAAATGGTTGAATTAGCGTTCGGCGTTGCTTTTTGCGGGTCTACCCCGGGCTACGAGATTCGGTGGACGGATTCGTCGCTCAGTTTTCTAATGTCACGAGCATTGAGTGGTCATTCGTAGAAGTCCAGTTGGAGGTGTCTTGAGGTGCTCTTAAGGAAAATGCTCTCTCCTGCAACTGTAATCAGAGTGAATGTTCTTGTGGATGCATACGTGACTTCATTTCTTGCAGCTTCTGTAGGTTACCTGACAGTAGAATCTGGTCTTGATGGTCAAGGTGCTTTGCATGCGGTGGGCACGGGCATTGTTATTGGGACAATTCTGTCGTTGCCGCTTGCACGTCTCGGAGATGTCGTGGGCGAAGCTAGGGTTCTCGGCTGTGTGCAGATTTTTCAGGTGGTCGCATATGTTGTTCTTGGAATAATCCCTGGTCAAATCCCATTGATGGGTGCTTTGGTTGGAATCTTTTTGCTTGGAAGGTTTGTTTCGCCTCTGAGAGGTGCTCTTCCTCCACGCTACCTGCAAAAAGAGGAGCTAGTTAGTTTCAAAATTGCATTACGAACAGCTACGTTGACTGTCGTTCTACTTGGGACAGCCACCGTATCATGCGTTCTGCTTTTTGATGTCTCGATTCGAACCTTAGCTTCGTTGCTTGGGAGTTTTGGATATTTTATTTGTATCGCCGCGACGCACGTATTGAAGCAAAATCAAGGGGTCGACGTTGTACGCCGAGCTTCATTTCCCGTCAGATTTTCATTGGCAACAGATGTATGGATTTCTTGTCTAAAAGTCTTTGTTACATTCGCAATTATCACAACCGGTTCCGTTCTAGTGCCGTACATACTGGCGTCCAAGGGAAGTAAGCTTAGTTGGTTGCTATTGTGCTCTGTATTTATAGAAATTGCGATCAATTATGTTATCCAGAAGAACTCTCGCTTCAAGAAAGGAGGTAGGGCTTCAAATTTCGCCTTACTCTTGCTGGCAGTTGCTTTGGGGGTGTTCGGCGGGATTCTCTTAGTTAGCAGTGCTGTGCTCTTACAATCAATGATTGTCTTTTCATTAGCCTTGATGGCGGTATTCTGCTTAATTCATACCGCCCGGACGCTCGCAACTATTATGGCTTGGCAGTTTCAGTATGACAAAGGGGATGATAAAGATCGGACATTTGTAGTAGCTATATTTTCGATGGCGTCAGCTTTTGGTATCGGGTTTGCAAATTTAATAGGTGCAAAAATTTACGAAGTAGTAGGTGTGTAAATTTATAGTGAAGGATATCTTCGAAAGCCCGAGAATTAACAGTAGGAATAGACGTGTGCGCTGGTGCCTCTGACATGAATCTTGGATGCAGTGCGCACGAGCGCGACTTCGACGTACCCATGCGCGAGCCTTAGTAGTCCGTCTGGTCGAGTGAATTAGTCTATTGGCAGTGTCGGTGGCCGTCTATTGGAATGGTTTATTTGCGACCAGCGTTTTAGAACACGTGAATGAATGCGGCGGCTAAGGGGGGCAGGTCTTTCAAATCAGCTTGTACTCCTCCTCGATCTGGAATCATTGGTGACCTTCATGAGTGCACTTCTAAGTCTGCGTTCATAGCCCTGAGGACAAGCAATCACACGGGTTCCTGAACCCCATAACCTCGTCATTTAAGGGACTACATGCCTGACGTTTTAAGTCTTTAGCGCTCCCGTAAATCGTCGGCCACCAGCACTGTATTGAGGTTACCCTCGTTTAGTGGACACCCGGGCCCGACCCCCGGAAAGTGGACACGTCGGGGGTTAGCTATGCTGCTTTGGTCAGTGTAGCTGATGTGAGTGCTTCGAAGGTATCGGGGGCTACAAGATTGCACCAGGAGTGTCGCCGGCGTGTGTTGTAGCGCATGCACCATCGGAAGACTTCCTGGCGGCAGGCGATCGGATTGTCAAAGACTTTCCGATCACGCAGGACTTCACGCTTTAAGGTGGCGTTAAAAGATTCTGCCAGGGCGTTATCCGCACTCGTTCCTACCGCTCCCATGGACTGGCGCACACCCAACGACGAGCAATAGCTTCTAAAGGTTTGTGAGGTGTAAACACTGCCGTGATCGGAATGGAATACAGCCCCGTCAAGACTGCCACGCACACCGTGGGCGTGGGCTAGAGCATCGACGACCAGTGAGACGCGCATGTGGTCTGCGAGCGCATAACCTGCAAGTTTCCGCGAGTAAGTGTCAATAACTGTGGCCAAATACATGTTCTTGCCGCCCTTACAGGGCAGGTAGGTAATGTCGCCGACATAAACGCGGTTTGGCTCGTTGGCTGTGAATTTGCGGCCTACTAAGTCCGGCATGACGCGGTGGCCAGGCTTGCGCCTGGTAGTGACGCATCGGCGGCGCCTGGTAAAGCCTTTAAGTCCCATGGATTTCATGATGCGCGCAACCTTCTTGTGGTTTATCGGGCCAAAGCGCGTATCGGCTTTAAGGCTTGCAGCGATGCGTTTTGCCCCGTAAAGCCCGTGCTCATCATCGAAGATGGTCTTGATTTGTGCGCCAATAAGAGCATCGGAACACGTCTTTAACCTGCGTTTTTCGCGGGTATTGACCCATTTATAAAACGAGGAGCGATTGAGCTTTAACACGTGGCACATCCGCTTGACCGAGTATTCGGTTCGGTGGTCATAGACAAACTGGAAGCGGATCACCAGCGTGTCTCTTCGGCAAAATATTTCGCGGCCTTGCGCAGGATGTCGCGTTCTTCGCGCAGTTTTGCGTTTTCTTTTTCTAGCTGGCGGATCCGTTCGGAATCATTCGCCGCTTGGGCTTTATCATGCACAGCTTTAATGCGCGCACGCTTTCCGGTGCCGTACTTCTTGACCCAAGAATGAAGCGAGGCACGGTTGATTCCGAGCTCTGTTGATGCTGCGTTCAGCGAGAGGTCCTCATTGTTTTCATAGAGGGCCACAGCATCGCGTTTGAACTGTTCGGAGTACCTGGACATGGTGGTAGATTACCTTTCTTTCCAACCCAACCGGGCTGGAGATCAGGTGTCCACCAAAAAGGGGTCAGGTCCCCCTATTTGTACGGATCTTGTGTCCGTAGGAGAGGATGTTCATTGTGAGTCAACAGCGCAAGAAGTACACGCCTGAGTACCGGCGTGAGGCCGCGAACCTGGTAATCGAGTCAGAGCGACCGATCGTTCATGTGGCTAAGGAAATCGGTGTTTCCGCCGGGCTTTTAGGCCGGTGGGTCAAACTCGAGCGTGAACGCCGAGGAGCCTCAGATGGGATGAGCGAGGCTGATCTTCGTGCTGAGAATGCTCGTCTGCGCCGTGAGTTGGCTGAAGCAAAGATGGATAACGAGTTTTTGTCAAAAGCGACAGCCTTCTTCGCCGCGAAGCAACGCGAGCAGAAAAGTTCGAACTAATGCAGCAGGAGAAGGCAAACTACAGCATCAAACGCATGGCACGGCTATTAAAAGTGTCTCGGTCTGGATACTACAAATGGGCCCATGTGCAGCAGAAACGACTATCCGGAAAGGATGATCGGGCAGCATTTTACGATGATGTTGACCGAAAGATTCATCAGATTTGGAAAGACTCCGATGAGGTTTATGGTGCTCCGCGGATCACCGCAGAGCTCGCCGAGCGCTACCGCATTTCGCTTAACCGTAAGACTGTGGCGAAGCGGATGCGCATGATGGGCATTGAAGGGATTTCACCGCGTGCCTTTGTCCCAGTGACTACAATCCAAGCCAAGCGTAAGTCGAGTCTTCCTGACCTGGTCAAGCGCATGTTTGATACTGGTGAGCTCAACCGAGTGTGGATGTCGGATATTACCTACTTGCGCACCGGTGAAGGCTGGTTGTATTTGTGCGCGGTCCGCGATGGTCATTCCCGCAGAGTGCTGGGCTGGGCTATGGATAGCGTTCAAGACACACACCTGGTCGAACGGGCCCTGCGGATGGCGCATACACTGCGCGGTGATGTTCCTGATGGGCTGGTGTTTCACGCTGACCGTGGAACGCAATTTACCAGTGAGAAGCTCTGGGAGGTGTGCCGCAGACTGGGCATTGCTCAGTCTGTGGGGCGTACTGGTGTGTGCTTCGATAACGCGATGGCTGAGTCGTTCTGGTCGACGCTAAAGACTGAATTCTACGACCGTAAGCGATGGCCTACCCGTGATGCCGCACGCAAGGCCGTTGCCTACTGGATTGAAGTCGTCTACAACCGTCGGCGCCGGCACTCTGCACTCGGAATGGTCAGCCCCGTCGACTTCGAGAACCACGCCGGCGCAATCAACAGCAGAAAAGAAATAGCTGCCTAACCACTAGGTAGCTCCACTACGTGTCCACAATTTGCGGGCAACCCCAGTATTGATAGCGGGATGTCGTTTCCTTTTCGTGCTTTACAACTAGAATGTAGTCGGTATCAACTCTTGGCGGGATAGCGAAGGAGAACGCGATGAGGTTCCCGCAGACTTCGGCTTCTTTTACTCATTCTTATAACCCGGTCTTCCTGAAGGAACTGAAGGCTGTTCCCTACGGGAGAAAAAACGAGAACCCCTCTCCCTACAACCTTTGTCCGGTCTTTGAATCAGTAGAGCGTGTTCCGCAAGTGCGCGATATCCGTGGTGGTCTTGTGTTTTTCGGAGCGATGGTCTTGGCAGCAGGATTGATCTTCTTTGTGGGCTTACTTCTTAACAGCTTCAAGGTTCCGGGTCTCTTGGCGTTTCTTCTTGGCGCGTTGCTCCTTTATTTTTTGTTTCTCATCGCTAAGCATGCGTTGTTTGCGCGACGAATTAGTAGGGCCTGGAAGAATGGCTGGATCGATTTTTATCCGGTTCTCCTCGGCAGTCTTTTTCACGATGAAGAGAATGCCAAGCGTGGGAAGAAGGGGCATTTTTATGCCACGAAGGCCTTGGTCGTGGCGCCAAACGGCGAGTCCCGGATGCTCGAGGTGTCCGTGGAAGGGCTGAGGCTGGACCGAATGATTAAGGAAGGCGCTGTCATGGCGCGTGACCGCCAGGGGATCCGCCTTGATGCAATCCGCAATAACGGGTGGACATTCTGGGCAGTCGTTCGTGGTCGGCCGTTGGACGACGGAAGCGTGGAACATGGGCTGTCCGCTTCACAGGTGGCTGCGGGCTTGGATCGCGTTCGGCATGGTTGGCCATTGGATCGGCTTGATTCCTTGCCTGATGGCCCGTGAATTTTGACTATTAGCCATGGGTGTGGGCCATTTCACTCACCAGTCGGTGCATTGCCGGTTTCGGGCCGCTGACCTGTACACTGGTTCGGTACATACGGACGCGTCTACCGCAGAAAGTGCATGGATTTAATGTCTGAATCTAACTCCCGCGACCACGAGCGTGGCCGCGAAGGTTCCTCGGAAAGCAACCGGGGAAACAACCGCTCTGGTGGCCGGAAGTTTGAGAAGCGTGGCGGCGCATCGGGGCGTCGAGAAGAGCGTCGCGGCGATCGCCGCGATGACCGCCGTGGCGGTCGCGCTGGTGCTAAACCTCGTCGTGGGGATCGCCGCAACGATCGTCAGGGCCACGATCGTGATAAGCACAAGGCCTCGCATCCGCAGCGTTCGGGCTACCGTGAGGAGCGGATCAATCGCCGCATGACGGATCCGGATCTGCCATCTGATATTGATATCACTGACCTCGATCCTTCTGTGCTGCAGGACCTCTCCTCGCTATCGAAGGAAAACTCCGAAGCAGTGGCCAAGCATCTCATTATGGCGGCAACGTGGCTTGATGATGACCCGCAGCTGTCACTTCGCCACGCGCGCGCAGCAAAGGATCGTGCTGGACGCGTATCGGTTGCGCGTGAAATGAATGGAATCGCCGCCTACCGTGCTGGGGAGTGGAAGGAAGCTCTGGCGGAGTTGCGTGCTGCGCGCCGCATTTCCGGTGGCCCTGGATTGCTTGCCGTGATGGCGGATTGTGAACGCGGCCTTGGTCGCCCAGAGAAGGCCGTGGAATTGTGGCGCAGCGAAGAGGCGAAGGAGCTGGCACCGGAGGATGCCATCGAGTTGGCAATCGTGGCTGCAGGTGCACGCTTAGACATGGGTCAAGCAGATTCTGCTGTGGTCACGATTCAGCGCGCGCAGCCGAACAAGGACGCCACAGGCGTGTCTGCCTGCCGCCTTTCTTATGCTTACGCCAATGCCCTGCTGGAGGCCGGCCGTAAGGAGGAGGCACAGGAATGGTTCCAGCACGCGGTTGACATCGATGAAGGAGACTGGACCGACGCCGCGGAGCATCTGACCGAATGTAAATAATGAGTATTCTCAAGACCCACGATTCGCTGCTGCTAGATCTTGACGGAACCGTGTGGGAGGGAGGACAGGCCCTCCAGTGCGTCGTTGACGTTATTAACTCCTGTGGTGTTCCCGCGGTGTATGTGACGAACAATGCTTCCCGCAGCCCCCAGACCGTGGCTGGCATGCTCGGAGAAATTGGACTGAAAACGGATGCCAACCGAGTTGTTACCTCCGCGCAAGCCGCAGTCAAGATTGCCCGTGAGGACTTCCCGGCAGGAACCAAGGTTCTCGTTATCGGCGCTGACTCATTCCGCACTCTGGCCCGTGAGGCAGGGTTCGAAGTAGTCGACAGCGCCGATGATAAGCCTGCGGCAGTGTTGCAAGGCATGGATAAGTCGGTCGGTTGGGAACAGCTTTCCGAGGGGGCATTTGCTATCAATCAAGGTGCGAAATACTACGCCTCCAACCTCGATACGTCGCTGCCGACGGAGCGAGGAATGGCCGTGGGCAATGGCTCGCTCGTCGCGGCTGTTGTTTCGACCACGGGCGTTGAACCTATTACTGCAGGCAAACCGGAGCCCGCTATGTTTACGCAGGCGGCCAAGCTGGTGGGGTCGACCAAACCCCTTGCTGTCGGCGACCGTCTGGACACCGATATCGTCGGTGGTAATAACGCAGCGATGGATACGTTCCACGTGTTGACCGGTGTGTCTCGTGAGCTGGCGCTTATTGAAGCCATTCCGGAGGCACGTCCCAATTTCATCGGCGCGGGCTTCCACGAGCTCTCACTCTCGGAAGCACAGGCACGGCCAGGAGCCCAGGGCGGATTCCGGGCTCGGTATGACGGCTATGACATTGTCCTTCAAGGAGGCGATGAGAAGTCGACTTCGGTCGAGGCGCTGCGCACGGTTTTGGAAGTAGCCTGGGCGGGCGCTGAGCCTCCTCGCTATATTCAGCCGCGGAGCGAGGCCGCTGAAAGAGTAGTATCCACATGGCGGTAAAGCCCCATGACCCGCGGGCGGTGCTTGCCCCAGAAAAACTGGATGAGTCCATCGCCGCGATTCTTAACGAGCCATCGGAAACTCTTGAGCAGGAGCTGGTCCAGCTGGACCGTGCTCACACCGTGCTGCGGGATGCGCTTCAAGACAACTAGCGCTTTACACCAAGGAATGTAGGGGAAAGAGGACCTGTCTATGCCACCGCAACGTCGCCGTCTTGACGCGGAGTTGGTACGCCGAAAGATCGCGCGCTCACGTGAGCACGCTGTTGAGATGATCAAGGCCGGCCGCGTGACGGTTGGTGGTTTCAAGGCCACCAAACCCGCCACGGTGGTGGAACCAGAGGTATCCATCAAGGTGGAGGCCAGTGAGGGGGATGACTGGGCGTCGCGAGGCGCACACAAGCTCTTGGGCGCACTTGAAGCCTTTGACGTGGATCTGAAGGGCAAGCGCGTGTTGGACGCAGGAGCGTCGACCGGTGGGTTTACCGATGTCTGTTTACGCCGCGGTGCCGCAGAGGTGTTATCGGTTGACGTGGGCTACGGGCAGCTGTTGTGGCGCCTGCAAAACGACCAGCGCGTTACCGTGCTAGACCGCACGAATATTCGTAATCTGACCCTAGAGCA
This sequence comes from Corynebacterium sp. Marseille-Q2823, assembly GCF_903645345.1. Classification (NCBI taxonomy): domain Bacteria; kingdom Bacillati; phylum Actinomycetota; class Actinomycetes; order Mycobacteriales; family Corynebacteriaceae; genus Corynebacterium; species Corynebacterium sp. Marseille-Q2823. The sequence goes on along the minus strand of NZ_CAHJXS010000002.1, from coordinate 40,580 downwards.
GACCGGTGGGCCGTGCGATGCCATGGTGGGTGACTTATCTTTTATCTCCTTGAAATTGGTGCTTCCGGCCATCGGGGAGTGCATGGTCGATGGCGCGTGGCTACTGCCCATGGTCAAGCCACAGTTTGAAGTAGGTAAGGACCGTATTGGCGCCGGCGGCGTGGTGCGGTCACCCGAGCTTCGCGCGGAAGTAACCAAGGACGTGGCGGTCTTCGCTCAGGAGCTCGGCCTAAGCGTAAAAGGTGTGGCTGCCTCCCCGCTACCGGGACCGAGCGGTAACGTCGAGTTTTTCCTCTGGCTGGTCAAGGACGGGATGTCCACCCCGGAGGATAGGCTGGACGTACTCATCGAAACGGCAATTAAGGAAGGACCTCAGTGAGCACTACCAGCGCCGCGGATGGCACCATGCGCCGTGAAATTCTTCTTGTCCCGCACGCCAGTCGCGAGGAAAACCTTGCCGCCACCCACCGGGCCGCGGAGCTGCTGCAGGAGGCAGGCATTAAGGTGCGCGTCTGTGCTGCGGATACTGTGCTTCCCGGGCTGCAGCACGTCCGGCATACACCAGCGGCAGCAGAGGGCTGCGAACTGGTGTTGGTGCTCGGAGGCGATGGCACGTTCTTGCGCGCTGCGGATATGGCCCGCGCCGTGGACGTTCCGGTGTTGGGCATCAACTTGGGGCACGTGGGCTTCCTCGCAGAATGGGAAGCGGAGTCCCTAGACCGTGCGCTCGTGCGCGTCATCGAGCAGTCCTATGACGTCGAAGACCGCCTGACCATCGACGTGAGCGTCTTCGATTCGGAAGGCGCGTTGCGTGAGCGCAGCTGGGCGCTGAATGAGGCGTCGATTGAAAACCTCAACAGGTCCGGAGTGCTTGATGCCATCCTTGAAGTGGATGGCCGCCCAGTATCCGCTTTTGGGTGCGACGGTGTACTTATTTCTACCCCTACGGGCTCCACGGCTTATGCCTTCTCCGCCGGCGGCCCTGTGCTGTGGCCTTCGCTCGATGCCATCCTGGTGGTGCCGAATAACGCGCACGCATTGTTTACCAAGCCGCTCGTGGTGTCTCCGGATTCACAGGTAGCGGTGGAATCGGCATCGGCAACGACTCCCGCCGTGGTGATCCTCGATGGTTTTCGGGAAATCTCCATGCCCCCAGGCTCACGCGTGGAAATCGTGCGCGGTGAACGGCCGGTGCGGTGGGTTCGCCTTGACCACCAGCCTTTCACTGACCGGCTTGTGTCCAAGCTGCGCCTTCCCGTGGAAGGCTGGCGCGGACCGCGGCATTAACCTGCTCTAGCGCGTAACCAGGAAGGAAGATAACTCTCCGTGCTCGTTGATATCAGCATTTCTGATCTCGGTGTAATTGAAAGCTCCACCGCGGAGCTTTCGCAGGGGCTCACCGTGCTCACTGGTGAAACCGGTGCTGGCAAGACCATGGTGGTGACCGGCTTGCGCCTGCTCGCGGGAGGGCGCGCTGATGCCTCGCGCGTGCGCGAAGGAGCCTCCAAAGCTGCCGTCGAAGGGCACTTTTCTTCTGACTCGAAGGCCGTGGCGGAACTAGTTGAGGAAGCCGGGGGTGAGCCCGATGAGAACGGCGAATACATCGCCTCCCGCACGGTGTCGGCGGCAGGACGCTCGCGGGCCTACCTGGGTGGGCGAGCGGTGCCAGCGGCGACGCTGGGGGAGTTCGCTTCCCATCTCATTACCGTCCACGGGCAAAATGATCAGCTGCGGCTGTTGTCTACTGATCAACAGCTGGCGGCCATTGACCGCTTCGACCCTGCAGTTGACGCGGTCCGCGAGGCATATACCCAGGCATTTAGCCGCTGGCGCGCGTTGGCCAAGGACTACCAGCGCCGTACAGAATCACGGCGTGAGATGGCACAGGAAGTCGACCGGCTCCAGTTCGCGATAACGGAGATTTCGGACCTTGACCCGGAACCGGGCGAGGACGCAGAGCTCGTGACCCTCATTAAGCGCCTGCAGGATGTTGATGCCCTGCGCGAGGGAGCAGCCACCGCGCTGAGCGCTCTCGACGGCGGGGAAGGTTTCGGTGATGAGGACACCGCCGTCAACCTCGTCGGCGCCGCTGAAACCGCGCTGGCTGGGGCCAGCGACGTCGAACTCGCGCGGCTCGGGGAGCGATTGAGCGAGGTCACCGCGCAATTGACCGATATTGCCGCTGAGCTCACCACGTATCTGGGAAATCTCCCCGCGGATCCCAACCTCCTCGAGGAATCCCTGCAGCGCCAACAGGAGCTCAAGCGCCTGACACGTAAGTATGCCGCAGACATCGATGGGGTGGCGGACGCGGCAAGGAAGCGACGTTGATCACTCCGAGGCTCGAAGCATTGAAGAGAGTAATGGCGGCGAAAAGACATGGTTGGCGAGAAGCTCTGCGTGCGCACCAGGCAGCGAAGCAGCTGGTCGAGGTCACGGAGGAGATTCACGGCTTGGCCATGCCTCATTCCACCTGACGGTCGCCGTGCACAAGGCGAAGTACTCCAAGACGGGCGCGGATGAAGTGGAATTCCAACTCAACGGAAAGCCCTTGGCCTCGGCCGCCTCCGGCGGTGAGCTCTCCCGTCATGCTGGCGATGGAAGTGGTACTCGCCAGCGGCGACGGCACCACCTTGGTCTTCGACGAAGTGGACGCCGGCGTGGGTGGTCGCGCGGCGGTGGAGATTGGGCGTCGGTTAGCGCGCCTGTCCATCACCAACCAGGTCATTTGCGTGACCCACCTGCCCCAAGTGGCTGCCTATGCGGATTCGCACCTGCACGTGTCCAAGGAGAAATTCACCTCAGGCGTGGCGGATTTGAGCGCCGAGGAACGCGTCGAGGAACTCGCCCGCATGCTCGCTGGTCTTGATGACACCGCGACTGGCCGCGCGCATGCCCAGGAGCTCTTCGACCGGGCTCAAGCAGAAGTAGAGAATTTCCGCGCGCCTTCCACACATTGAGCGCCTAACAGGGGAAACTGTCAGGCATGAGTCTGTTTTCCCGTAACACCGATCTGCCTGGAGAACACGGCGCGCTGCGTGATTGCACCCCGGGTGGCAAGGGCATGAAGAAGTTCAGCGCCGGTGACTTCGCAGTCATCAACGCCGCCAACATCTCCCGCCAAGAGGCCCAGACCCTCGTGGATATGAAACCAGCTGCTGTGATTAACGTGGCGGAGTTTTCTACCGGCTCCATTCCGAACTATGGCCCGCACATGCTTCTCGACGCCGACGTCACCCTTATCGAGGGCGTGGGCCAAGATTTCGTCAGCAACTTCAAGGACGGGAAGAAGGCGCGTCTTACCGAGGACGGGACGGTGTATGTGGGGGATACCCAGCTGTCTTCTGGAACGGTGGTTACCCGGGACCGCGCGGAGAAGAACTTCTCCTCCGCGCAACGCGAACTTATCGACCATATGGAAGCCTACTTTGGCAATTCCATCGAGTTCATCCACTCCGAAGGCCCGCTCCTCATCGATGGCCTTGGCGTTCCGGATGCTGGTTCCGTCATGGCGGGACGCAAGGTCCTCGTGGTGTCGCCCTCTGAGGAGCACCGCAAAAAGCTCACGCTGCTGCGCAACTTCATCCGCGAGTATGAACCCGTCATCATCGGTGTCGACTCTGCCGCAGATACGTTGGTTGAGCTGGGCTATCAGCCTAACTTCATCGTGGGAAATCCTTCGGAAGTGAGCTCTGAAACCCTGCGCAGTGGTGCCCAAGTTATTCTCCCAGCTGAGCCGGACGGCACTGCGGAAGGACTCGAGCGCATTCAGGATCTGGGAATCGGCGCGATGACATTCCCGGCTGCGACAGACTCAGCAACGGATCTTGCACTCCTGCTCGCGGACTACCACGAAGCGCAGATGATTGTGCAGGTTGGGGGCGCCCTCGATCTCGATGACATCTTTGCCAACGAGCCAACTGCCACGCCCGCAGCCCTGTTATGCCATATGAAGGCAGGTACGCGCCTCGTGGACGCGGACGCCGTCATCAACCTCTACGCCGCGCCGAATTCCGGCGCAATGGGATGGCTGTGGGCGCTGCTGGGCATCCTCGTGGCGCTGGCCGTGGTCATCCTCATCGTGGGCCTGGGTGGCGATGAATCATTCCTGCAGAACCTGATCGATACGTGGAACAACTTCGCGTTGAGCGTGCAGGGGTGGTTTAAATAATGGGTTCGCCTAAATCCCTGATTGTCACCGGCCTTGGCTTCGGTGCAGCCATTGGTGTTGCGTTGGGCACGTTGGTCATCGCACCGAACATGGACTCCACCCCGGGGCGCGGTGGGGAGTCCAACGACGAGGTCCGAGAAAAATACAGCAAGCTGGTGCTTGACCACAACATTGCGAAGGCCCAGCTGGATTCCGCTGATTCCGTGATGGGGGACCTCGGCCGTTACGTCGTCGACGGCACTCTAGTCCAGCGTCCGGTCATGGTACTCAGCATGCCCGACGCCAATGATGCCGATGTCACGGCTGTGAAGGATCTTCTCGGCTCCGCCGATTCCACCGACGCGGGAAGCATCAAGCTGACCGAAAAATTCCTGGCCCAGGAATCCGCAGACAAGCTGTTGTCCCTCGTCACCACCACGCTGCCGGCAGGGGCGAAGCTCGATAAGAAGAAGATCGATGCCGGTACTCATGCCGGCCAAGCGCTTGCTGCCGGGCTGATGATGGATGCTAAGACCACCCAACCGCTTGCCACCGTCGACGATCGGGCGACCTTGCTGCGTGCCTTGCGCGATGCCGGCTACATCGACTACAAGGATGGCACGATCCTGCCCGCTCAGGCGGTCGTAATCGTCGGCGGCGGCCTGACACCGGGAGAAGACGAAGACAGCGCTGGCAAGAAGTACGCTATCGACACCACCGTCAAGTTCCTGGAAGGTTTCGAGTCCGCGGACGCCGCCATGGTGTATGCCGGGCGTGTGCAGTCTGCAGGGGATGGCGGAGTGTTGGAAAAGCTCCGGGCGGCCAAGACTGGGATTAGCACCGTGGACTCCATCGACCACCCGGTCTCCCAGATGGCCAGCGTTTTGGCCGTCAAGGAGCAGCTCGATGGCGGCCGCGGCGTGTACGGTTCTGCAGCGAATGCCGAGGGCGCAGCACCGGCGCTGCCGAAGGATCTCTAAATGCCACACGAGTTTCGTACGGTGGGAAGCGAGCTGCTTGTCGACGCCCCCATCATCGCCGTCCGCCGTGATGACGTTGTGATGCCGGGAGATGTCGTGGCGCAGCGGGAGATCGTCGAGCACCTAGGTGCCGTGGCCGTTGTGGCTTTGGATGAGGACAACCGAGTCGCCATGGTGGAGCAGTACCGCCACAGTGTGAGCAAACGCCTGTGGGAGCTGCCAGCCGGTTTGCTCGACGTCAAAGGTGAAGATGAACTCAGTGGCGCACAACGCGAACTCCAAGAGGAGGCCGGACTGGCCGCCGAGGACTGGGGTGTGTTGACCGATCTGGTGACCTCCCCGGGCTTTTGTGAAGAAGCCGTACGGGTGTTCGTGGCGCGTGGGCTGCGGGACGTCGCCAAGTTCGAGGCCACAGGTGATGAAGAAGCTGACATGGGGTTTTCGTGGGTGCCGCTAGCGGAGGCCGTCGATCGTATCCTCGCCGGCGAGATTGTGAACTCTATTGCAGTGGCCGGAATTCTCGCCGCCTATGCCTGTGTGCGTGAAGGACGCACACCGCGGCCGGTTGATTCACCTTTCGAGTTGCGGCCGCAGTCGCTGGCTAGCCGGCGTACCGGACCGGATTTGAAGAAGCTGTGAGCAGCACGACTCCCGCTGCCGCCGCTGGGCAAGCGTGGCTGATGCACCTCATGGTGGAAAAAGGTGCCTCGAAGAACACGGTGAGTAATTACCGGCGTGACATCAATCGCTACGTGTCGTGGCTAGCGGAATCTGGGATCACGGATTTGCGCCAGGTTTCTCGCGCGCACGTGGAGAACTACCTCATGTACCTGCGTGAATCCCTCGCCCAGTCCTCGGCCAGTCGAGCGCTGATCGTCGCGCGTGGGCTGCATAAATTTGCGCTCGCGGAGGGGATGATTGAAGAAGACGTCGCGGCGGAGGTTTCGCCGCCCAAGCGGGCCCAAGCGCTACCGGAGACCCTCAGCGTGGAGGACGTCGAGACTTTGCTCAACGCCATTCCCACTGATGAATCCGCAACCCCCATAGACATCCGCGATCGCGCTTTGCTGGAGGTTCTCTACGGCACGGGCGCGCGCATCTCCGAAGTGATCTCCTTGAGCGTGGATGACGTAACGGCTGAGGGGCCGACGTCCGTGCGCGATATTCTGCTGCTGAGCGGCAAGGGCGATAAGCAACGCCTCGTTCCGTTGGGTTCGCACGCGGTAAGAGCGGTCGAGCATTATCTCGTGCGGGCACGGCCGGTCTTAGCAACTGGAGCCTCCCACGCGCTATTCCTCAACACCCGGGGCAAGGCCCTGTCACGGCAAAGCGCATGGGCCGCCATCAAGTCCGCTGCACAGCGCGCGCACTTGAGCGCCAACATCTCTCCGCACACCCTGCGTCACTCCTTTGCTACCCACTTGCTGGAGGGTGGTGCGGATGTGCGTACAGTTCAGGAACTGCTGGGTCATTCTTCCGTGACGACGACGCAGATTTACACGCACGTGACTGCGGATTCGCTTCGCGAGGTGTGGCATACTGCTCATCCACGCGCCTAAAGGCGCCTAGACTCAGTTCGATTTACATCAATGAAAAGGATTTCTATGACTTCATCTGCTCGCGCTTCCCGGACCTTTCGCGGGGCTGCGATTGCTCTCGCGCTCACCGTATTTCCACTTGCCGGTGTTGCGGCCAACCCGGTGAGCGCGAAGGGCGGGCTCACAGGGCTCGGCGCGGCAGTTGCCCATGCTCAGGATGCCACCATCCCCGTGCCGGCTGGACAAACCACGACGGTTTCCCTGCCGGTGCCTGTCGACGTCTCCGTGGCTGCCGATGGGTGGAATGTGAGCGCCTCAGGTGGCACTGCTACGGTGACGGCCCCGCCAGCAGGTGGACAGATTACCGTTCCAGTGACCTACCAGGGCGTGACCATGACCATCGTGCTCGTTGCTGACGCCGATGTCACCGCCGAGGAACTCAACGACGCTGCCGAAAGCGTCGATCCGGGGCGCCTTGGTGGTGGCCAGCCGGGGCCGGAGGACGCAGAGAACCAACAAGGTAACGACGCAGAGAACCAACAAGGTAACGAAGAACTGGGTGGAAACGGCGACGTCACAGACGATGCAAGCGATGGCGGAGCGGCGACCGGTGCGGATAGTTCCAGCACCGGCCACGCGCAACCGCACCGTACGGGCCGTGGCTGGGAAGGCGTGGATGATTCCCACACGTCCTATGTCAACCTAGAATCCACCATCGAAGGCCAGACCATTCACGCCAAGCTAGGTTTGAAACAAGCGCTGGACCTTTATAACCGCTTCAAGCATCTTGAGGATGAAGGCGTCACGCTGCGTTATCTCAACGCGGAAGGGGAGTTCATCGAGGGCGTGAAACGCGACATTGATAAGGGCTCGCGCACCATGACCCTGACCTACCCAGAGGGCATGGAACCCGACAACCCCTTCATCATGCAGTTCATCAACGAGGACACCCAGTCGGCAGAGCTGGTGGTGACACTCACAGACCCAACCCGAGAGAACACCACCGACGTGCCTCCAGAGCAGCAGCTTGACAGCGACAGCGCCACGACAGCTAGCGAAGAATCAGGCACTGATACGGGCCTTGGCGCCGGCGCGGTGATAGCGGGGATTGCGGCACTCGGCATCATCGCATTGGTCGCTGGGTTCGCACTCCGTCGGTTCCGTTCGAACCGGAAGTAAAAGCTCTCGTCGTCTAGCTTCCAGGCTTTATGTGGCGGCTTTTGCTGGCTATAATCGCGATGCGGGTGCTCAAGGGGGTACCCTATAATCACAAGGATGTAAGAGTGCGGCGCCGGTGAGTGCCGCAGGGCTAACGCGAAGATGGCCTAACTAGAGCCGTACAGGTCAAGGAAGCAGGTGTGACTGTGAGCGACGAGGGACTGTTTGAGGCCTCCGAAACACAGGTCGGGTTGACCGGCCGGCCACTGCGGGAGCTTCCGGAACCAGAGCCATTGGAAAAGCATGGTCCCGCCACGATTATCTCCATGTGCAACCAGAAAGGTGGCGTGGGGAAAACCACGTCCACGATCAATATGGGAGCATGCTTGGCGGAGTTGGGGCGTAAAGTCCTCCTCGTTGACTTGGACCCGCAGGGCGCTCTGTCCGCCGGATTGGGTCTGACTCATGACCAGATTCAGGACACCATCTATGACGTCATGCTCGATAGTGAGGTCTCGGTGCATTCTGCCATCGTTCACACCGGCGTGGCGGGGCTCGACCTGGTTCCGGCCAACATTGATCTTTCCGCCGCAGAGATTCAGATGGTCAACGAGGTGGGCCGCGAGCACACCTTGGCTCGAGCGCTGCGCCCGGTACGCAAGGACTATGACTTCATCATCATCGACTGCCAGCCTTCCCTGGGCCTGCTTACGGTCAATGCGCTGGCCTGTTCGCAAGGCGTCATTATCCCGATGGAATGCGAGTTCTTCTCCCTGCGCGGCCTCGCGCTGTTGACCGACACCGTGGAGAAGGTTGCTGACCGCATCAATTTCGACCTGGAGATCATGGGCATTCTGGTCACCATGTTTGACCGTCGCACCCGCCACGCCCGCGAAGTCATGGACCGGGTAGTCGAGTACTTCGGGGATAAGGTCTTTGACACGGTGATTACGCGGACCGTGCGTTTCCCAGAGACCTCGGTAGCCGGTGAACCGATTACCACCTGGGCACCGAGCTCGCAGGCTGCCAAGCAATACCGCGACCTAGCTAAAGAGGTCATTGAGCGGGCCAACGGCTAGCCGCCTATTATGACCCAACCGGAGATCACCGGCTTTCGCATCGCGCTGGGCAATTTTGAGGGTCCGTTCGATCTGCTGCTCCAGCTCATTCAAGCGAAAAAGTTAGATGTCACCGAGGTGGCGCTGTCTGAAGTCACCGATGAGTTCGTGGCCTATACCCGAGCGTTGGGGGAGACCGCGGACCTGGACGAGACGACGGAATTTCTGCTCATCGCCGCTACGCTTTTGGATTTGAAGGCGGCGCGTCTATTGCCGCGCGGCGAGGTCGATGACCTTGAGGACCTCGAGCTCCTGGAGACCCGAGATCTGCTTTTCGCGCGGTTGCTGCAGTATAAGGCTTATAAGCAGGTCGCTGACCAGTTTGCGCAGTGGCAGCGCGCCGCCCAGCGCCGCTATCCACGTGCGGTGGCGATGGAGGAGCGCTTCAGCGAGCTTCTTCCACCTGTCAAACTTGGACACACCCCAGCCACGTTCGCGGAACTCGCCGCCGGGGTATTCCGCCCCAAGCCTCCCGAGGAAGTCGCGACCGGTCACATCCACCAAGTCGCCGTCTCTGTGCCGGAACAGGCTGGAAAAATCCTTACCACGCTCAAGCTGTTAGGCACAGGGCAGTGGATGAGCTTTGATGCGTTAACGCGAGACTGCACCATTTCCATGGAAGTGGTGGGCCGCTTCTTGGCATTGCTGGAGCTGTACAAAGCCAAGGCTGTGGATGCGTCTCAACCCGAATCCTTAGGCCCGTTGGAATTGTCGTGGACAGGGCTCGACGTGGATCCGGCCGTTGTTGCGGCGGCGAACTGGGATTAAGGTACGCTACCGACTCATGGAGGACACGTCACCCGCAGCACACAGTGAGGCCCCAGTGCCGAGCGCACCGGCGGCTCTTCCGCTCATCCCGCAATTGCGCTCACGCCTCGAATCGATCCTTCTGGTCATCGATTCACCCGCCAGCGCGGAAGAGTTGGCCCGCGTAGTAGATGCGGAGGTCTCCGTTGTCAGAGATATTTTGCGGGCAGTGGAGCGTGAGCTCACCGAGCGTGGCTCTGGCATTGACCTGCGTGAGACACCAGAAGGATGGCGTTTTTATACCCGCAAAGAAAATGCGGACGCCGTCGAGCAGTTCGTGCTTGATGGGACCCAAACCAAGCTTTCGCGCGCCGCACTGGAAACCCTCGCGGTCATCGCCTACCGCCAGCCGGTCACCCGCGCCCAAGTCGCTGGTGTTCGCGGTGTCAACGTCGATGGCGTTGTCCGCACGCTGCTTCTGCGCGGGCTCATCCGAGAGATCGAAAGCCCCGAGCCCACAGTCGGCAACGCACACCAGTATGAAACCACTGAGCTTTTCCTGGAGCTTCTGGGAATCGACTCCCTCGAGCGTCTTCCAGACCTCGCGCCGCTGCTGCCAGACATCGAGCAGATCGATGAGGACTACTCATAAAGGCCCACCGTGCGGTAGGATTGCGGCCGGACAACGGCGCGATTCCGCGCGCCGCAAATTGAAGAACTATTGAGAGGACACATCCGTGACTCCACCCGCTCGCCGCGATGGCACACCGGACAAGAAAAAGCGAGACAGCGACATGATTGTCTCGAACGCTAAGCCGGCCCGCCATCAGCACGTAAAGAAGAAGGCCACCGCCGATTCCGTCGCCCGCGACTTGGGCGCGGACTGGCTGGCAGACGGTAAAGCTAAGAAGAATTCCCAGAACCAAGGCGAACGCCTCCAGAAGGTGCTGGCCAAAGCCGGCGTTGCCTCCCGCCGCCATGCAGAGATCCTCATCGATGAGGGCCGCGTTGAGGTCAACGGCCAGGTCATCATCACCCAAGGCACCCGAGTTAACCCCAACACGGACGTGATCCGCGTCGATGGCGCACGCATCAACGTCAACGAAGAAACTCAGTACTTCGTACTCAACAAGCCCCGCGGCATGCAGTCCACTATGTCGGATGACATGGGTCGTCCGTGCGTGGGCGATGTCGTAGCGGATCGGGTCGTGGCAGGCCAGCGCCTGTTTCACGTCGGGCGCCTCGATGCGGATACCGAGGGCCTTCTTTTGCTCACCAACGACGGTGAGCTGGCCAACCGCCTCATGCATCCTAAGTACGAGGTCACCAAGACCTACCTGGCCACCGTTTTGGGTGAGGCCGATAAGAGGCTGGTTCGCCAGCTGCGCGAGGGCGTTGAACTAGAAGACGGCCCGGCGAAGGCGGACTATGTGCAGATCGTGGACAAAAACCAGGGCTATTCGCTGGTGCGTCTTGAGCTGCACGAAGGCCGCAAGCACATCGTGCGCCGCATGCTGAAGGAGGCCGGCTTTCCGGTCCAGCGTCTTGTGCGCACCAAGCTCCACACCGTGCAGCTGGGCGATATGAAGCCCGGCTCCTTGCGCGCATTGAACTCCAACGAATTGACCAGCCTGTACAAGGCGGTGGGGATGTAATGATTTCAAACATGCCAAACCAGGGACTCGTTCTGGCCGTGGATGGCCCGTCGGGCACCGGGAAGTCCACGACCTGCCGCGCGTTGGCCAAGCGCCTCGACGCGAAGTATGTCGATACCGGCGCCATGTACCGCGTGGCTACCCTTGCCGTGCTGCGCGCGGGCGTGGACCCAGCGGATACCGACGCTGTCATCGCCGCAACCGCAAACCTGCCTCTGGAGGTCTCCGATGATCCGGATTCCACTCAGGTCATCTTTGCCGGCGAGGACGTCTCCCGCGTGATCCGCGAGGACGAGGTAACCCGCAACGTGTCGGCAGTATCTGCCATCCCGGAGGTACGCCAGAACCTCGTGGAGCTGCAGCGGAACCTTGCCGCGAAGGCACACCGTGCCATTGTGGAGGGTCGCGATATCGGCACCGTGGTGCTCGCTGACGCTCCCGCTAAGGCCTTCATGACGGCCAGCGCCGAGGTCCGCGCGCAGCGCCGCCACGATCAGAACCGTGCGGCGGGCATCGATTCGGATTTTGACACCGTGCTTGCCGACGTCGAGCGGCGCGACGCTGCGGACTCCTCCCGTGCCACCTCGCCGCTGCGCCCAGCCGAGGACGCCGTACTCGTGGATACCTCTGAGATGACCCCAGACGAGGTCCTCGATGCCCTCATCGCCGTCGTCGAAGAATCGGCCGCAAAGGAGGCCTCACATGACTAATGGACCGCAGAACCCAAACGTGAACCCCGAACAGCAGCCGGAAGAATTCGAGACGGAATTTCATTACCCGGTAGGCAAACTCGAGGAAGAGGTCGTGCGCGATCCGCACGGCGGGTGGGCGCAGAAGGATTTCGATTCTGAGGACTTCGACTATGAATTCGATGAGTCGGAATTCGACGACTCCGAGTTCGGCGAAGCCGATTTCGGCGAGGAAGAAGATATCGCTGAAGGTGAGAACCCGCTCAGCGAAGAAGAGTGGGAGGCGCTATCTCACGCCTTTGGCGTGGGCGAGGAGCACACGGAGGAAAACCTCTGCACAGTGGCCGTTGTCGGCCGCCCGAACGTGGGTAAGTCTTCCCTGGTGAACCGCTTCCTCGGGCGCCGCGAAGCGGTGGTGGAGGATCACCCGGGCGTAACGCGTGATCGCGTCTCCTACGTGGCGGACTGGAACGGCCAGCGCTTCTTCGTTCAGGACACCGGTGGCTGGGATCCGAACGTCAAGGGCATCCACGCCGCTATCGCGCGCCAGGCAGAACAGGCCATGGAGACTGCCGACGTTATCGTGTTTGTCGTGGACACCAAGGTGGGCATCACCGAAACCGATGCGGTCATGGCCCGAAAGCTGCAGCGCTCTGAGGTGCCCGTCATCCTCGTCTCCAACAAGTTTGACTCGGAGACGATGTACGCAGACATGGCCGAGTTCTACGCGCTGGGCTTGGGCGATCCGTGGCCGGTATCCGCCCAGCATGGCCGAGGCGGCGCCGACGTCTTGGATGAAATTCTGCGTTTGTTCCCGGAAGAGCCGCGCCATTCTTCGATTACCTCCGGGCCTCGCCGCGTGGCGCTGGTGGGCAAGCCGAATGTGGGCAAGTCCTCGCTTCTGAATAAGCTGACGGCGGAGGAGCGCTCCGTCGTGGACAATGCCGCCGGCACGACGGTCGACCCAGTTGACTCCTTGGTGCAGCTAGATCAGCGCCTGTGGAAGTTCATTGATACCGCGGGCCTGCGCAAGAAGGTTAAGAACGCGCAGGGCCATGAGTACTACGCTTCGCTGCGCACGCGCGGCGTGATTGATGCTGCCGAGGTATGCATCATGCTTATCGACGCCTCCCAGGAAGTCTCCGAGCAAGACCAGCGCGTCCTCAACATGATTCTGGAAGCCGGTAAGGCCCTGGTCATCGCCTTCAATAAGTGGGACCTTGTGGACGAGGATCGCCGCTACTACTTGGAGCGCGAAATCGATGAGAACCTGCGTCACCTGCCGTGGGTGACCCGCGTGAATATCTCTGCGGAGACTGGCCGCGCCCTGCAGAAGCTAGAGCCTGCCATGATTGAGGCTCTCGAGAGTTGGGACCAGCGCGTGTCTACTGGTCAGCTCAACAACTGGATGCGTGAGGCGATTGCTGCGAACCCGCCGCCGATGAACAACAACCGCCTCCCGCGCGTGCTGTTCGCTACCCAGGCCTCGACACAGCCGCCGACCATCGTGCTGTTTACCACTGGATTCTTGGATGCGGGCTACCGCCGTTACCTGGAGCGCAAATTCCGTGAGCGCTTCGGTTTCCATGGCTCGCCCGTGCGCATCGCGGTGCGCGTGCGCGAGCGCCGTCAACGCCGATAGCTAGTGTGGGCTGAGAGCACGCAAGCGTCTAGATCCAGCCGTTTGCCTCGGCGCGCCGCGCGGCCTCAAAGCGGTTACTTGCCTGTGTTTTCGTCATGATGGCCGAAACGTGGTTGCGCACCGTACCTCCACTGAGATGGAGGTGTGCTGCGATATCGGCGGAGCCGAGGCCGCGAACGAGTAGGCGGCACACCTCGATTTCTCGTTCACTTAGCGGGTTGTCGGGAGTGAAGAGTATGTCTTGAGCAAGCTGCGGATCGATGACACGCAGACCTGAGTGGACGCGGCGGATAGCATCGGCGAGTTCGTCGGGAGGGGTGTCTTTGACCAGAAAGCCATCGACGCCCGCGTTGAGGGCGCGTTTGACGTAACCGGGACGGCCAAACGTGGTGACGATAAGGCTACGGCAGTGAGTGGCGGCGATAGACTTTGCGGCGTCGATACCGTTCATGCTGGGCATCTCAATGTCGAGTAGAGCGACGTCTACCTGATGCTCAGCAACGAGTGCGGCGACCTCGGCTCCGGTGGAACACTCGGCAACGACGTCGATGTCGGGTTCGGTACTCAGCAAAGCGGTGAGAGCGCCCCGGACCAGGGATTGGTCTTCGGCGATGAGTACGCGGATGTGTTCGCTCATAACTATCGCACCTGTTGAATCAGCCGGTGGCCGTCCAAGGCGAGGAGGACCGTGGTCACACCTTCGGCACGCTGAGTAATGACCTCGCCACCGACAGCTTCTGCACGGTGGCGAAGGCCGGCGAGACCCGTGAGGCCGTCGGCAAGCGCCTGCGTGGCATCCTCCGTGAAGCCGTTGCCGTTGTCCGTGACCTGGAGGGAATCCTCAGTGAGAATCACCCAGCACTGCGTGGCACCCGAATGACGTACAACGTTGGTGGTGAGCTCGCGCAGTGCCCACGAGAACAGATCTTCATGAGCCCGTGGCTGGGTGAGAGTCTCTGGAAGGTGAGCTTGGATTCCGGCGGTTTCCAGAATGCGCCGCGCGGCTTGAATTTCGCCAGCAAAGGTGGGGTTCTTCATGCGAGTAACAGTGGAGCGGACCTCGGCAAGGGATAACCGAGACAGCGAACTAATCTCCTCGAGCTCGGCAGCGGCCTTGGTAGGGTCGCGGTCGATGAGCCGGCGGGCCACTTCGGCCTTGAGGTTGATAGCCGTGAGGGTATGGCCGAGGAGATCGTGAATATCTGAGGCAATGTCTTCTCGTTGCTGGGCCAGATCCAGGTCGTGGCGCAACGCTGTTTCGGTGTCTTCGCGCTGGGAGAGGGCACCGAGCGCCAAAATAAGGAGGGGCCACCCGAAGAGAATGATTGCGAGGTCAACGAAGCGCGGGCGATCGAACAACCAGACAGGGATACTAGCTAGGATTCCAGTGACCGTGATGATCACGGCTGCGATTTTGAGAGGCAAAGTGAAGGCTACCAAGGCCCCGAGGTAGGGCACGAAGACCACAATCCAGGCGCCGTGAGAAGGGACGGCGGCAAGCGCGATCAGCGCGAGAATAACCCACCGGATAGCTACTCGATGGTTATGGGACCACCCACGTGGATAGTCGTGCACCGTACCGAAAGAGACAAGGTAAGCAGCACAAAACACCGCGGTGATAATAACCGCCCAGGTTCGCTGGGCGGTGGAATAGCTGGGCTGGAGGAGGATCTGCAGCAGCACCGGTAGGAGAAAGATGAGCCAGACAGCGGCGAAAGCAGCGTCACGCGGTCTGAAGTTCCGCATCATGCTCGCTCCTTGTCGCGCTTGTGCAAAAGCAGGCATAGCCCGACGAACACCACCGTCCATACAGCGATATTAACGTATGCGTACCAGATCGGGTCCTCAATGAAGAGGCGTTCGCCATTGATCATCTGGGAGCCTTCAGAAAGAGGCCAACGGGCAAGCGCTTGCGCGCCATACATTGGGGTGAAGCGACCTACCTCCAACAGCGATTCCTTCAGCGGCATGAATACGTTCCCGGCAAACGCAAGTATGACGATGGTCGAGGTCGCTACGGAGACGGTGTTTTCCGAGGGAATGAGCATAGCGCAGGCCATGCCGTAGAAGCCGAAGGGAATGGCGCAGACAACAGTTATGAGAAAAGCTAGCGTCCACTGGTCCGGCTGCATGGACGCCTTTGTCAGCCCACCGGTAATGAAGACAGCGGCAATGGGCAGGATGGCACGAACCGAGATGTTGAGAAAGTTGGCAACGGCTAGCTGGGAAGACCGAAGGGGAGTCAACGCTAGTTGGCGGCCCCAACCCGCGCGATTCTCTGCGACCATAGATCCGGCTGCACCCACAGCGCCAGTGGCTCCTGCATAGAGCGCCATGCCGATCATGACCAGTGCGGCGACATTCCCACCGTTGAATTCGATGTCGCCGTACTCTTGCATCGCGCCAAAGAGGATATAGAAAATGATTGGCAGGCCGATGCTGAAAAAGAGCGTGGGCAGGTCTCGGCGCAGACGTTTAAGGTCGTGGGCCGCGTAGTTGAGGGTTGTCCCGAGCGTGGGAGTTACGGCATTGTTGATGCTCATCGTGGGGTCTCCTTATGGGGTAGTCGTGTCGGGGGAAGCGTTAGAGAGCTCCATAAAGGAGTCTTCGAGGCTATGGCCAGAAATTGTGATGTCCCGGGCCGTGGTTTCGGTGAGTAAGTAGCGAGCAAGTGCATCAGAGTCTCGGGTCGTGATGGACAGACCGGTGTCTGTGTGCTCTTGATACAGCACTCCTGGGAAAGACTCGGTCTCGAGGGTGTCCGGGATGCCGTTGGGGAAGCTGGCACGGATGGTACGGGTGGCGTTTGCATTGCGGATCTCCTCGGTAGATCCATCAGCTTGAATCTCGCCCCTGTTGAGCATGATGATGCGTTGGGCAAACGTATCGGCCTCTTCGAGATAGTGAGTGGTGAGAAGAATCGTTCGCCCAGCGCTTGCCTCCTCGTGCATGGCCTCCCAAAAATGACGGCGGGCGCCGGCGTCCATGCCTGCGGTTGGTTCGTCGAGAAGCAGCACTTCCGGATCTCCCAACAAGGCCAGCCCGAAGCGCAGACGTTGTTGCTCGCCGCCAGAGCACTTGCCCACCCGACGCGAGAGGATAGAGCCCAAGTTGGCGCGCTCGATGATCTCCTTATAGGGGCGGTGGACGGGAAACGCGGCACCGAGAAGCTCAAGGGTTTCCTTCACGGTTATCTCCGGTAATAAGCCGCCAGTTTGCATGACGGCACCGATACGCCCACTTTTAGAGGCATGAGATGGAGAGGCGCCAAGCACACTAATAGACCCTGAGGTTGGGGTGGTCAGTCCCAGGATGAGGTCAAGCAGCGTGGTCTTGCCGGCGCCATTGGTGCCTAAGAGGCCGACGATTTCACCTTGCTGAATGCTAAAAGAGACGTCGTGAAGCGCGCGCACAGGGTTGCGGGAGGAGGCGTTGAAGGTCTTGCTTACACCGGTGACGTCGATTGCTGGTGGGGTGGTACGTGTCGTGCTCATACCTTCACGCTATGGCGCGAAGGTTTTCGCAGCGTAGACAGGGTGTCACGAATCCGGGATGACAGTTGTCATGGTTGACGGAGGTGGCTACTCACTTGAGCGCGCCAGCACGAAAGCATCAGTTCGGTACGGAATACGCAGGACCTGGCCGGGCTTAAAACCCATGTGCTCATAGAGGTACCAATTGAGGTTGTAGGTCATGCGCTCGTGGATTTTTTCCCCATTGCGAAGCCAATACGAGCGAGTATGCATTAGCTCATGCAGGTCCTCAGGGGCGAGCTCGTGTTCCCACGTAAGGCGCAGCTCCTCACGCAGTGTCCACGGCGCGGTAAAGGATGGGTAAAAGCCGGGACGGTGGACATCACCGGAGTGCATGATGCGGGAAAGACGCAGGATCCACGGGTCTGCATTGACGTCAAGGGTGTTCCATACCAAAAGGACCTTGCCACCCGGCCGAAGGATTCGGTCGAATTCTGCACATGCCTGGTCGACGTCGACCCAATGCCAGGTTTGCGCGCAGGTGAGGGCATCAAGGGAGGAGCTGGCGAGCGCTGTGTTCTCGGCGGTGGCGCGCCAGCACGGCACTCCGAGCCGGCGCAGGACACGCGTCATGTCGGGGGATGGATCGCTGGCATAGACGACGGAATTGGTCAGGGATTCAGTGAGCTTGCCGGTTCCTGCACCAACATCGAGAACTGTGTGTGCAGAAGCGATGAGCTGCGACACTTCGCGTGGGTAACCAGGGCGCACGTCATGGTAGGTCTCCGCGCCTTCGCTAAAAGCTTGCGCGGAATGCCTGCGTCGTTGGGCAGTGCCGAAGCTGGGCGCCTCCTTCCCCGAAGCCCGACGGTAGCTGGGGTAGTGCTCGGGCAGAGGGTGAGCGGGAGAGGCGCTGGAGGAAACAGATGGTTCGGAAGGCGAAGAGCACATGATGCTTCCAAACTTACCGTGGCGCTGCGGGTTCGTAGATGTCGGTGCGATGTTTTAAGGTGGACGAGGATTTATTGGCGCGCAGAAGTGAGAGTGTTGAGGGGGAACAATGGGTAAAACGTCTACAGCATGGCCGCGCCCAGTGCACACGCTCGTCGGTCTAGCGGCCAGCGCTGTCTGCGCGCTAGCGTTGGCGTCGTGTGGAACATCCCAGGAAGCCCCGACATCCCCGACACCTGAATCAGCATGG
Source organism: Corynebacterium sp. Marseille-Q2823 (assembly GCF_903645345.1). NCBI lineage: Bacteria > Bacillati > Actinomycetota > Actinomycetes > Mycobacteriales > Corynebacteriaceae > Corynebacterium > Corynebacterium sp. Marseille-Q2823. Next base: position 22,229 of record NZ_CAHJXS010000002.1, on the reverse strand, counting down.
ACAAATGATCTCGGTATCCCGGTAGCGCCCATGCTCGTCGGCCCTGAGCCGGGGCACACAAAGAAGATGAAGTTAGCCTCTGGGCGCAGTTTCCTACTTCACGTGCCTGAGAATTACACCCCGGAGCGCGCGTGGCCGGTGCTGCTTTCTTTCCACGGGTATACGGATTCGCCTGAGAATATGGAGAAGTACAGCCAGTTTGATGCTGCTGATGCCATCGTGGCTTACCCTGCTGGGGAGAAGGCGGCGTGGGCCCCAGCACCTTACGCAGTGACGAGCGCGGAAGAAGACCTCGACTTTGTGCGCACAATAGTGGATAGCCTGCGGGCCACTTATGAGGTGGACGACAATGCCATTTTCGCGGCTGGATTGTCTAATGGCGGAGGGTTTGCGGCCTTCTTGGCGTGCCGGATGCCAGGGACTTTTCGTTCAGTAGCTACCGTGTCAGCTGCATACTACGAAGGAATCCATACGGATTGCTCTGATCGTCCGGTAGGCCGTTTGGACATTCACGGAACTAAGGATCCCGTGGTCAACTATGAAGGCGGTGTGCGTCATGGCACGGCTTATTCTTCCGTTGCAGAGGTGCTCGGGCAGCATCAGAAACGCAACAAGTGCCGCGGCGACGTCGAGTCGGTGCGCCTCACAAACGGTGCGACCAGAGAGACGTGGACTGGGTGCCAGGCTCCGCTTCAGCACATCCGCATTGAGGGGGGATCTCACGTGTGGCCGGGTGGTAACAACTCCACGAAAATTGAGGTGGGCGAAGGCTTCGCCACCGATGCGGTGCTAGATTTCTTCGGAATCCCTGGCAGGCCCGAAGGCACAGAAGAGCATAATGTGGCCTAGAGCCGGGCTATCACCTCAAGGTGAAATGCGCACAAGGAGTATCGAGGGAGCGAACCCGCGCTAGACAGATATCCGCGACCGTTTCAAAACCCGCGTGGCGCGCGGCACTAGACGGCTCGGTGGGGTGGGGTATTTGGACCAAGTGGAATGAGCGTTGACCGTTATCCTCGCGGTTGAGCTCAACGACGGCTTGGGCAGTGGTTCCTGAGCCTGCAAAGAAATCAAGGACTACCGCGTCCGTGCCGCCGGTGATGGACAGTAGATGCTTGATGAGGCGCACAGGTTTGGGGAAGTCGAAGACTCCCGTGACACCAAGTGCTTCTTCGGCGTCACGACGGCCTGTTCGGGTTACCCCAAAACGCTCTCCATCGAGAATGGAACGGGGACGCGCACCCTTCTTTTCGTAGTTCTTGGTGTAGACAAAGCCGCGTCGAAAGACCAGCTCCTCATAATGCTCAGCGACCTTGTCTTTACCCCAACGCCACCGCGCGACGCCCGACTTGCCCTCCGGCTGGTGCGGCCAATATTCGTGGCCATTGGGGCCAACGATGGGAAAGTCGAGGCTTGGTAAGTATCCCAAGGTCTTAGAATCCAACCGCACGAGTGAATAATTCCCTTTCTCATCGCTGTGGTTATAGCGGGTTGAAGTGTGCGCTTCCAAGTCCAGGTTGAATCCGGCATTTGAAGGTGACTTGGCATAGCAAAGGATGTACTCGTGCTCGAGAACCGCATATTTGGAATCATTCTTCCCGGTCCCGCCCTTCTTCCAAATGAATTGCCCGGCGAAGCAGTCCTCACCGAAAACCTCGTTGAGTAGTAGGCGCAGGTGAGCGCTTTCTGACTCACCGATGGACACGATGATGAAGCCGGTATCGGCGAGCACCTCACGAGCCAGGATCAAGCGTGGCAACATCATAGAAAGCCACTCGGCATGCCACTGTCCAAAGTGCTCTGAGCGCATCTCTCGGCGTTGACGGAAATTATCGCGGTAGACAAAATCCTTGCCGGTGTTATAGGGCGGATCAATGTAGATGATGTCCGCTCTCATCCCCTGTGCAATGAAATCCTTTAAGGCGTCGAGATTATCTGCCACCGTCACGCTGTTGGGGGCCGAATGAGGACCGCTCATCAGTGTTCTTGTTCGAGTGGCCTTCTTCGTGGCCTGCGCCGCAGCCTGTTCCTTACCCGGCCACACAAGGCCAAAAACTGATCCGCCTTGTGGGACTGAAGGAATGTGTAGCTCAGAGGAAGACAGCTCTTCAGAGTGCCGGGCAGCGGATTGGTGTGCGGAATGAGAATGAAAGGAAGGCATTGTGGTGCGCCGAGGTTTCGACTTCGATCTTTAAAGGTAAGTGAGCGGTCAATGACGTTGTGCAGTACGTGCCGCGCGACGCGGCAAGAATGAGCACATGTGAATTGTGTCCCAGAGTACAAGGGTTCACAAATGAGAGAGTGGCGGCACGCACCAAGTTGTTGAACGAAAAGGGGTAACCGGAGGGGGTAGACTTTAAGAGCGATTCTGAGAACTCTCAGTGTGTGAAAGTCTTCCTTTAACTCGTGCTCTAGATGTATAACGATTTATAACGTTTGTGGCGAAGAGCACGGCGAGTCGGTACGGTGGGGTGACGTGATGGCGCTCAGCTTGAATGTGCCGACCATGGTGCGCGTGCTTGTCGCTCGGGGAGTCGGCTAACGCCTCCCACTGTCGCTGGCATTGCGCAGTATCCGGCACACTCGGGCCGTGAGGGTCACCACTGTTAGGACAGCATTTACTTAAGGAAGGAACAAAGTAATGGGTATTTTTGACAAGGCAAAGGATGCTCTGAACTCCGATAAGGGCGAGCAGATTTCGGATAGCGCACTGGATAAGGGTGCAGATCTTGCTAAGGGCAAGCTGGGCGAGGATAAGGCGGATAAGATTGACTCCGCTCGCGACCAGCTCGATGAGCGCATTGGCAACCAGGGCGCTGAGGCTCCTCAGGGGGATGAGCAGAAGTAAAGCGATTGTCGCGCTTGGTTCCGAGCCACATCAAGGTTCCGGCATTGTGCGACACGTAGCCTGAACGCTCAGGGGTCCCGTCCGCATAGCGGGCGGGACTGTATAAGTTTTACAGCAACGTATACTTTGAATTTGGGGTGACGGGGTGGATTGTCTTACAGTGCGGGCGAAAGCTTAAGAAAACCTGTGCATATTCCTATCCTTTGTTTATGGGCCTAAAAGTGATTGTTTCCTAGGTAAGCTGAATTCTGTGATTACTTCAGTAGGTGTGGAACAAGGTAACCAACCCTCGCGCCAGCTCCTTATTGAGCAGGCCGGCCGTGTTATTGCCAAAGCGGGCATTGATGAGGTGCGCCTCCGGGAGGTGGCCGATCAAGTGGATGTTCCGCTAGCGGAAGCCCAAGAGCTCTTTGCCTCTGAAGCTGAGCTTGTAAAGGAAACCAAGCGCACCCTGAACGAGGCGCTTACCTCACTCGTTGATCTGCATCTCCAGCGTTTGCCTGAGAATGCGACGGCCGTGGATAAGCTTCGCGCCACGGCGCTGGCGTATTTCTCCTTCGCAGTGGAGGATCCTTCTGCCTTTGCGGCATTTTCTGCGGTTCACGCTACTCCTCGGGTCGGCGTCACCGCAGAGGACTTTGTTAATCCTGATGGGGATGTCGAAATATGTCCTATCATGCAGATTCTTTTTGAGTTGACCGAGGAGGCTATCAAGGAATCTGGCGGAGTGGATCCCGATGTTGATGGGACTTTGTTGTCGGCGCTGTCGATTTTTTCCCACCTACACGGCGTGACGCAACTGGCAGCTGAAGGAATCCTGCGTTACCTGTCGCCGGCAGCGAAAAAACAGACATTCGGCGCTGTTATGGACACCCTGAGCGTCGGCCTCTACCCATTCTTTAGGGGAGAGCGCGTCGAGCGCACTATTCCTTATGGCTTGGTGGGAGAGCAGCCGGAGGCGTTGGTAGCAAAGGCCAAGGATTACCCACGGGGAACCGAGGATCAACAGCGTACGGCGTTGCTGCGTGGTGCTATTGAGGAGGCACTTGACCACGGCGTTACCGGTCTTCATATCGGTGGTGCTGCGAAGCGGGCGGGCCTTAGTGTGCAGGAAGCTGAGCACCTGATTGAAAGCGATCAAGAGCTGGCCAGCTTCCTTGAGCGGTATTTGGACAAGGTCAACTATGAGTTCATTTTCCGGCAGGTAGCTGCGCTTCCGGAAGACGCTAAAGTAATGTCCAAGATTAAGGCCACCGGGTACGGCTACGTCTCGCATGCGTTGGCTGATCCGAAGGGCTTTGAAGCTCTCATCAAGATCGCGTCCGGGCCGATTGTTCCCATGTCCTTCGAGGACGACTTTTTGCCGAACGCGAACAAAGCGGTTGAGCTCCAACGTGACTTTAGCGAATTTGGACGGGCTTTTGGCTTCATTATGTCTCTCATGCGTGAGGCAATCGATGAAGTTGACGGGCCGCGCACCCCGTGGGTTCTTTTCACCTTGGTAATTTCCGTGTGGGCGGGCGCTCATGGTCTAGCCATGCTGAGTACCAAGGGTCCCTTGCGTGGATTTGATTCAGACTATATTTTCGAGATTCTCACTCACTACATGGACATTGAATTTGGTGGCATCATGCGCAGTCTTAGTGGCACGACTGACTAATGCAGCAACGTAACTGAGGATTGCCTCTTGGCGCGTCATCGTCGCCGTTTCTCTACCCGCTTTCTTAATGTGAAAGCGGGTAGTTCTTTCTATTGGCACCTGGGGAGGGCCGGGGTGTCGGCGGCTAAACTCGGCATCTATCCGCAAGTTATCCGTTGGTGATGGGGGTAAGATAATCGTATTGTCAACGATGTTGACGCTGTGAACTGCACTGATGCTGAACTGGGGGTTTCCAAACGGGGGTAACGAATAGTTACTCAAATGTAGAAAATATATTTCGACGGTTGTATGGTGACCACGTCCGAACCTTAAGCACTTAGCTCACTGTGTTAAGTGTGTGCTCATCGACTTGCAAGAAAGACTTCGCATGCGTTCCCTACACTCTCGCATCGTTGCCACCGCAGTGGCCGTAGCAACCTTTTCTTCCGTTATTGTCGCCCCGCAGACCTTCGCCGTTGAGGAGCCGAGCGATACGTCTTTTGTCCACGAACAGTCCGGCGCTGACACTGTCGACGTCAATGGCACCGCCTTCGACGAAGACGGCAACCTGATCGATTCAAACAACGCGGGCGACAACACCATTGAGGAGTTGGAGCGTGAATCCCGAGACAACGACTTTGGCTTCTACGGCGCGGAAAACGGCAAGCCAACGACACTCGATGAGCTGGAAACCGCCGAGGCATCGACGGCTGACGCGACTATCAAGGTCGTAGAGAAGAACGGCAAATTGGTGTGTGAGATCACCGATGCCCCAGGCAAAGAAGGCGAGATTCTCGAGCGCAAGCTGGACCTTGCAAGGGCTTTCTACGACGGTGGAAACAAGCTGCTCCAGACGGTGTGGGAAGTAATCCCAGTCGTCGGTGAACTTGTGCCTTCTGACTTCATCAAGAAGATTGGCGCAAGCTCGTGGGAGGGAATTGCCAAACTTGTTCGTGATGGTGAGGCAGACAAGGACGTCACCTGGGATCTCGCACGCGCGCAAGGCATGGCCATCGCCAAGATTGATAACGCTGATGCAGAGGTGGACTTAAAGAATCCAGATGCCGCCAAGAAGACCGTTTCTGGCCTCATCAAGTTTGCTGACGGTGCTTTTGGCACCGGTGTGGCCACCGTTCTGAAGATCTTCAATGCCGCTGTCACCATCGCAGGTCTTTTCCCAGGTGCCAGCGCGGCCAAGGATTTGAAATTGAGCGAGACCCAGCAAAAGGAGATCGAGTCTACGCTCTCAGGCATTTCGGCTTCCGCTTCTGCGCTCGCGGAGATTAACGCACCGGCAGGCCAGAAGTGTGCGGATATGCTCAATGGCAAGAAGGTAAGCAACGACAAGCCCGCTTCTCCTTCGACGTCTAAGACCACTGAGCCTTCAGAATCCCCCGCGTCTTCTGAGCCGTCTAGCTCAGTAACGCCGAGCCCTTCTGAGACCACCGAGCCCGAGGAATCGGAGTCTGAGACGCCTACGACGACCGAACCCTCGACTTCTACCACCGACGGTGCTGAGGCTCAGGACGGCAAAGACGGTAAGGACGGTGAACCAGGCCGCGATGGAAAAGACGGTAAGGATGGTATCGACGGCAAGGATGGCCGCGACGGTGCCAACGGTGCACCGGGCGCACCCGGCCGCGATGGCGTCGATGGCCAGGACGGGCGCGACGGTCTTAACGGTCTAAATGGCCGCGACGGCGCTGACGGGAAGGATGGCAAAGACGGTCAAGACGGAAAGGACGTCGATTCCTCCTCCATGGCTGGCTACACATTCCTCGCAGCTATCCTCGGTGGCGGTCTCGTCGTTTCTATTCTGGGCGCGATGGATTACCTCTACCTTTTGGGCTACCTGCCCAAGGAGGGGATCCCGTGGCGTGCTAACAGCTAAGCACCCATTGGACGCTGAGTCCGGACACAGGAGCCGGTCTCAGCAGGGAGCGGGCTGGATGCCGCGGAGGACGTTTTTCTAAAGCTCGCCCTCGTTGCGCAAGTGCCGTAGCTGATTCTCCGTAAAAGTTCGCTCCGCTAGGGATTCGCCGGCACCGTCCTGCAAGTGCACAACGACACTGAGCCCGAGCTCCTGCAGGTCCTCGACGTCTTCACGGTACATGGCCACCGAGCTGATGGTGCATTCTTCGGTATTGATGCGGGAAGCGTAGATTTCCTTGACGGCGTCTACGTTCGCGTGCTGGGCCGGCATGGCGAGCATAATCATATCGATCTGGTGGCTGTCCTTGACGCGCTCCCAGAAGTCGATATCTGTTGCATCGCCCTCCACGACGTTGTAGCCACTCTCTTGGAGATGGCGAACTCGTGCTGGATCGTGTTCCACTCCCAAAACCTTGGCGCCGTAGACGTCGACGAGCTCCTTGTAACAGGAAAGGCCGAGCCGTCCTACGCCGAGGACGAGCGCATGGGCGTCGCCAAGCTCGATGGGGCGATCCTCCGGGTGAATCTTGTGCGGTGGGCGGGCCGGCAGTCGCTTGGCTAGGTGTGTAGCTCGCGAGACGTTTTGTGGGTTGAGGATTGCCGAGATGACAAAGCTCAACGAAACAGCGAGCACGAGTGACAGCAGCCAGCGTTGGTTGAGCCAGCCGTCCTGTACTCCCACAGCGGCAATGATAAGGGCGAACTCAGAGTAGTTCGCCAGCAACAGGGAAGCAAGGACAGAAGTGCGGTTGCGCAGTCCCAACATCCACAGGATTGCCCAGTAAGCGAGGCCCTGGATGGGCAAAAGCAGCAGGAGCAACCCGGCGTCGACGATGTTGTGCCACGTTGGTAGGCCCAGGAAACCGATGTTGACGAAAAAGCCAACCAGCAGCAGTTCTTTGAGGGTAAACAGTGAATGGCTGAGCTGTTCTGCGCCAGGGGAGCGGGAGAGCACCACGCCCATGATGAGCGCGCCGAGGCTTCCGGAGAGGCCGACCCACTCGAAGAGAGCATAACCAGGCAGCAGCGCCATGACGATGCCAAAGAGCGCGCCCAGCTCACCGTGCCCGAGCTTGTACCAGCGGCGAGTAGTCAGCGCTAGCAGCGGGACGATGAGGACAAGCAACACGGCCGCTAAGCTTGGTGGCTCTCCCCGCAGGATGCTCATGAAGACGACAGCGATGATGTCCTGCATGATGAGGACGCCGATGCAGATATTGCCGTAGAGGGCTTGTTCATCGCCGCGGTCTTGCAAGATTTTGACGACCACGATGGTGCTGGAAAAACTCAGCACGAGGGCGACGTTGACCGCTATCGAAAAACTGGTCGGACCGAATGCGCCGAGTGCGCCGAGAGCCGTGATAAAACCCATGCCGAGGAGGGTCATCACGAGCACGTGCGCGGTGGCGGTAAGCCAGACAGCCTTGTCGGTCAAGGCCCTCAGATCGAGGCGCAACCCGATTGCAAAAAGCATCAGCGTAACACCGATGTCGGCGAAAAGATCTAACGCTTCAACGTGCTCGATACCCCCGGCATTGAGCGCGAAGCCAGCGACGAGAAACCCGATGAGAGGCGGCAATCGCACCGCCCACGCAACGAGGCCGCAGCCAAACACCACTGCGAGGTAGATCAATAACAATTCCATGGATTGTAATAGTGCCCTAACCCGAGCTTTGGCCAGAGTTTGAAACACTATCTACCCCATGAGGGTGAGAAACATGGAGTGGCCTTGCTTGGCGATACATGTCGTTCACGGTAAATAAGCGCTAAAAAATTGAATTATTCGACCTCTATTTACCGTGGGCGTAGTAACCCAGGCTTAAGGGACATTTCGTGTGGATAAACCGATACGGATTCCCGGGGCAGCCTGGGATAATACGGTGATCTTGATTTTGAATCGGTTCCAACGGCCCGATCTGTGAAATCAACACTGGATAGTCCTAGGTCTGTGATAGGAGGACTGCTGCTGGTGCGGTAAGGCCAATTCCTATGGCTAATAGGAATCGGCCGTCGTGTGACATGTGCGGCCACGGACTGGTTAAGAACGGCAAAACCGCGGCAGGAACCCAGCGCTGGTTGTGTCCTAAATGCAACGTTTCATCGATTAATACCCGCGCACACACCAGCGAGATTCGGCACTTCAAAATCTTTATTGACTGGATTCTTTCCGGCGAATCCGCAGACCATTTAGCCAAACGCCTTGGGGTAACAAGGCGGACTTTGACCCGGTGGTTCAAGCTGCTGTGGTTTATCACCGTGCCCACGTCTACTGACCCCTATCGTGTTTATGACCAGGTCTTTATCGACGGCACCTACTTCCACAAGAAATGCCTGCTGGTAGCCTGCACCGAAACACACGTCATCGCCTGGCACTGGTGCCTGCGTGAAAGCTCATACGAGTACCTGAAACTGCTCGACAAAATCGCGCACCCACTCATCGTCACCACCGACGGGGCAGGCGAGCACTCAAGGCACTGCGTATTAAATGGCCCGATGTGACCATCCAGCGTTGCTTAGTTCACGTCCAACGCAACACTTTTGCTGATATCAGCCGCAACCCGATTCACCCAGCGCATAAAGCAATCCGGAAACTGGGCTACATGCTTGTCCAAGTACGCAATCCCGACGATGCTGCGCGGTTTACAGCTGCAGTCCACCACACCCGCATTACCTTTGCTGATTGGCTTAAAGAGCGAACCTACCGCAGTGCTATACCAGCAGGCCAAGTACCGAAATGGGTCAGCCCCAACCAGAAATGGTGGTACACCCACCGCAACGCCCGCAGGGCTCTAAAACGGCTAGAAAAGCTCATCCACGCCGGACAATTATTTACCTTCCTTGACCCGCCTGAAGGTGTCACACAGGATTTAAAAGCCACCACGAACCTGCTGGAAGGTGGCATCAACAAACAGCTCAAAGACCTAGCAGGAAACCATCGTGGCATGTTCGATGAGCATCAGCGCATCACCATGGACTGGTGGCTCTACACCCACACCGAAGACCCGGTAGCGCCACTGGAGTTAGCCAAGCAACAAGACTTCGGACGCCAAGGAGAAAAAGCAGCACGCGCAGCCTGGGCAAAAGAAGAACTCAAACGGCGCGGCCACCCAGACGGGCGACCTGCCACATTCGACACCGGCATCGACAACGAATGGAACCCCAGCTTAGGCATAAGAAAAGGCTGGGCCGGACGCTCCTAAATCCACACGAAATGTCCCTTAGTGCGACACGCCGCAAATCCACACGAAATGTCCCTTAAGCCGTAACCCAAGGCTTAAGCCTTAACCTGTCGACTCGTTCCAGAAGAAAAGGCTGGTCAGAAGAAATCTGACCAGCCTAAATTTTGTCGGACTAACAGGATTTGAACCTGCGACCCCTACACCCCCAGTGTAGTGCGCTACCAAACTGCGCCATAGTCCGCTGCCGCACCATTAGGTGCAACTGCTACAGATTACACCAGCGGTATTCGCTTCGACAAATCCCAGTTCAACCTTTGTTTTAGCGGCAGCTAAAACTCTCCGGCGGAATAGACCCACTGCCCGTTTTGGCGGTGGAAAGAGGAGCGCTCTCGCTGCGAGCCCTTCGCGGCCCCCTTGTAAAAGGCTTCGAATTCAACGATGCCGGTCTGGTCCAAGGGGCCGCCGGCGACGGTGTCGATAATGTCGAGGCGGTAGAAGCGGATCCCAGTATCCGCTAGGTCGAGGCGCTCGGGGCGGGTTTCGGGGTCCCAGGTACGCAGCAAATAATCCTCGTCGCCGGCGACGAAAGCGCTGAAACGCGAGCGCATCAGGGTCTCCGCTGAGGGGGCGGGTGTGCCGGCATGGTAGCGCGAGCAGCACTCGCCGAAGCTTAGGCCGGTACCGCAGGGACAGCGGGCGGCAGGGTCAAGTGGGTTAAGAACAACCATGGGCGGCTTATTCTGCAGTGGTTGCCACGGTGGTGGCGATGTCCACAGCGAGGAGGGAATCGATGGTGGTGGAAGCGGCGGCGTCGGCAAGCGCGCGTTGTTGATCGGCGCTCAGAAAGCCAGGAAGCGTCACCGTACGTGTGAAACGAGATTCGGATTCTTGGTTAACCCTGACAGATACCGCTTCGAGCACCTTCGCGTCGATTTTCTGCGCCTTGCCTGCTTCTTTGATGGCCTGAGTGCTTGCCGTAGCCACTGCGGACATAAGAAGGCCTTCCGCGGTGAAACCTTGGCCTTTGCCGCCGTTCTTTTTCGTGCGGTCAGCGCTCACCGATCGGTCATTGTGGCGCACGACGACGCCCATCCTGGTTCCAACTGCCGGAATTGCAAGCGCGGAGTCCTCAGCAACTGGGGTGGGAATGTTCTCCGGAACAATAAACTGCTCCGCCCAAGCCCCGATGAGGTCGGCGGCACGGGCTGCCGCGCCCTGCTTAGTCACCAGGTGATCGGCCTTATCCAAGGCGACGAGGGACTTGGGATAGCGCGTGGTCCGGAAAATATTTTGCGCGTTATCAATGCCCACCGTTTGATCAATGGGGGAATGCAGCACCATGAGGGGCTTGCGCAGGCGCGGAAGATAGTCCTCCGGGTTGGTCTCAGCAAGGTCTTCGAGGAAGAGGCGCGAAATGGTCAGCGCCCGGCCGCCAAGGGTGACCTCGACTTCACCGTTGGCGTCGACCTCGCCGATCTTGTCGGCGTAGTGCAGCACGGAGTGTGCAGGATCGAAGGGGGCGCCGATGGTGGCCACAGCCTTGAGGGAGCGAATGTTGTTGGCCGCGGCCAGAGCGGCAGCCCCGCCCAGTGAATGGCCCATGAGTAGCTGTGGTGCGGAATAGTTGTGTGCTAGCCAGTCGGCAGCAGCCTGGATATCGGCAACGTTTTGGCTAAAGCAGGTGTCCGCGAAATTTCCTTCGGATTGGCCTAGGCCAGGAAAATCAAAGCGTAGGGTAGCGATGCCAAAGTTAGTCAGCTGCTTGCTCACACGAGCGGCGCCGGGGGTATGGCGCGAACCGGCAAAGCAGTGCGCGAAGATGGCGAAGGCTTGCGGAGGGGAGTCAGGGAAGTCGATGGTTCCGGCCATCGCGGTACCGGTGCTGGAGGGGAGCGACACGTTCACGGATTGCATGTCCGTAAGGATATAAGGGCGAACGCACGCTTGCGAACCGGGGTTGACTAGAGTCGATAGAAGACCTGTATGACGCACAAGGATGGAGGAGTGCTCATGGGCGCATTCGATTGGTTCTGGAAGGCAATGGGCGCGCAGTCCGAACGCAACAACAAGAAGTCGAAAGCCGTTGTGACGGCCGCAGATTCCGCGGTGGAGGATATCGCGAACCTGTCGGATGCTGACGTTGCCGCCACTGCGCGCGCTTGCGTGAAAGACGGGGGAATTGCAGATAAGTCTCGTTTCCTCGCGGCATTGGCCGTGGCGAGCGAACGCAAGCTTGGCATGCGCCCGTTTACTGTCCAGTCCCAGGCCGTGCTTCGTTTGCTGGAAGGTGACGTCATCCAGATGGCCACCGGTGAGGGAAAGACCTTGGTGGGTGCCATGGCTGCGACTGGTTTCGCGCTCACCGGCAAGCGCGTGCACCTGGTGACGGTTAATAATTATCTAGCGGCGCGTGACGCCGAATGGATGCGCCCACTCGTGGAGTTCTTTGGACTCACGGTGGCTTCCGTGACGGAGAAAATGGGGCCGGAAGAGCGGCGCGGGGCTTACCTTTCCGACATCATTTATGCGCCGGTTAATGAGCTCGGTTTCGATGTGCTACGGGATAACCAGATCACCTCCCGGGAGCAGACGGTGCAGGCGCGCGCGGACGTGGCGTTGGTGGATGAGGCGGACTCTGTGCTTGTCGACGAAGCCCTCGTCCCCCTCGTCCTCGCCGGAAATCGCCCCGGTGAGGAATCTACGGGCCACATCACCAACGTGGTCTCGCGCTTGCGCGAGGAGCAGGACTATGTCATCGCGGAGGACGGCCGCACGGTGGCGCTCACCGATGATGGTGCGGCGCGAGTCGAGCGGGAATTGGGTATTGACTCGCTGTATTCGGAAGAGAATATCGGCTCCGTACTGGTGAAGGTCAACCTGGCGCTACACGCGAAGGCGCTGCTCATCCGTGACATTCACTACATCATCACGGACGGAAAGCTGCAGCTTATCGACGCCTCCCGCGGCCGCGTGGCCGAGCTACAACGCTGGCCGGATGGACTCCAAGCAGCGGTGGAGGCCAAAGAAGGCCTGGAGGTATCAGAAGGTGGGCGCATCCTCGACACCATTACGCTGCAGGAGCTCATGCGTCGCTATCCCTTGGTCTGTGGCATGACGGGCACCGCGGTGGAGGCCACCGACCAGTTGCGACAGTTTTATGACCTGCACGTCTCGGTCATCGACCGCAACAAGGAACTGCAGCGCTTCGATGAAGCAGACCGCATCTACGCGTCTGTGGACGAAAAATCGCGCGCCATCGTCAACGAGATCGTTGCGATCAACAGCACGGGTCAGCCGGTCCTCGTTGGTACCCACGATGTCGCGGAGTCCGAGGACCTCGCTGCAGCTTTGCGTGAGCGCGGCATTACTGTCAACGTCCTCAACGCTAAGAACGACGAGGACGAAGCACGCATCGTCGCGGAGGCAGGCGACGTGGGGCGCGTGACCGTTTCAACGCAGATGGCGGGCCGCGGCACCGATATCAAGCTGGGCGGCGCGGACGAAGCTGACCGCGACGCGGTCGTCGAGAAGGGCGGTTTGGCAGTACTTGGCACCTCGCGGCACCGTTCCTCGCGGTTGGACAACCAGCTGCGCGGCCGTGCGGGCCGGCAGGGAGATCCGGGCATGTCACTCTTCTTCGTCTCCTTGGAGGACGACGTAGTTCAGCAGGGTGGGGAAGATGAGTCCCTGTCGGCGCGTCCAGATGCTGATGGCCTCATTGAATCCAAGCGTGTCCGAGACTTCATCGCACACTGTCAGCGGGTGACGGAAGGCCAGTTGCTGGAGATTCACGCGCAGACGTGGAAGTACAACCAGCTGCTGGCGGATCAGCGCATCATTATCGATGAGCGCCGTGCCAAGTTGCTCGATACAGACCAGGCCTGGCAGGAGCTCGCTGAGCGAGCACCCGATCGCGCCGCCGAGCTAAGCGACGTCCCCGTGGATGCCCGTGAGCGCGCTGCCCGCGAGATCATGCTCTACCACCTCGACTTGGCGTGGGCCGACCACTTGGAGCTGATGGATGACGTGCGTGAATCCATTCACTTGCGTGCCATTGCTCGCGAGACACCTATCGATGAATACCACCGCATCGCGGTACGCGAATTCAAGGATTTGGCGCAGCGCGCGGTTGATGATGCCGTCGATACTTTTAAGACCGTGCTTATTGATGCCGATGGTGCGCACCTAGAGGATCATGGACTGTCCCGCCCGAGTGCCACCTGGACTTATATGGTTTCCGATAATCCATTGTCTGGCGGGGGAAATTCCGTGCTCAAAGGCATAGGAAACATTTTCCGTTAATGTATTTGTGGAGAGGCGACTCGCGCGCGCAGCGGAGTCGCTAATATGGAATGAGTCAACATCGATCCGACCCTTCGGAGGTAAAAATGAGCGAGAATACCGGAACGCCGGAACCGCAGGCAGAGACTACTTCTGTCTTCCGCGCTGATCTTCTTAAGGAGATGGAAAACGGCACCGCGGCGGGTTCCGACGCCTCCGTTGCTGGTGCTGAGAACCTGGCTGAAGGCCAGGCCCTGCTCGTCGTGAAGCGAGGCCCGAATGCTGGCGCGCGCTTCTTGCTTGATCAGCCGACCACCACCGCCGGCCGTCACCCGGAAGCAGACATCTTCCTCGATGACGTCACCGTCTCCCGCCGCCACGCAGAATTCCGCGCCAAGGATGGCCAGTTCGAGGTCGTGGACGTCGGATCGCTCAATGGCACCTACGTCAATCGCGAGCCGCGCAATGCGCAGGTACTGGAAGTAGGCGACGAAATCCAGATTGGTAAGTTCCGCCTCGTCTTCATCGCCCCTAAATAGGGCAGTACCTGTCAGCAAGGACGAAGCGGGGGTACGAGGGGAGCAGCCGGTCTTGCTTCCTCACTGTGCCTGCCCTTTGTCAAAGTGAATCCGCGTAGAAAGCAGTAGTAGTCCCATCGTGAGCGCTCAGAAGTCCACCGCAGCTGCAGCAACAGCATCTTCGGCGGCCAAGAAGACCAAGCAAAAGCCCATGTCTATTGGCGTAACGCTGAAGCACGTGCAGAAGCAGTTCCCGGACGTGACGGTGTCGAAGATTCGCTTTTTGGAATCTGAGGGTCTGATTACTCCGGAACGCACCGCGAAGGGCTACCGTCGCTACTACCAGAAGGATCTTGACCGTCTGCGCTACATTCTGACCGCGCAGCGCGACCACTACACGCCGCTCAAGGTCATACGTGAGCAGCTGGAGGCGATGGATTCGGGGCAAGTCACCGCCATTGTCTCCTCCCAGGCTGAGGCACTGATCAGTGCCGAGCAGCTGCGAGCACCAGTGGTGACCAGGCTTACCGACGCCGACGTGGCCGACCAAGCCGGGACCACGCAAGAAAACATTGCGGAGCTGGTCTCGGTGGGGCTCATTAAGCCGGATCCGGCGGGATTCTTTGACACGGATGACGTGTCTATTGTGTCGGCGGCTGTCGCCTTAGAGTCCTTCGGCTTTGAGGCACGGCAATTGAAGTCGCTGCGCAATGCCGCCCGCCGGCAGGCAGACATGATTTCACAGGTGGCTTCACCGGTGGCGCATTCGAAGTCTGATACGGCCCCGCAGCAGGCCGAAGAGCTCTCGCAGCAGATGGCGGCGCTTGTTCTGTCCCTTCATGGAACGCTGGTCAAGACTGAGCTGCGGGACGAGTTCCGCCCTTAGCGGATTAGAGGGCTGCTCTGTTAATCGCCACGCGTGAGGAAAGTGTGGAAAAGTGGGTGCCATGACTGCAGAAGTATTGAAATTTTTAGGAATCCACCCCGTCGGCCCCGAGAATAGCCTGTGCGCCCTCTTTTACTGGGAAGAAGCAGACCGGCACGTACCTGTGTGGGTCTCGCCCATTGATGGAGCCCGCGTTCTCCAGGTGCTGGAGCGCCATTACAACGCGCGGCCTAGTACCTATGAACTCCTGATTGCCTTCGCCGACCAGCTTGATGGGATCGAGCATATTTGTGTCTCCGAGTACCACAAGGGCGCTTTCATGGTCGACGTGGTCGACGGAACAGGTGAGGAGCACGACGCCCGCATCTGTGACGCCCTCGTCCTTGCAGATCACTACGGGGTGCCCGTCCGCTTTGAGAAGGAAGTGCTCGAGGAGGTCGCTGTTTACATTAGCGATGAAGACCTTAAGGAGTACTACGGTCTCGAGCGCGAGGCTAAGTCCCCAGAGACCTTCCCGGAGAAGAGGTCGCGCGATTTTCAAGAGATGGCGGCCCGGCAGAAAGCTCAGGAAGACGATGACTTTGAGCAGCTGATGCGTGATTCCGGCATTTCCGAAGAAGATTTGCTTGGGGGCGACTCGCCGGAAGATGAAGACTAAGGCCCGCGCATCCAGCTGAGCTTCGTACGTAGAAGGGTAGCGGTCGGCTCGGCATACTTGCCAGCACAACAGACTAAACACAGCGGCACCGTTTCTGGGTGCCGCTTTTCTTGTCATCAGCGATTTTTTTAATGACACGCGTGTGACTAATGATGACAAAGTGACCAAAGAAGTCTAAAGTTCTACTAGAGGTTCACGAAGGGCGACCCTTGACGTGGTCGCTGACGTGGCCTTTAATAGAAAAATAGAACTCCCCTCAAACATCACTGGAGTAATTACGTGAGCAGTAAAAACAACCGCACCGAGTCCCGCGCCCTGCCGCTCGATGACGCCGCAACGAACGGCTACGTCCAGGAATCCCTCTTCGACGTCGGACCGGACGAGGAGTTGGGCTACCGCGTTCCCATCGCGTGTCAGGTAGCCGGCATTACCTACCGTCAGCTGGATTACTGGGCACGCACCGACCTGGTCAAGCCCTCTATCCGCACCGCGCGTGGTTCTGGCTCCCAGCGTCTGTACTCTTTTAAGGACGTATTGGTGCTCAAGATTGTCAAGCGCCTTCTGGACACCGGTATTTCTCTGCAGAACATCCGCCTCGCCGTGGAATCCCTGCGGGATCGCGGCGTTAATGACTTGGCGGAGCTCACGCTTGTCTCCGACGGCACCACGGTCTATGAGTGCCGGTCCAACGATGAAGTCATCGACCTCCTCGCCGGAGGCCAAGGCGTATTCGGTATCGCCGTACCTGGCATCCTTAAGGAGCTCTCCGGCACCATCACGTCCTTCCCGGCCGAGCGCGTCGTGGAGGAAGAAGAGACTGACATCGTTATTGGCCTCGACGAGCTCGCTGCTCGCCGTAAGCGCAGGAGCTCTTAAACTCGCGCCACTCGCCGCCGCGTCTTTCCTGCACTGCTGCTCACGTCAGTGCCCTGGGGAAAGATGCGGCGGCTTTCTGCGCTTTGGGAGCGCACGCCGCGGACTCGCTTTGCACGAGAGCCCGCGTCTAGCGTGCGCCGACTGCGGCCGAGATGGCCGTTGCATTGTCTTGGGCATCGGATGGATCTGCGACCGTGCTGTAGGAATCAGCCAGCTTTTCGAGTTCAGCATCCTTCTCGCCGTTACCCACGTGCACCACGCTCAAGCTCACTCCTTCGCCGCGGGCATTCTTTACGGCTTCGGCGAAGGCAGCATCATCCATATCTTGCTGCGTGCCGGTGGTCACGAGCACAACGCGTGTGTCCTTTCCGCTTTCAGCCACCTGGTCGATGGCGTTATCCAGCGCGGCTACCACAGCGCTGCGGGTTTGCGGAACGCCACCCGTGCCAAACATACCTACAGCATAGGCAACGTTATCGGCATCCCCATACGACACGTTTTGGCGGTAACCCACGGTTGCCGAGGCGGAAAGAGGAGAGGAGTAGTTCCAAAGGCCCACCTGGCTTCCCTCCGCGCCGGCCGCCGACGCCGCCTCAGCCACACCCTGGCTTACCGCGTCGAAATAGGGCGTGAGGTTCTCGGACGTATCCAAGAGGAACAAAGTATTCGCCGCAACCTGTGCCTCTGCGGCCTTTTCCTCCGAGCTGGGGGCGGCCGACGTCGATTCGGTGTCCTTCGCCGTTTCCGACGACGCAGGCGCGGCCGACGTTGTCGCCTCTGCAGTAGAGGTCTCCTCCGTCTTAGCTGTAGTTGATTCTGCCGCCACCGTTTCACCGGAATCGGAATCGTTTCCGCGGAAGAGGAAGAACCCTCCGATAACCAGCGCTAGCACCGCTAAAACGGCCACGATGATGACCCACGGTGCAAATGCGTAGTTATTCTTTCCATCCGAGTGCCGGGCCATCTCTTTCCTTCCGCGCTGGTTTCGCGGGGCGGCACAGCGCGCCCCGTCGGGTCACATCAATGGTTCCTCATTGTAGCGGGCAGTGCGGCGCGAATTTGGGAGACAAGCCGCGCGCGCAGGGGCTCGGCGGCGTCGGCAAGCGCGCGTTGGCGACGCACGTACTCGGACTTTCCTTCCGCCGTTTCGATGGGGACGACCCCAAAGCCCCACTCTCGGCAATCGTAGGGTGACGCTTCCATATCAAGTGTGCGTGCTGCCACGGCTAGCCGGAAGGTGTCGAGGAACAACTCACCCGGCACCAATGGCCCCAATTTCCACGCCCATTTATACAAATCCATAGTCGCATGGACGCAGCCAGCCTGGTCGTTCTCCGGTTGCCCCTCGCGAGTCAGCACCGTGAGGTTGAGCGGGCGCGCGGGCTCAGTGAAGAAGCGGAAGGCATCGTAATGCGTGCACTTGATGCGGTGCCTATCGACGACCTCATTCGTCCCTTCCGCCCCTAACCGCAGCGGCAAGTCATGGCGAGGAGAATCGGTGTGGTAGACCATGGCCCATTCGTGCAGGCCAAAGCAATCGAATTGGGTGGGGTTATGCGTGGTCTTTTCTAGCAGATTCAGGATGTAACGAACGGTGCTACCGCGGCGTGCGAGGAAGGCCTCAGTGTCCACCGTGACGCCCTCATCAGTGCGGTGGTAGTAGTTCCACTGAGCATGTGGGACCTCGCCGGCCAGAGTCACACCGACGCCTGGGTGCCAACGCCGCAGGTGCGACGGGCGGACGGGGTAGTACTCGAAAAGGAAGTCGTAGACAGGGTGATACGAGCCCGGGTGGCGGTAGCGTGCGAGATACTCGTTGGCCGCCTCCTCGTGCATGGTCATCCGGGTTTGCCAGGTTTTAGGCTGGAGAATCATCGCTGACCTGCGTTGCCCCGTCGGCGGCGCTGGTTACGGCTACCCGATCGTCGACGCGCAGACTGTCTTTCGGACTGACTCTGTGGCTTCTTCTTTGATGGTTGCTGGTGTGGTGGGCCGAGCGGTTCGCCGTTGGGCTTGCGAGCTCCCGTCATCTGGGCGAGCTCGGGGCTGCTGGCTGGGTTGGCGCGGTCACTGATGTCGAGGTCGGTGTGTGCAACGCCCGCCTTCGCGATGAGCTTTGCCACCTCATCGCGTTGCTCGTCGGTGACGAGTGTGACTACGGTGCCGGAGTCGCCTCCGCGTGCAGTACGGCCGGAGCGGTGCAGATAGGCCTTGTGCTCAGCTGGCGGATCGACGTGGACGACAAGGGAGACGTCGGCGATGTCGATACCGCGGGCA
The DNA here is from genome assembly GCF_903645345.1 of Corynebacterium sp. Marseille-Q2823. Lineage (NCBI taxonomy): Bacteria > Bacillati > Actinomycetota > Actinomycetes > Mycobacteriales > Corynebacteriaceae > Corynebacterium > Corynebacterium sp. Marseille-Q2823. The sequence goes on along the minus strand of NZ_CAHJXS010000002.1, from coordinate 3,135 downwards.
GCGATATCGGTGGCGACGAGTACCGGAACGCTGCCGTCTGCGAAGCCCTCGATGGCCTTGGTACGTGAGCCCTGGCCCTTATCGCCGTGCAAGGGCAGCGCGTTGATTCCGACGCGGCGCAGCTTTTTGGCCTGCCTGTCGACGCCATGCTTGGTTCGCATAAACATGATGGTCTTGCCCTTGCGTGCGCCGAGGCGAAGAACGACGTCATTGCGGGCCTCGCGGGTGCCGATGAAAATAAGGTGGTGTTCCATCGTGTCGACTGCTGCCTCGACGGGGGCGGTGGAGTGGGTGACGGGATCGTGCATGAACTGGTTGACCAGCTTGTTGACTTCGCCGTCGAGGGTGGCGGAGAAGAGCAAACGTTGACCATCGACCGGCGTGAGTTTGAGCAGCTTGCGTACCTGGGGGAGGAAACCCATGTCCGCCATCTGGTCCGCCTCGTCGAGGGCGGTGATAGTGACGTGGTCGAAGAAGAGCTTGCCCTGGTCGATGAGGTCCTGGGCGCGTCCCGGTGTGGCAACGAGCAGGTCAACCGGGCGGGCAAGCGAGCGAATGTGGTTGTTGATGTTGACACCCCCGACGACTGCCAGTACCCGCAGTCCCAATGCCGCCGCGGGTTCGTCTAAGCGCTGCTGGATCTGGGTTGCCAGCTCGCGCGTCGGTGCTAGGACCAGCCCGCGCGGGTGGGCCGGACGCGACACCCCGGACTCCGCCAATCGGGCCAGCATAGGGAGACCAAACGTAAAGGTCTTTCCCGAGCCTGTGGGGCCACGGCCGAGGACGTCCTTGCCAGCGAGGGCGTCGGGAATAGCGGCTTCTTGGATAGGGAAGGGGGTCGTGATGCCCTGTTTGTCTAAGATATGAACAACATCGCGGGGGAGGCCGAGTTCGGCGAAAGTAGTCATCGGGTAAAAAGTCTAGTGCTCGGGCCTGCCAGACCGAAAAGCATCACAGTTACCGGTGGGGATTAGGCCTCGCATCCTGCATTTTTAGGGTTTGTGTGACGTGGTTCTCTGTTAAATTGAGCGACATGACGAATCCATTCGACAACTCTCAATCTCAGTCTCCTCCCCGCGGGTTTGGCCAGAACCCGCACCACGTCCAACCTGGGCACAACCAAGCGCCTCCCGGTTTTAATGGGCAAGGCCAAGGGATGCCGCAACCGCCACAGAAGAAGCCCGGTTCGAAGAAAGTGTTGTGGATTGTTCTAGCAATAATCCTCGGTCTTATTCTGGTTACAGGGCTCGCTCTTGTGGCGGCGTTTTCTGCTTTTAAGGACTTTGCCGCTGGATTGGATGATGGGCCAGGAGAGGTCGCTGCCTCTGATGCTGGCTATTGGGAGCGCACGATTGACGTCGATGATGTTGACGCTATCCGAGAGTCCGAGGTGCCAGCGTCTGTTCCTACACCTCTGGCTGAGCTGACGTCCGAGTGCTACGAAGATACGTCCTATTTCGGCGAGTCAGCAGATCAGGGCTACGACGCGCAGTGGGTCCCGACCATTTCCTGCCTCTATGGGGCCGACGGTGAGTTGGTCGCTCAGTACACCGAGAATCAGGGAGCCATTCGCGACGCGGAGCGCGTGGGGTTGCAGGAGTCCGTTGTGGATTACACATCCGCTCGCGGTTCCCAGATCGCAATTTTCGGACAGGATGAGGAATTCGTTATGGTGGAAGTGCTCGAGGGTCGTAACGCGGTCATTGAGTACGTGATGGGTGGTTACGACTCGGACGAGGTGGTGACCAACTACGGCGACCTTGCCAGCTATCTGGTAAACGCGGGGATCCTCGACGAGACTCCGGGGCCACCGCCGGTCGACGCCTAGTTATACGCCTATGCTTGACGACGTCCCCGTCCCACGCTCACCATGAATCGCCGCTGTGCCCAATGGCCGGCCGTCGTTGTGCGGGATCGCCGATATCCCCGTCAGCATGTCTTGTCTGACGGGTTCTTCTATCGGGAGCACCTTTGTCGCAGGTTACCAGCGCTTTTTGTGTTTGGTGGCTGAGTGTTAGCTGCTGTCGGGTGGTGGGTCCGGTGGCTGGGCTGGCGCTGAGGCTGCTTTTTCGGCGGTGAGTCTGGCTAGTGCTTCTTGGTATTCCGGCATCGCGGTTATCGGGGCACCCCACGGTGGGATGAAGCTAACGCCGGTGTTGAGCCGGTACATGTAGCCGCGCCCGGTGGGTTTTAAAGGGTCATCGTCATTAATGCCGTTGTGGTAGGCGCACAAAAACGTCAGGTTCTTGATGTTGGTGTAGCCGCCTGCTTGCCAGGGGATGAGGTGATGGATTTGGCAGTAATCAGCTGGCTTATTACACCCTGGTCTAGAACACGTGTGGAATTCAGCGTGCAGGGTAAGGCGTTGCTTGAAGTTTGCCCCGCGCTCGAGCCGCCAGGTGTTGATGGGCCCTTCGATGGGGTGGACGATGGTGGCGTAGCCTATTTCGGCAAACTTGTGGGTTAAGAACTCGGCCCCTGTCATGCGCCCACCGTTGGTCAGGTTGAGCTCGATCTCGTCGCCGTCACCGTTAATGATCTGGTCCAACTCATTCAGTGTGACGATGACTTGGGTGCGCACAGCGGGCTTGGTGCCGGCTGTTTCTTGGTTGAAGAAGACGTCGTTGGCGGCTTGTAGGAGGTCGGTGTTGTTGGTGGATTCTAAGACTGCGCGCATGTTGGCAATCGTGGTGGCATCGTCAGTAATGGAGAGTGTGTTGGGTCCTTCGGATCTGTAGGTGATGCGCACGCCTGGTTTGGCGGTTCTTTTACGCTTGAGTTCTTTAAGCCGTGCGGTGGCAACGGTGGGAATGCGGTGTGCGGGAGTAGCGGCGAGTTTTGCGCGGAGGTTCCACGCATCCAAGGTCTTCTTTACTTTTGAAACGTAGGTTTCAATCAGTGTGAGGGTACCCAGGCTGTGGCGTTGGTTGAGTGCGGACGCGCGGGCTTTGCGTTGTTTGCCGGTGTAGCGGGTGGGGCCGAAGTACACCTGGTGCAGACCGGCAAGCTCTGTGGCGTCGGCTGGGTCGGCGCCGAGCGCGCGAAGCTCATCGGGTGTGCCCGGTATATGCTCCACCAGCGCAATCCCCGAGTTGCGGAGGCGGAGGTAGGTTTCAATATCCCCCATGGGCACGA